>NZ_JBAMDA010000001.1:325833-651666 GCF_036964665.1 Nitrobacter sp. NHB1
CCCGGCGATTTCATTCCGCTCGCCGAGGAGAGCGGCCTGATCGTGGCAATGGGCGAGTGGATTCTGCGCGAGGCGTGCCGGGAGGCGGCATCCTGGCCGAACCCGAAGCAGATCGCGGTCAACCTGTCGCCGGTGCAGTTCGTTCACGGCGATCTGGTCGGTCTCGTGCATTCGATTCTGCTGGAAACCGGCCTCAATCCAGGCCGGCTCGAACTTGAGATCACCGAAGGCGTGCTGATCGATGACTTTGAGCGCAGCCTGGCGCTGCTGCGGCGGCTGAAAGCGCTGGGCGTTCGCATCTCGATGGACGATTTCGGCAGCGGCTATTCTTCGCTCAGCTACTTCCAGGCGTTCCCGTTCGACAAGATCAAGATCGACCGTGCGTTTGTCATGTACCTCGGGTGCAATCCGCAGTCCGCGGCGATCGTGCGGGCGGTGATCGGCCTCGGTCACGGCCTCGACGTCTCGATCGTCGCGGAAGGCGTCGAGACGCAGGAGCAGCTCGGCTTCCTCGCCGATGCGGGCTGCGACGCGGTACAAGGCTTTTTGATCGGCAAGCCGGAGCCGATCGCGCATTACGCCGCCCTGGTCGGGCGTTCGCCCCCCATTCCCGAAGCAATCCGCCGCAAGGCCGGCTGACAGCCGCATTCACCGCTAGACTAGTGGAGCGGATTTGACATTCGCCGCCTACTTGAGCGCGAATGCCGCATCCAAAACTCCGCCGGCAACGTGTATTGCCGGTGGTTGTTTGATTCCGGCATTCGCAAGAAGACTCGCTGAAATTGCGACTGCTGGAATCGGATCACTGGCCTTCATCGCGAAACGAGACGGGATGGAATGACTGACGAGGCGAGACATAGCCCCGATGCGGCCGGGCTGACCGGCACGGCGCTGTTGCGGGTCGATGCGGTCGTCAAGCGCTTCGGCGAATTTACCGCGGTTGACCGGCTGTCGCTCGATATCAAAGCAGGGGAGTTTTTCGCGCTGCTGGGGCCGAGCGGCTGCGGCAAGACCACGCTGTTGCGGATGCTGGCCGGATTCGAGACGCCGGACGTCGGGCGAATCCTGCTCGATGGCCGGGACATCGCCGGCGTTCCGCCGCATCAGCGTCCCGTCAACATGATGTTCCAGAACTATGCGCTGTTTCCCCATCTCAGCGTGCGCGACAACATCGCGTTCGGGCTGAAGCGCGCGGGCCTGCCGCGTGCGGAAATCGCGAGCCGCGTTGCGGAAATGGTCGCGCTGGTGAAGCTCGAGGACATGGAAAAGCGCAAGCCCGACCAGCTTTCGGGCGGCCAGAGGCAGCGCGTGGCATTGGCGCGCGCGCTGGCGCGGCGTCCGCGGTTGCTGCTGCTCGACGAGCCGCTCGCGGCGCTCGACAAGAAGCTGCGAGAGAATACTCAAGCCGAACTGATGCGGCTGCAGCGCCAGCTCGGCATGACCTTCATCATCGTCACCCACGATCAGGAGGAAGCGATGATGATGGCGGATCGCATCGGGGTCATGAACGCGGGGCGTCTGGAACAGGTGGCGGCGCCGCGGCAGCTCTATGAGGCGCCGAATTCGCGCTGGGTCGCTGGGTTCGTCGGCGGCATCAACATCATCGAGGGCAAGGTCGAATCGCGCGATGCCGGCCGCGTGACGATCGCGACGCAGTCAGCCGGCCGCGTGACCGCTGCGGCGGACTTGCAGACGTTGACGACAGACCAGGTCTGCGTTGCGATCCGTCCGGAGAAGGTTCGCTTGTCGCGGCGCGAGGGGG
This sequence comes from Nitrobacter sp. NHB1, assembly GCF_036964665.1. Classification (NCBI taxonomy): domain Bacteria; kingdom Pseudomonadati; phylum Pseudomonadota; class Alphaproteobacteria; order Hyphomicrobiales; family Nitrobacteraceae; genus Nitrobacter; species Candidatus Nitrobacter laanbroekii. The sequence continues at coordinate 327,596 of NZ_JBAMDA010000001.1, forward strand.
CACCGGATGCGGGCCAAGCTGCGGAGATCAACCGCCTCGAAGGCGTCGTCGCCGGCATCAGCTATCTCGGCGGTCAGACCCGCTATCAGGTCAGGCTCGACTGCGGCGCGCTGCTATGCGCCTCGGTCGCCAACACGGCTCGGCTCAACCTCGATGCCTACGCCACCATGCAGCGCGTGGTGGCGTGGTTCGCGCCGGACGATTGCGTGGTGCTCGACCGATGAGCGGGCGGCGTCTTTTCTCGGTTCCGGCCCGCAGGGCGGCGGTCGCGCCGTTTCTGTGGATGCTGCTGTTCTTCCTGCTGCCGTTCGGCTTCGTGCTCAAGATCAGCCTGTCCCACACGGCCATTGCGCAGCCGCCCTATCTGCCGGTGTTCGATCCGGCCCAGGGCATGGCCGCCATCAAGGCGGCCTTCGCGGCGCTGTCGCTCGAGAATTTCAAACTGCTCGCGTCGGATCATCTCTACATCCTGTCCTACCTGCGAAGCGTTGTGGTCGCGTTGATATCGACGGCGATCCTGCTCGCGGTCGGCTATCCCGTCGCCTACGGCATGTCGCGACTGCCAGTGCGGTGGCAACCGCTCGCGATGATTTTGGTGATCGTGCCGTTCTGGACCTCGTTTTTGATCCGCGTCTATGCGTGGATCAACATTCTCCAGCACGACGGTCTTCTAAACAAGGTGCTGCTGGCGCTGCATCTGGTGTCGGCGCCGGTGGTGTGGCTGTCCACCGACACCGCGATGTATATCGGCATCGTCTATTCCTATCTGCCGTTCATGATCCTGCCGCTCTATGCGACGCTGGCCAAAATAGATTCCGCACTGCTGGAGGCCGCCGCCGATCTCGGCAGCTCGCAGCTGACGACGTTCTGGCTGGTGACGTTTCCACTGTCGCTGCCGGGGGTCGGTGCGGGCGCACTTTTGTGCTTCATCCCCATCGTTGGCGAGTTTGTTATTCCGGATCTGCTGGCGGGATCGGATTCGCCGATGATCGGGCAAACCTTGTGGCTGGAATTCTTCACCAACCGCGATTGGCCGGTGGCGTCGGCGATCGCCATCGTGCTGCTGGTGCTGCTGCTGGCGCCGCTTCTGGTCTACGAGCGGCTGCAACGCCGCCAGATGGAGGGAGGGCGGTGATGGCAAAGCCCGCGCTCGCCAGACTGTCGCCGTTCAATGTCACCTCCCTCGTGCTCGGGCTGGCGTTTCTGTATCTGCCGATCGTTATTCTCGTGATCTATTCGTTCAACGCCTCGCGGCTGGTGACGGTGTGGGGCGGCTGGTCGCTGCGCTGGTACTTCGAATTTTTCAACGATGCCGCGATGCTGTCCGCGGCCGCGATGAGCCTGCGGGTCGGCGCGGTCTCTGCCACGGCGGCCACCATTCTCGGTACGCTCGCCGCGGTAGCCCTGACGCGCGCCGAGAACTTTCGGGGACGCACGCTGTTCTCCGGAATGCTGTACGCGCCGCTAGTGATGCCCGAGGTGATTACCGGCCTGTCCTTGCTGCTGCTGTTCGTTGCGGTCGATGCGGAGCGCGGGTTCTGGACGGTCACGATCGCGCATACCACGCTCACCATGTGCTTCGTCGCCGTGGTGGTGCAGTCGCGGCTCGGATCGCTCGATCGAAGCCTCGAGGAGGCCGCGATGGATCTCGGCTGCGATCCGCTGCGTGCGTTCGTCAAGGTGACGCTGCCGCTGATCCTGCCGTCGGTCGCCGCGGGCTGGATGCTGGCCTTTACGCTGTCGCTGGACGACCTGGTGATCGCGAGTTTCACCACCGGACCCGGCTCGACGACGCTGCCGATCCGGATCTACTCTGAGGTGCGCCTCGGCGTGAAGCCCGAGATCAACGCGATCTGCACGTTGATCATCGGATTGATCGCCACCGTCATCATCGCCGCATCGCTGGCCTCGAAACTGTCGAGCCGGCAGGGTGAAAGCGCCGCGCCATTGTGAGACCGGGCTGACGAGAGCATTTTCCGGCTAAGTGGAATCCGCTTAGCCGTAAGAAAATGCTCTCAATTAAAAACTTGCGCGTATTCTGATCGCAAAACCGGTATCCACTTTTGCGGAATACGCGCGAGCCTTGGCTTGTAGCGAGCAACGTCAGTTCGTGCGCGACGTTCCGGATTCTGCCGGGGCCGCTGGAGCGGCCGCCTCGGGAACCGCTTTCTGATCCGACAGATGCTCGATCACCGAGCGAACCGCGTCGCGGGTCTTGCGGTCTCTGACCGCATCGAGCAGCGGCGCCGACGCCTTGGACCGGCGGATCAGGCTGTCGGGATCGGGAAAGATCAGCGGATCGTCCCACGGTCCCTGGATCACGAACGGCAGGTCGAAATTGTCGGCATCCGCCGCCGGCGTCAGGCTTGCGATGCCCTTGAGATCGTAGTCGCGCGCCGGCACCGAGGCGGTGCCGGTGAGGGTGAGACGCGCAGCCGGCCCCTCGACGCGCACATCGGTCGCGACCGCGACGCCGTCGTTGAAACTGAGGGCGACGTTCAGCGTGTCGAACGGCGTCTTGCCGCTGCGGAAATTTCCGCCGCCGGAGAGCGGCTGGCGCTCCAGCCGCTTCAGCAGGTGTTCGATGTTGAACCCGCTGATGGCGCCGTCGTGCCCGGTCAGGGTCGCTGTCCCGTCGAGCGATTGCGCCAGTCCGAACGGACTCGATCCCTTGGCCTCGAGTGAAACATTCAGGTTGCCGCGCCCGGAGAGCCTGCCGGTGCCGAACAGATCGCTGGCGCAGGCTTGCAGATCGACGTCGGTCAGCTGAAACTGCGCCTTCACGTCGGCGGCCGCGTCGGCGCGCGAGATGCCGAACCATCCTTTGGCGATTCCGTCATAGATTTGCGCCTCGCCGATGCTGAGCGCCAGCGTTCCGTTGCGCAGGTTGGCGCCGAGCGCGGTTTTGCCGAGCTTGGTCGAACCGACGGTGACCTTCGCCGCCGAAAGCCGCATGTCGAGGTCGGTGGCGGACAGCGCATGCAGATCGAACAATTGTCTGTTCCAGTCGCGGGCGCCGCTGGCGAGCAGACGGATGGTCTGGACATAGGGCGTGAAATCGAGCGCGCCGGCGGCCAGCGTCGCCTGCAGGGTCTGCCGTCCATTGTTGGCGTAGGTCAACACGCCTTCGGCGACATTGCCGTCGATCTCGATGTTGACGTTGGTCAGCGCGATCGATGCGCCGATCATGCTGGCGCGTGCCTTGAGCGCGAATCGGCCGAACCCGCCGCTGCCGGGCGGAGGCTGTCCGATCCAGCGCAGCGCCTCGCGCAACGAGGGGCTGTCGGCGGTCAGCGTACCTTCCATCATCAGGCTGACCGGGTTCGCGACCGTTCCGTCGAATGCGAATTTCAGCGGCGCGCTGGCAACCTTGACCTTCAGGCCGGATCGCTCGCCGGACAGCGCCGCGAGAAAGTCGCTGAGGCTGATGCTGCCGTCGATGCGTTCACCGCGCCAGTCGAACTGTCCGGTCGCGGCGAACGAGCGGGAGATCGATGGCCAGGCCAGCGACAGGTCGATGTCGCCGAGGTTCTCGGAAACCGCATTGGCGGTATCCTCATAGCTGAGTTTGCCATCCTGGATCCGGATTTCCGAAAACGAGACCGGGCTGTCGGCTCCGGGCTTCATGGTTCGCGCGATCGTTTCCACGAACGGGGTCCAGTTACTGCGGCCGTCAGCGGCGCGCGTCACGCGGATGTGAGGGCGCAGCATCATGACGTCGGCGATCTGGAAGCGCTGCATCAGCATCGGAAGCAGGCGCAGATTGGCGGTGAGCACATCGACGCTGAGCACCGGAGCATCGGCGTCGCTGCCCTTGATGCGGACATCATGGAACGAGACATAGCTGCCGGGAAAAACCGAGACGTCGATACGGCCATCGGCAACGAAGTCGAGGCCGGTCACGGCGCTGATCTGCGTTTCAACCGCCTGGCGCAAGGCGTCGCGGTCAAGTACCCGCGACATGGCGATCAGCCCAGTCAGCCCGATCAGCGCAACTCCCAGAATTGCCGCGACCGATATTCCCAGGCGCTTCATTCTTGGGCCATCGTCAATGACATATCCCGGTTGGATGACGCTCGCCGAGCGGTCGGGAACCGATCCAGCGCGACCGCAACTTGATTGGTTTTCTTGACGCTTTCAAGGCCGTAAGGGCGGCCATACCGCCAATTGACGCACCGCGAAGATTTTGCCCTAATACGCGCCATCAATCGTGCCCGGCGCGCTGGCAGGCGGCGCCTCCCTCCTTCAGGTCGCATCTCATGAACAAGGTCTACCCCGACGCCAAATCGGCCCTCGATGGCATCCTCAGGGACGGCATGATGATCATGTCCGGCGGTTTCGGCCTGTGTGGCATCGCAGAGACGCTGGCCGATGCGATCCGCGACTCCGGCGTGAAGAACCTGACGGTCGTGTCCAACAACGCCGGTGTCGACGGCGTCGGATTGGGCCGGTTGCTGGAGACGCGGCAGATCAAGAAGATGATCTCGTCCTATGTCGGCGAAAACAAGCTGTTCGCCCAGCAATACCTCGCCGGCGAACTCGAACTCGAATTCAATCCGCAGGGCACGCTGGCCGAGCGCATCCGCGCCGGCGGCGCCGGCATTCCGGCGTTCTACACCAAGACCGGCGTCGGCACCCTGATTGCCGAAGGCAAGGAAGTGCGGGAGTTCGATGGCGAGAAATATCTGATGGAGCGCGGGCTGTTCGCCGATCTCGCGATCGTTCACGCCTGGAAGGGCGACACCGCCGGCAATCTGGTCTATCGCAAGACCGCGCGAAACTTCAATCCGATGATGGCGACCGCGGCGAGGGTCACCGTCGCCGAAGTCGAACATCTGGTGCCCGCAGGCGAGATCGACCCCGATCACATCCACACGCCCGGCATCTTCGTCAAGCGTATCGTCGAGGTAGGCACCGCCAGGAAGCACATCGAATTCCGCAACACCCGCCCGCGTCCGGCGGCATGATCCCGAAAAGTGGTCTTCCGGTTTTCGAAACGGATCATGCCGAAATCAAACGAATGCCGGAGCGCTGTTTATACGCCCTGGTTGCCAGTTCGCGACAAAATAGGCTCTTGCAAACTTTGCGTTGAGCGAAGCAGGGCTCAGGAAACAAGACTGGATTGCTTCGTCGCCACGCTCCTCGCAATGACAAGATACAATAAGACAGGAGAATCCCATGGCCTGGACCCGCGAACAGATGGCGGCGCGCGCCGCCAAGGAATTGCGCGACGGCTACTACGTCAATCTCGGCATCGGCATTCCGACGCTGGTGTCGAACTTCATTCCGGCCAATATCGACGTTCAGCTCCAGAGCGAGAACGGCATGCTTGGCATGGGTCCGTTTCCCTATGAGGGCGAGGAGGATCCCGATCTCATCAACGCCGGCAAGCAGACCGTCAGCGAACTGCCGACCACCAGCTATTTCTCCTCATCCGACTCGTTCGGCATGGTGCGCGGCGGCCATATCGACCTGTCCATCCTCGGCGCGATGCAGGTGGCGCAGAATGGCGATCTCGCCAACTGGATGATCCCCGGCAGAATGGTCAAGGGCATGGGCGGCGCGATGGATCTCGTCGCCGGCGTCAAGCGCGTCGTCGTGGTGATGGAGCATTCCGCCAAGGACGGTCCCAAGCTGCTCAAGCAGTGCACGCTGCCGCTGACCGGCGAAAAGGTCGTCGATATGGTCGTTACCGACCTCGGAGTGTTCACCATCGACAAGCACGGCAAGGACGGCATGGTGCTGATCGAACTTGCCGACGGCGTCACGCTGGACCAGGTCAAGGCGAAGACTGAAGGCGAATTCCGCGTTGCGTTGAAGAACGCCTGAAGCGCCGGACGGGATAGCTGCCGCGTTGCGCCCGTCAGCGCCCTCCGCCGAGTTCCCGGGGCAGGAGCGACGACTGGATGTCGGTGTCTGCGAGGCCGGATTGCCGCTGCGTGTAACCGGCGGAGAATGACAGGCTGAGGTTCGAGGTCGGCCGAATCTCGACGCCGGTGTGGATGCCGTAGGCGGGCGCCGTGCCGGTGTTGGAGTTAAAGGACGTGACGGTGCTGAAGACGTCCGGGTTATATTTCAGCGTATCGACGCCGCCGAACACCGTTACTGGCAGGCCGCCCATACCCCTGAAGTGGTAGCCGACCTGTGTGCTTTCCTGAGACAGTGAACCGGGAGTGCCGAACGCGCCCATACCGTTGAGGCCGTTCCAGCCGAAGCCGCCCGCCCATGAGCTTAGCGGCGCGCTGTAGCTTCTGAATGAAAACCCGCTCTTGGTGGCATGCCCGGCATCGAAGCTCGGAAAGCCGCTGTATGTCTCCGCATTTGCGGCTTCGGTTGCACCACCGCCGAACGGACCAAACGGAACCCAGTATTTTACCGGCTCACCTTGGGCATTGGCGGCGGACCAGCTCAGGCAAAGCATTGCCAGCATGGCTGCGAGACGACATCTGTCTGAGAACGTCGACATCAGGGCTCCGGTGACCAAGCTCCAACTATACGCCACCGACATGTCCGAGGCCAGCGGTCCCGCAAGACCGCCATATCAGCGGTTCCCCCGTCGGCGTGTCGGCATTGCTATTCCGAAGCCAGCGCCTTTGCCTGCGCAAACACCACCTCGATCAGCGTGCCGGAATGCGGGCCGGTCCTGATATGAAACTGCGCGCGATTGGCTTCCACCAGCGCCTTGGTGAGCGACAGGCTGACGCCGGCGCTCTCCGAGGCCTGATCGCTCGGCGCCGGCGTGCGGAACGGCTCCGTCGCCGCGGCCACCTCGTTCTCGTTGAGGCCGTGTCCGGTGTCGCGCACGCGCAGCGCGACGTCGCCGAAATCGTTGAGCGCCGTCGAGACGATGACCTGGCCGCCGGCGTTGGCGAGATGGATCGAGTTTCCAATCAGGTAAAGCGTAATCTGGCGCAGCGCGTGCGCGTCCGCCACGACCGGAGGCAGCGTATGCGCGAGCGAGGTGCGGATGATGATGCGCTCGCGATTGGCCTGCGGCTGCATCACCGCGACGCATTGCTCGACCAGTTCGTTGAGGTTCTGGTTGACGAAGGCAAGATCGAGCTTGCCGGTTTCGATCCGCGACAGGTCGAGCAGGTCGTCGATGAACGCGATGATGCGTTCGCCGGAGGCGCGGACGTCCTTCATGTATTCGACGTAGCGTTCGTTGCCGAGCGGGCCGAATTTTTCGTCCGTCATCACCTCCGCAAAGCCGATAATGGAGTTCAGCGGCGTTCGGATTTCATGGCTGATCCGCGCCAGCACGTCGGCCTTGGCGTTCGCCGCGCGATCGGCCTGCCGTCGCGCCCGCGACAGCTCGGTCTCGATCTTCCTGGCCTGCGACAGGTCGCGGAACACGGCGAAGAAGTTGGGGCCTTCGGCTTTCGTCCGGCCCATCGTCATCGATAGCGGGATCAAGCCGCCCTCGCGAACGTGGCCCAATACCTCGCGGCCGTGATCGAGCAGGCTTGCGACGTCGTCGCCTGCGAGGCCGTTGAGATAGTCGCGCACCGCGCCCTGGCTTTCCGGTGCGAAGAGATCGGCGAGATTGAGTTGCGTAAGGCTGTCGCCGGAGTGACCGAACAGCGCTTCGGCGCAGCGGTTACAGGCGGTGATGCGTCCGCCCCCGTCGAACATCAGGATGCCTTCGGCTGTGGTGTCGAGGATGGCGGCCAACTCCTCGGCGGTGGCGTGGCCCACGGGAGAAGGCGCCGCTGCACCCGCGCAGATCAGCGCGTGCGCGGGCTCGCCGTCCCAGGCAACCACGAAGAGATGGGCGGTGACCGGATGTTGCGATGTGCCTGACGGCAGCGTGGCGGAAATGGTGACGGGAGTTCCGGTGGCCGGCGTGCTGTCGGCGGCGGGCACGCCGGATTCGACCGACAGGGCGTCGAGCCCGCCGGCCTGTTCCAGCGCGTCCAGGCCGTCGTAGCCGACCTGCGCGAGAAAGGCCGGGTTGGCGTAAAGCACGCGGTCGAGCCGGTAGATCATCACGCCGGTCGGGAGCAGGTCGAGCACCTGCTTGTCACGCGCGCTGTCGGCCTGCAGCGCGGGTTCGGGCAAAGACAATCCGTCCGCCTGCGGTCCGGTGACATCGGGCGGTTCCGGGGCTGGGGGTGGTTCCGGCGCAACCGGCTGCTCGGCGACAGCATCGGATTCGGCGGCGTCCTGATCGCCCTCCAGCCGTGCCGAGAGCTGGCGCGCCAATTCGTTGAAGGCGCTGTTCTCGACAGGGGTGAGCGAAGGCAGTTTCAGGTCGGACGGGGATCTGAACGGCAGGACATTCTTGGGCGTTTCCACGACGGTGTCCGGTTCTGCTGGCTGTGGCAAGGATTGGGGAGCGGCGGCCGCAACGTCGGAGGACGTTGAAGTGTCCGCCGGCTGCGGATGGGAGGTTTCGCTGAATAAAAATTCGTGACGCCGATGCGCTGCGAGCCGCGCCAGACCCTCGCGATCGCGGCAGACCCCGAAGCCACGATAGCCTGCGAAATTGCGTGCACGATCGTAGATCGGCAACCCCGACAGTTCGACCGGCAAGCGCGCGTCGGATCCGTCGACGGGCCAAAGCAGCGTAATGCCGCTCCAGGTGTCGCGGGTGGCGACCGCTTTCGCAACGCGACCGTCGGGATCGAGTCCGAACACCTCCGTGATCTCGCTCCACAACCGGCCGAAGCCCGCGGCAGTTCGCGTGCCGATGACTTGGGTGAATTCGTCGGACCCGAGCGAGAAGCGCCCCTCGGCATCCATCCGCCACATGAAGCGCAGGGGATGGCGGCGCATTTGCGGCGAGAGATCGCGCGACGGGGTATCGTCCGGTTCCGACAGCCCTGCGGAGTGCGGCGCCAGCAGGGCGACAAGTCCGACGTCGCTGCCGCTGCCGACACGTTGCAGCACCATGGGTGCCGGTCCAATCGAGGCCTCGGCGCGGCCGTCGCGCAATGCGTCGTCGCGTAAGGCGTCGAGTCCGGCCTCGGTCAGACTGCGAAAGCCGAGCAGCGGCCGCGCGGCGTCGCCGACGCCGACCAGCAGGCCGTCGCGCGTGAATACGGCGATCGGCGTATCGACGCCGTCCATCAGTCGTTGCAATCGTTCGACCAGCGGCATGGCGCGGCCGGCCGGCTCCACGGCCGAGATGAGGATGCCGCTGCCGCCGTCGGATAAATCCAGCCGCACGCAGGCGCAGGTGACGAGGCGGCCGAGCGTGGCGCCGAAGCCGCGCAGGCGTTCAAGCCGCACCGCGCCTGTTGGCGGCAGGCGGCCCGCGAGTTGCGCCACCTGACGCCGTTGCGGATCGGCTGGATCGAAGTTTCGCGACGCGAGTGCGGAGGCGTTGGCGGCGCCGAACACGGAGACGCCGACCGGATTGGCCCACATGATGCGGGCGCCATCGAACGACCACAGCCACGCCGGCAGGGCGCTCGTCGCGTGAACGGCCAGCCGTGGGTCGGCTATGCCCTGCATCTGGAAATCGGCGCTGGTCATGGGCACCGTGCGTTCGACGTCTCTGGTTGTTGCCTGCCGCGGCTGCGCATGTCGGCTTTCGCGGGCGATAGTCCTAACAGATCGTTAGTATCGCGTCCGGCCCGGCTGAGGCTTGTGCTCCGTAATCCCCGCCAAAGCCCGGATAACCTTAATTCGGCCGGCGGTCATGGACCTCCCCGGCCCGCAGCACGTTGAGGTGTTGCAAAAGGGAACAAGAGGCTCACGATAGGAACCCAAAACGAACCAGCGGGCGGGCATTCAACAGGGAGTGGCGACCATGAGTGAAGACGGGCGTGACCATTTCGAAATTCCGAAAGACATGCGATCAATGGCCGAAGCCGGTTTTGAGCAGGCGCGCAAGGCCTTCGAGAGCTTTCTCAGCGGAGCCCAGCAGACCACCAGTTCGATCGAGGAACGTAATGAGGCCGTTCGCGGCAACGTCCGGGACATCAGCAGCAAGGCGATCTCCTTCGCCCAGCAGAACGTGACCGCGTCGCTGGACTACGCCGAGAAGCTTGTTCGCGCCACGGATCTCTCCGAGGTGATGCGGCTGCACACCGACTATGTGCAGAGTCAGATGAAGGCGCTGAGCGAGCAGGCCAGCGAAATAGGGCAAAGCATGGGCCGGGCCGCGATGGATACAGGGAAGCCCAAAAGTTGAGGCTGTGCCACGGCCGAAACCAGGCGCTTCGAATCTTTCCTTCGAGTCCTCTCGAAAAGGTGCTTTGCGCCGCAGTATATATTGCATCGCACAAAACTGTCATGGTATAAGTATAGGAGATGCCTGCCCGGGACCCGGGATCGACGATCTCGGGATTCGGGCATCCGTGATCCGCTTCCGCCGATCCAGCCGAATTCCAGGGCAAATGGCTGTTTGCAGGGTCACACTGGTTTCACCCGATGCGAAGGACGTATTGTCATGGCCAACACAACCGATCCGTTTGAAGTCCCCGAGCAGGTACGCGCATTCGCTGAAAAAGGCGTCTCGCAGGCCCGCGACAACTATGCGAAATTCAAGGACGCCGCGCAGAGCGGCAACGGCGCCGTCGAGGCTGTGTTCAGCGCCGCCAGCAAGGGCGCACACACCTATTCCACCAAGCTTCTCGATTTCGGTCAGGTCAATACCAGCGCCGGCTTCGATTTTTTGCAGGAACTGGTCGGAGCGAAGTCGCTGTCCGATGCGACTGAAGTGTGGAGCACCCATACCCGCAAGCAGGTCCAGACCTTTGCAGCCCAGGCCAAGGAGCTGGCCGAACTGACCCAGCAGATCGCTGCCGAAACCGCCGAGCCGATCAAGACCGGCGCGTCGAAGCTGTTCCGGCCGGCCGCCTGATCGAACGGATCGTTAGAACATGATCCCGAAAAGTGGAAACCGGTTTTCGGATAGATCATGCTCAATCAAAAGGATGGCGCTATAGTCCGATTCAACGCAGTTGGATCGGACTGTAGCGACCCGCGACAAACCCGGGCGGGTCGGCCTGGGTTTTTGTTGGTCCTGGGTGGTCGTCCCCGCGTAGGCAAGGACCCCATAGGTCGAGGATTTCAGTGGTCCGCAGACGCCGGATTTCGAATATAAATAACAAACGCCGGTAAGCGGCCGGCTTCGCGATAACGGGTCGTTGCGGTCTTGCCAAAGCAAGGCGATCCACCTAGTTTCCGCCCCGTTCGCAACCCGTTTTTCAGGGCGCGAGCACGATGCAGTTGTAGCTCAGTTGGTTAGAGCGCCTGTCTGTGGAACAGGAGGTCGGTGGTTCGAGCCCACCCAACTGTACCAATCTCAAATCAATGTATTTCAGAACGGAACGGAAGCCGCGACAAGTTTTTCGCATATGCGGCATTCGCTTCCCGGCGTGGCTTGTTCTCGCGTCATTCATCATGGGAGAAACAGCCAGACCGGCTTACTTTTCATCGCCGCCGGAGGTGTGCGCACCGGCTACTTTTGTTGGCCAACTGACATTCCCCGGCGGCGGGATCGAGTTTACAAATGACGCGGCCGAACCGCGGGCTTGCGCGTATTCCGCAAAAGTAGATACCAGCTTTGCGATCTGAACACGCGCAAGCTATTAATTGAGAGCATTTTCTCACGCTAACCGGATTCTACTTATCCGGAAAATGCTCTAATATCCTGCCCAGCGGGGCGGCTCGTTCGATTTGTCGGGCCACGACTGCGCCTTCGTATACCACTCATCGACTTCTTTTTTTGCGTAGTCGTTTCCATACCCGTAGCGTTGCTGCAGCTTCTTTTCGAGGTGCTCACGCTTGCCAGAGATCTCCCAGAGGTCGTCGAAAGTGAACTTGCCCCACTGATCCCTGACCTTGTACTTGACCTGATCCCAATTTTCTTCAATCCGATTCCAGTCCATTGCTAACCCTCCTTCAATCGTTTCGAGCGACGGAGACCAACAAAGCGGATGATCGGGCTTTGTTCTGGTTTTGCCGCCATGACAAATGGTCGCACCCGTGAGAAAACGACAGTTCCGCGGTAAAGGCCTGCATATCAGGAGTCATGCGTAGTGCAGAAAACTGGCAGCGGAAAATACAAAACGTCCTTTCCGGATCCCGACGCAAGCGAGTTCACTCACGATCTTCAGGAATACAGCGCGCCTGTTTTTCCCGAACGGCTGAGCAATCCCATGCGGGTTGACCTCGGGTTGCTGGCGCGGATTGACGCCGCCAGAAGCGCCGAAGGGCCCGTTGGCCAACACTCGGTATGGTCGCGATGGTACGCCTCACAGGTTGAGGAATTGCGTGCCCGCTGGACGGAGCTATTCGACTTCTACAAGGTCACCGCGCGAACGCCGGAGGATGCGTGGATGCAACTTGCGACCGCCCTGGCGCGAGACTTCGTTCCGGGCCTTCTGGTTGAGAATGTTTTTCCGACCCAGGATTCTCTCATAGAACAAGCACGGCTTTTCACCCTGGTCACGGAAGTGTCGGAAGCCGTCCTCGCACGGCGCGGTGAGCCAAAGGGAGACCACGTATCGGAACGAATGGTCCTCGAACAGGACTTCTTCAATGAGCATCCGTGGAATGCCGAGCTGTTTGGAAAGAAGCCGGACAGTATCGACACACTGACGGCAGGGTTTTCGCGGGATAAGGAGCGCTTCGCCAGATTGCTGATCGAGCAATATTGGTCAAAGGCCGCGATCGTGTCCTTCTTTGCCGACTCCGGTCTTGAAGTGCCCGAATTCGTTGCGGACCTGCCGGCGTGATGGACACCTACTGGGTACTGGGCGACCGGGTGGGCTGATTGAGATTGAGCCGACTACTCGCCGCTACCCCTCCAAGGAAGGTCGACGTCCGTAAAGATTGCACACGCCGGGAACGGGTTAGACAAAACGCGTGCCAATGCGTTGGTGCCGCAGCCTGAAACCGGCAAAAGAGGCTACGTCCATCATCCCCGTCGCGGCCGGTTGTCACCCGGCATGTACCACCGACAACGCATAGGACTATACGCTGGTTTCATGGCTTTTCCATCGCTGTAATACGAGAGGCTTCGGTGCAAACGAACCGTGCTGTAACCGCAATCCCCGTCCTCAAGAGAGCGTTTTTGGCTTTCGCGCGCTGGCTACCGCTAAGCCCTCGGCTGGTCTCGCGTGATGCCGCGACGGCGATCGGGGTCCGGCAGGCTTTCGAGCAGGGCTCGCAGCGTGTCCAACGTCGATTGATCGGCGAGACCGTCGACGCGTTCGGGCCGGAAGTGACGCTGAAAGGCCGTGACCACTTCCATGGTCGGGGTATCGAATGTCCCGCTGGCCTTGATGCCGTAGCCGTATCGCGCCAGCGATTGCTGTAGCGCGCGGACATCGTCGCCCTCGCTACCGGTCTTCAGCACGTCGCCGCGCACGATCGGCGCTGCCCGGACCCAATGGCCGACGCCGGAATCCGCCAGCGAATGCCACGGAAATTTTTCGCCGGGATCCTTCTTGCGCGCAGGTGCGACGTCGGAATGGCCGACAATGCGATCGGCCGGGATATCGCGTCGATGGATGATGCCGCGGCACAGCGCGATGACGGCGGCGATCTGCCGTAGCGGAAAATCCGGATAACCCCAGTCGTGGCCGCGATTGACGATCTCGATCCCGATCGAACAGGAGTTGATGTCCTCCTCGCCGGCCCATGAGGCGACGCCGGCGTGCCAGGCCCGCTTCGCCTCCTGGACGCATTGCACAATGCGGCCGTCCTCGAGCACGACATAATGTGCGGACACGTCGGTTCCGGAGGTGCACAGCCGCGCCAACGCGCCCTCGACGTCGGGCATCCCGGTGTAGTGCAGCACGATCATGTCCGGCTGCCGCCCTTTGGCGCGGTCGCCGAAGTTCAAGGAGGGCACGGTATCGGAGACAACAGATGAGTCCGGGATGAAGGTCGGCATTCCAGCGTTGGCCTTGGGGATCGGGAGGGGGCATCGACGCTTCAAACCGGAATCAGCAGACGCGAACATGCAACGACCCAAAGCAGGCAGGAGAACGGCACGAGATCCGACTGGAGCGCGTACCCCGATTTATCGGCGACTCATCGGGACCACTATCCGGACGCGCGATCCGGCATGCAATGAGGGCGTGACACCTTTTCGCCTTTATCTGTTAACTGTTTCGCCTTTTCTGTTCATTGTGGGCGCGTTGCATCGCCCCGCGGCGCATCGGGTCGCGACCACTCAATTCCCGCCGAAGCCATCAACCCTTTCTTAACGCTAAACGCCGTTACTCAATGGTGAAAAGCCGAACCGGTCTCGGGGCGGCCGAGGCCCCATTTGCGTTCGAAATCCCCATGGCAGCCCCTCAAATTCCATGCGGAAGCCCGGGTTTGCCAGCTCATCTCCTTGTGGAGCGATTGGGAGCCGATCCGACCGGCGTGGGCACCCGGCTTCAGGACCGCAAGGGCCGGGTGATTTTCGGACATTTGGGGCAGAATGGGCGCGCGCGTGTCGAGAGCGAGGCATCTGCGGACGAGGACCGGACCATGACGGCTCCGCCGGTTCGTCATGTGCCCGTGCTCGGCCGCGAGGCCGTCGCCATGCTCGCGCCGCGTGCCGGCGGCGTCTACGTCGATGCGACCTTCGGGGCCGGAGGCTATTCCCGCGCCATTCTCGCCGCCGCGAATACCCGTGTGATCGGAATCGACCGCGACCGTAGCGCCATTGCCGGCGGCTTCGCTCTGGTGGAGGAGTCCGGCGGCCGGCTGACGCTGGTCGAGGACCGCTTCTCCAATCTTGCCGCGGTCTGCGCGGCGGAGGGCACTGAGGCCGTCGACGGCATTGTCATGGATGTCGGCGTGTCCTCGATGCAACTCGACGAGGCCGGTCGCGGCTTCTCGTTTCGTCTCGATGGTCCGCTCGACATGCGCATGAGCGCTCACGGGCCGACCGCCGCCGACGTGGTGGCGCGCGCGTCCGAGACCGATCTCGCCAATATCATCTATATCTTCGGCGAGGAGCGCCGCTCGCGCGCCGTGGCCCGCGCCATCGTCGCGGCACGGCGCAACACGCCGGTCATGACCACGCGGGCGCTGGCCGATATCGTATCAAAGGTGGTGCGCGCGAAGCCGCACGAGATCCACCCGGCGACGCGGACGTTTCAGGCCCTGCGGATTTTCGTCAACGAGGAACTCGACGAACTGATCGCGGCGCTGGCGGCGGCGGAACGCGTGCTCAGGCCCGGCGGCCGGCTCGTGGTGGTGTCCTTTCATTCGCTGGAAGACCGCATCGTCAAGAATTTCTTCGCCGCGCGCGGCAAGGCGGGCGGCGGTTCGCGCCACCGGCCGGAAATAGAACGGGCGGCGCCGAGCTTTGCCATCCTGACCAGGCGTCCGGTGACGGCAGGCGAAGACGAAGTGAGCGCCAACTCGCGTGCGCGTTCCGCCAAGCTGCGCGCCGCCGAGCGGACCGGTGCGCCCGCGACCGGTGACGATGGCGGGCCTCCGGGCTGGCCCTCGCTCGCAAACGTGATGCGGGGAGGCTGATCGATGCGGATCATTCATTTCCTCGTGGTCTGCGCGCTGGTCTATGCGGCATCGTATGTCTACCGCATCAAGATGGATTCGACGGCCCGCACCGAGCGCGTGTTGCGGCTCCATGCGCAGGTGCGCGCGCAGCGCGAGGCGATTGCGGACCTGCGTGCGGAATGGGCCAGGCTCGATGCGCCGAGGCGCCTGCAGATTCTGGCCGAGCGGCATCTGAAACTGAAGCCGATCGACGCCACGCAGTTCGACTCACTGAAGAACCTGCCGGAGCGGCCGCCGAGCCTGGTGCCGCCCGGCACCTCGGATCCGATCGGCGCCATGATCGAGATCGTCGATCCCGATGTGGTCACCGGCTCACTTCCGTCGCCGGAGGACCCGCGATGACCGGTCAGAACACGCGCGACCGCGGTAGCCACACGCCGTCCGTGGCGTGGAGCCAGCGCATGATCCGCAACCTGCTCTACGGGCGCAATGTCGATCGCGCCGCCAAGGCCCGGGTGCGCGTCGGCCTCGTCATCATTGCATTCGGCTTGATCTATGCGGTGATCGCGGCTCGCCTAGTCATGTTTGCAGCATTCCCGGACGACCGGGGAGGCCACCGCACCGCGTCGCAGGATGCGATTGCCACCGCGCGGCCCGATATCGTCGATCGTAACGGCCAGATTCTTGCCACCGATGTCAAGGCGCCGAGCCTGTTCGGCGAGCCGCGCCGCATCATCGACAGGGACGAGGCGGTCGAGTTGCTGACGGCGACGCTCCCCGACCTCGAGACCGCCGAGGTTCGCCAGCGACTCGGCACCCGCAAGGGCTTCGTTTGGCTGAAGCGCGAGATCACCCCGTCCCAGCAGAAGGAAATCCATAATCTCGGAATTCCGGGCATCGGTTTTCTGCGCGAGAACAAGCGCGTCTATCCAAGCGGCCGCGAGGTGGCGCATCTGATCGGCCTGGTCAACATCGACAACCAGGGCATCGCCGGTATGGAGAAGTGGCTCGACAGCAACGGGCTCGCCGATCTGCATCGCGCCGGCTTCGCCACCGACCGCCTGCAAAAGCCCGTGGAACTGTCGGTCGACCTACGCGTCGAGCACGCGCTGCGCGACGAGCTGGTCAAGGCCAAGGAGCATTATCACGCCAAGGCTGCCTCGGGCCTCGTCTCCAACGTGCGGACCGGCGAGATCGTCGCGATGGTCTCGCTGCCGGACTTCGATCCGAACAACCCGAAGGAAGCGCACGATCCCGACCGCATCAACCGTTTGACCACGGGCGTGTACGAAATGGGATCGACCTTCAAGGCTTTCACGCTGGCGATGGCGCTCGATTCCGGCAAGTACGATCTGAATTCGATGTGGGATGCGCGTGCGCCGCTGCATTTCGGCCGCTTCACGATCCACGACGACCACGCGCTGGGCCGTTTCATCAACATGAAGGAAGTGTTCACCTATTCATCCAACATCGGCGCGGCACGGATCGCGCTGGCGATGGGCGTCGAGGCGCATAAGGCGTTTCTGCGCAAGCTGGGCCAGATGGACCGCCTGCGCACCGAACTGCCGGAAAGCGCCGCGCCGATCCTGCCGCGCCAATGGGGCGAACTGAGTACCGTTACCATCGCCTACGGTCACGGCATCGCGGTGGCGCCGTTGCAGGCGGTGATGGGCATCGACGCGCTGGTCAACGGCGGCTGGCTGATCCCGCCGACCTTCCTGAAGCGATCGGAGGCGGACGCGATGAAGCTCGCCAAGCGCGTCATCAAAAAGGAAACCAGCGACAAGATGCGCTTCCTGCTGCGACTGAACGCCGAGGTCGGAACCGCGAGGAAGGCCGACGTCAAGGGCTACTATGTCGGCGGCAAGACCGGCACCGCCGAAAAGGTGATCCACGGCCGCTATGCCAAGAAGCGCGTCCTCAACGCCTTCACCGCGATTCTGCCGGCGGACAATCCCCAGTACCAGCTTCTGATCATGCTGGACGAGCCGCAGCCGCTCAAGGAAACCCATGGCTTTATTACATCCGGCTGGAACGCGGTGCCGACCGGCGGCAAGGTGATTGCGCGCATCGCACCGCTGCTCGGCGTTCAGCCGCGGTTCGATTTGCCGCCGTCCGAGCGCCTCATTCTTGCGGCATCCAGGACGGCGCAGTAGACGCAGGTTCGGCCATGCGGCCGGGACCAGGAGACCATGAAACTTCGCGAGCTTTTCGGCGACAACGCCGCCATGGACGCGCGGACAGGCGAGCTTGCCGTCGCTGGCCTCGCCATGGACAGCCGCGAGGTGAAGCCGGGCGATCTTTTCTTCGCGCTCGCCGGCACAAAGACCGATGGCGCGCGGTTCATCGATACCGCGATCGCGTCCGGCGCGGTTGCGGTCGTCGGTGACCACGCGCCGGCGGGTGGTCGCGTCCCGTTCGTTGCGACGCCGAATCCGCGCCGCGCGCTGGCGCTTGCGGCCGCGAAATTTTATCCGCGACAGCCCGCGACCATCGCCGCCGTCACCGGCACCAGCGGCAAGACTTCGGTCGCAGCCTTCACACGGCAGATCTGGCTGCGGCTCGGGCACCCGGCTGCTAGCATCGGTACTATCGGCGTGGTTGCGCCGTCGCGCGCGGTGTACGGCTCGGTGACGACGCCCGATCCGATCGCATTGCATCGCGAACTCGATCAGCTTGTGGGCGAGGGCGTGACACATCTCGCGCTGGAAGCGTCCTCGCACGGACTCGATCAATATCGCCTCGACGGCGTACGCGTGCGCGCTGCCGGCTTCACCAATCTGTCGCGCGACCACATGGATTATCATCCGACCGTCGCACACTATCTCGATACAAAACTGCGGCTGTTCCGCGAACTGGTTGACCCCGATGGCGTTGCCGTGATTTCCGCCGATCATGACTGTTCCGGTACAGTGATCGAAGCGGCGACCGCGCGCAACCTGCCGGTGATGCGTGTCGGCCGCCACGGAGACGGCGTGCGTACCGGCATTCGTCTGGTCGATGCGGCCATCGATGGTTTTGCGCAACGGCTAATTCTCGAACACGCCGGGCTGGAGCGCGTGCTGCGTCTGCCCTTGGTCGGTGAATTCCAGATCGAGAACGCGCTGGTGTCGGCGGGGCTCGTCATCGGCACCGGCGGCGACGCGGATCAGGTGTTTGCGTCGCTCGAACATCTCGAAGGCGCGAAAGGACGGCTTGAACTGGTCGGCAAGCGCAACGGCGCGCCGGTTTTTGTCGATTATGCCCACAAGCCGGACGCGCTGGCGAAGGCGTTGCAGGCGTTGCGACCTTACGCCAGCCGCAAGCTCGTGGTGGTGTTCGGCGCGGGCGGCGACCGCGACGCGGGGAAACGTCCGCTGATGGGCGAGATTGCTGCTAACAACGCCGACATAGTCATTATTACCGACGACAATCCGCGCAGCGAAAATCCCGCCGCCATTCGCTCGGCGATCCTCGCCGCCGCCACAGGCGCGCGCGAGATCGGTGATCGCGCCGAGGCGATCCGCGCCGCGATCGCTGACCTTCAGCCGGGCGACGCGCTGCTGATCGCCGGCAAGGGTCACGAGACCGGACAGATTGTCGGCGATCGCGTGCTGCCGTTCAGCGACCATGACGCGGCGGCAGCGGCGTTGGCATCGTTGCAATGATTGGCTACCGTCATTGCGAGGAGCTTTTGCGACGAAGCAATCCAGATTTCTTCCCGCCAAATTTGGATTGCTTCGCTTCGCTCGCAATGACGGCTGAAATGTCGGGATCAAGCATGAGCACCGCATGAGCACCCAGCCACTCTGGACTTTGGACGCGATGGTTGCGGCGATGCGTGCCGAGAGACGTGGCGCGCTGCCCGCGGCGATCACCGGCATCTCCATCGACAGCCGCACCATTGCGCCGGGCGATGCCTATTTCGCGATCAAGGGCGATGTCCATGACGGCCACGCTTTCGTCGAGGCCGCCTTGAAGGCGGGTGCGGCGCTGGCGGTGATCGAGGCCGCGCAGCGCGACAAGTTCGCTGCCGATGCGCCGTTGCTGATCGTCGACGATGTGCTTGCCGCCTTGTGCGATCTGGCGCGGGCGTCGCGCGCGCGCCTCGCCGCGCGGGTGATCGCGGTGACAGGCTCGGTCGGCAAGACTTCGACCAAGGAGGCGCTGCGAAGTATCCTCGGCGCGCAGGGCAAGACCCACGCCTCGGTGGCCTCGTTCAACAACCACTGGGGCGTGCCGCTGACGCTGGCGCGCTGCCCGGTGGACGTGCGTTTTGCGATCTTCGAGATCGGGATGAATCATGCGGGCGAGATCGCGCCGCTGGTAAAAATGGTGCGGCCGCATATCGCGATCATCACCACGGTCGAGCCGGTGCATCTGGAATTCTTTTCCGGCGTTGAGGCGATCGCCGACGCCAAGGCGGAAATTTTCGAAGGTGTCGAGCCGAACGGCGTCGTCGTGCTCAATCGTGACAACGTGCATTTCGCGCGGCTGCAGAAGCGCGCGAAGAAACTCGGCATCGCGAAGATCGTCTCGTTCGGCGCGGACGAGGAGGCCGACGCCCGCCTGCTTGATGTGGCGTTGCATCCGGCGTGCTCCGCCGTACATGCCAAAATTCTCGGCCATGAGCTGACCTACAAGCTCGCTATGCCCGGCCGCCACATGGCGATGAATTCGCTGGCGGTGCTGACGGCGGCGTCGCTGGCCGGCGCCGATCTCGCGCTTGCGGGTCTTGCGCTGTCGCAGGCGCAGCCGGCCGCGGGACGCGGCGTGCGCCACGTTCTGACTGTACCGAACGGCGAGGCGACGCTGATCGACGAGAGCTACAACGCCAATCCGGCCTCGATGGCTGCGGCGCTCAACGTGCTCGGCCAAGCCGGGGTCGGCACGCAGGGCCGCCGCATCGCCGTGCTGGGCGACATGCTGGAACTCGGCCCCGGGAGCACCGATTTGCACCGCGGCCTGATCGAGGCCATCAATGCCAACGCCATCGACATGATATTTTGCTGCGGCCCGCTGATGCGCAACCTGTGGGATGCGCTTTCCTCCGGCAAGCGGGGCGGCTATGCAGAGGGATCGGCCGCGCTCGAATCGCAGGTGGTGGCGGCGATCCGCGCCGGCGACGTCGTCATGGTCAAGGGCTCGCTCGGATCGCGAATGAAAGTGATTGTGACGGCGCTTGAAAAGCGATTTCCCGGCAACGCCGCGCATGACGGAGTCGCGGTCTAGGGTTTCACGAAATGTTTTACTGGCTCATTGATCTCTCCAACACGGTTCCGGGGCTAGGCATTTTCAAGCCGATGCTGAACGTCTTCCGCTACATCACCTTCCGCACCGGCGGCGCGATGGTGACGGCCGCGTTGTTCGTGTTCCTGTTCGGTCCCTGGATCATCGACAATCTTCGCCTGCGCCAGGGCAAGGGCCAGCCGATTCGCGCCGACGGGCCGCAGTCGCATCTCGTCAGCAAGAAGGGCACGCCGACCATGGGCGGCCTGATGATCCTGTCGGGACTTGTCGTCTCGACCGTGTTGTGGGCCAATCCGCTCAATCCCTATGTCTGGATTGTGCTCGCGGTGACGCTCGGTTTCGGCTTCATCGGATTCTATGACGACTATCTGAAGGTGACGAAGCAGACCCATGCCGGGTTCGCCGGGCGGACCCGCCTCCTGCTCGAACTCCTGATTGCGCTGGCGGCGTGCTATGCGCTGATCCGCCTGGGTCGCGAGCCGTTTTCGACCGCACTGGTGATCCCGTTCTTCAAGGACGTGGTGGTGGATCTCGGCTGGTTCTTCCTCGCCTTCGGAGCCTTCATCATCGTCGGTGCCGGCAACGCGGTGAACCTCACCGACGGTCTCGACGGCCTCGCCATCGTACCTGTCATGATCGCCGCCGCGAGTTTCGGCATGATCGCCTATCTCGCCGGCAACGCCGTGTTCGCCGACTACCTCCAGATCAACTATATCGCCGGCACCGGTGAGTTGGCGGTGCTGTGTGGCGCGGTGCTGGGGGCAGGCCTCGGCTTTCTCTGGTTCAACGCACCGCCGGCCTCGATCTTCATGGGAGACACCGGTTCGCTGGCGCTCGGCGGGATGC
The DNA here is from genome assembly GCF_036964665.1 of Nitrobacter sp. NHB1. NCBI lineage: Bacteria > Pseudomonadati > Pseudomonadota > Alphaproteobacteria > Hyphomicrobiales > Nitrobacteraceae > Nitrobacter > Candidatus Nitrobacter laanbroekii. Next base: position 349,094 of record NZ_JBAMDA010000001.1, read on the forward strand.
TCGGTTCGATCGCAGTCGCGGTGAAGCACGAGATCGTGCTGGCCGTCATCGGCGGCCTGTTCGTGCTGGAAGCGGTGTCGGTGATCGTGCAGGTGGCGTCGTTCAAGCTCACGGGAAAGCGCATCTTCAAGATGGCGCCGATCCACCACCACTTCGAACAGCTCGGCTGGACCGAACCGCAGATCGTGATCCGGTTCTGGATCATCTCGGTGATGCTGGCGCTGGCCGGCCTTTCAACGCTGAAGCTGCGGTGATGGGCGCGGCGGCGGACATGGTGGCGCGCGATTCCGGATTCACGCTTCGCGTGTCCCGGAATGACAAGGCAGCCTCATGATCCCCGTCACTTCCTTCTCTGGTAAGACGGTCGCGGTGTTCGGCCTCGGCGGCTCCGGCCTTGCGAGCTGTCACGCACTGAAGGCCGGCGGCGCCGAAGTGATTGCAAGCGACGACAACGCCGACAATCTTGCGAAGGCGGCGCAGGCCGGTTTCATCACTGCCGATCTGCGCAACGTATCGTGGGTAAATTTCGCCGCGCTGGTGCTGGCGCCCGGCGTGCCGCTGACCCATCCGAAGCCGCACTGGAGTGTGCTGGCGGCACGACAGGCCGGCGTCGAGGTGATCGGCGACATCGAACTGTTCTGCCGCGAGCGCGCACGCCACGCGCCCGACGCGCCCTTCGTCGCCATCACCGGAACCAACGGCAAGTCCACCACCACGGCGCTGGTCGCGCATCTGATGCGCGAGGCCGGGCACGACGTGCAGATGGGCGGCAACATTGGCACCGCGATCCTGTCGCTGGAGCCGCCCCGCAACGGGCGCGTGCATGTGATCGAGATGTCGTCGTACCAGATCGACCTTACGCCCTCGCTCGATCCGACCGTCGGCATCCTGCTCAACGTCAGTCCCGATCATCTCGATCGCCACGGCACCATCGAGCATTACGCGGCGGTGAAGGAACGGTTGATCGCGGGGGTGCAGCCGCATGGCACGGCTGTCGTCGGCGTCGACGACATCTGGAGCCGCGCCGCGGCGGATCGCATCGAGCAGGCCGGCAAGCGCGTGGTGCGCGTCTCGGTGAAGCGGCCGCTGGCGGACGGCATCAGCGTCGACCGCAACAGGATCGTTCGCGTTTCCGGCGGCGCGCAGACCGAAATCGCCGATATCGGTGGCATCGGCTCGCTGCGCGGGCGGCACAATGCGCAGAATGCCGCGTGCGCCTCGGCGGCGGTGCTCGCGCTCGGCGTCGGCCGCGACATCCTGCAACAGGACTTGCGCAGTTTTCCCGGCCTCGCGCACCGCATGGAACAGGTGGGCCGCAAGGCCAACGTGCTGTTCGTCAACGACTCCAAGGGCACCAACGCCGACGCCACCGAGAAGGCGTTGTCGTCCTTCACTGAGATTTTCTGGATCGCGGGCGGCAAGCCGAAAAGCGGCGGCATCGCCCCGCTCGCCGAGTTATTCCCGCGCATCCGGAAAGCCTATCTGATCGGCGAGGCGGCGGAGGAATTCGCAGGCACGCTGGAGGGCAGGGTGGCTTACGAGATCGGCGGGACGCTGGAGGCCGCAGTGCCTGCCGCCGCGCGCGATGCGGAAGCCTCCGGCCTTGCGGACGCCGTGGTGCTGTTGTCGCCGGCCTGCGCCTCGTTCGATCAGTTCCGCAATTTCGAAATCCGCGGCGACCGCTTCCGCGAGCTGGTGCGAGCGCTGCCGGGCGTGACGCCGGTCGTCTAAGCGAGCCGCCTTCGTCATGGCCGGGCATGGCCGTTCGTAGAACGGCGTCGCTTCCGCTCGCCTATGTCCCGGCCATCCACGTCTTCCTCCTTGATATGCAGCAAAGACGTGGATGCCCGGCATAAAGCCAGGCATGACGAGCGATGGCCATTCTCTCAAACTTGTCCAGCTTCCTTAACCACCCGGTAACCACGATGGGGGACCAATGGGATGATCTCCGCCCGCAGGACCTGCCATGATTTCACGCGAACAACGCACGCCGCTCTCGGAATGGTGGTGGACCGTGGATCGGCTGCTGCTGGCGGCCATGGTGCTTCTGATGCTCACCGGCGTGGTGCTGTCGCTGGCGGCCAGCCCCTCGGTCGCGACCCGGATCGGTCTCGATCCGTTTCATTTCTTTCATCGTCACGTGCTGTTTCTGCTGCCGTCGATCATCGTGATGATCGGCGTATCGTTCCTGTCGCCGCGCCAGATCCGCCGTTCGGCGCTGATCGTGTTCGCGCTGAGCATCGTATTGATCGTGGCTACGCTCTGGCTTGGACCCGAGGTGAAAGGCGCGAAACGCTGGATCACGATCCTCGGCGTCAACATCCAGGCTTCGGAATCCGCAAAACCCGCCTTCGTCGTGCTGGTGGCGTGGCTGTTTTCGGAGTCCGCGCGCAAGCCCGAGATGCCGGCGACCTCGATGGCGCTCGCGCTGCTTCTGGGAGTGGTGACGCTCCTGGTGATGGAGCCGGATTTCGGCCAGACCATGCTGATCCTGATGGTGTGGGGTGCGCTGTTCTTCATCGCCGGCATGCGCATCATCTGGGTGTTCGGGCTGGCGGGCATGGCGGCCGCCGGATTGTTCGCTGCCTATATGCTGGTGCCGCACGTCGCGGTCCGCATCCAGCGCTTCATGGATCCGGCCTCGGGCGATACCTTCCAGGTCGATACCGCGATGGAGGCTTTTGCCAACGGCGGCTGGTTCGGGCTCGGCCCCGGCGAGGGCATCGCCAAGCGGAGTCTTCCGGACAGTCACACCGACTTCGTGTTCGCGGTCGGCGCGGAAGAGTTCGGCATCATTATGTGCCTCGGGCTGCTGGCGCTGTTCACCTTCATCGTCATCCGTACGCTGTCGCGCGCCTACGCATCGGAGGACCTGTTCTCGCGCTTCGCGGCGTCCGGGCTCGCGATCATGTTTGGTGTGCAGGCGGCCATCAACATGGCGGTCAACCTGCATCTGATCCCCGCCAAGGGCATGACGCTGCCGTTTATTTCCTATGGCGGCTCGTCGATGGTCTCGCTCGCCTACGGCGTCGGCATGATGATGGCGCTGACGCGGCAACGGCCGCGCACGGAAATGGAATCGATCGGCGATGCTCAGTCCGCGAGCTATGCTTGACGTGGCACTGCTGAAGAAACTCCGTCATTGCGAGCGTAGCGAAGCAATCCAGTTCTTCTCTTTCGGTTTCTGGATTGCTTCGCTACGCTCGCAATGACGTTCGGAATGCAAATCTCATGACCACTGCGCCTCTCATTATCCTCGCCGCCGGCGGAACCGGAGGACACCTGTTCCCCGCCGAGGCGCTCGGCGTCGAACTGATGAAGCGGGACTTGCGCGTGCGGCTGGTGACGGACTCGCGCGCGCTGCGCTACAGCGGGCTGTTTTCGAAGGACATGACCGACGTGGTGCCGAGCGAGACGGTGCGCGGCCGCTCGCCGTTGGCGCTGGCGCGCACCGGGTTGATGCTTGCGACCGGCACCATCGTCGCGCTCAACCTGATGCGCCGTCTGAAGCCGGCCGCCGTGATCGGATTCGGCGGCTATCCGACCTTGCCGCCGCTGGTCGCCGCGCGGCTCAAAGGCATTCCGACCGTGATTCACGACGCCAACGCCGTGATGGGCCGCGCCAACCGCTTGCTGTCGCGCCGCGTCAGCGCCATCGCCACCTCGCTGCCCGGCGCGCTCGACAAGGAGCCGTCGCTGATCGGCAAGACCACGACGACCGGCACGCCGATGCGGCCTGCGATTCTCGCCGCTTCCACGGTGCCGTTTGCCGCGCCTGGCCCGGACGACCCCTTGCGCGTGTTCGTGGTCGGCGGCAGCCAGGGCGCGCGTGTCATGAGCGACATCGTGCCGGATGCGATCGGCAAGCTTGGACTGGCGCTGCGGCAGCGGCTGGTTTTGACCCAGCAGGTGCGCGACGAAGACATGACGCGGGTCCGCGCGGTCTATGACGGGCTGAAGATCGAAGCGGAGCTTGCGCCGTTTTTCACCGACCTGCCGACACGGCTGGCGTCGAATCACATCATCGTCTCCCGCTCCGGCGCGGGCACGGTCGCCGAACTCGGCGCGATCGGCCGTCCTTCCATTCTTGTGCCGCTGCCCGGCGCGATCGATCAGGACCAGTTCGCCAATGCCGGCGTGCTTGCCGATGTCGGTGGCGCGATCCGCGTCGTGCAATCGGATTTCACCCCTGACCGTCTCGCGGCGGAGTTATCCGCGCTGGCCGCCGATCCGACGCGGCTCGCCACGATGGCTGCCGCTGCGCGCACCGTGGGCCGCCTCGATGCGACGCAGCGGTTGGCGGATCTGGTGATGAAGGTGGCGCGACTCGATTCGCCGGCATGACCGCTTGACATTTGCCGTCATGGCCGGACTTGTTCCGGCCAACGCCATGTGCCGGCGAGTGCCGGGTAGCGGGCAACAGGACTTTTGCGAGAAGACGACACATGAGACTGCCGCGCGAAATCGGCCCCATTCACTTCGTCGGTATCGGCGGCATCGGTATGAGCGGCATCGCCGAGGTGCTATGCAACCTCGGCTATACCGTGCAGGGCTCGGACGCCTCCGAAGGCGCCAATGTGGTGCGCCTGCGCGACAAAGGCATCAAGATCACGGTCGGCCACAAGGCCGAGAACGTGGCCGGCGCGGACGTGCTTGTCGTTTCCACCGCGATCAGGCGCGACAACCCTGAGCTGATGGCGGCGCGCGCGCAACGCATTCCGGTGGTGCGCCGCGCCGAGATGCTCGCGGAACTGATGCGGCTCAAAAGCTGCGTCGCCATCGCCGGTACCCACGGCAAGACCACGACCACCTCCATGGTCGCGGCGCTGCTTGACGCCGGTGATTTCGATCCCACCGTCATCAACGGCGGCATCATCAACGCCTACGGCACCAACGCGCGGTTAGGGGCCGGCGAGTGGATGGTGGTGGAAGCGGACGAGAGCGACGGCACCTTCCTGAAGCTGCCGACCGATGTCGCCATCGTCACCAATGTCGATCCCGAGCATCTCGATCACTTCAAGACCTTCGACGCCGTGCAGGACGCCTTCCGCTCCTTTGTGGAGAACGTGCCGTTCTACGGTTTTGCGGTGATGTGCATCGATCATCCGGTGGTGCAGAGCATGGTAGGCAAGATCGAGGACCGTCGCATCGTCACCTACGGCCAGAATCCGCAGGCCGACGCGCGGCTGGTCGATCTTGCGCCGAACGGCGGCGGCTCGCATTTCAAGGTGGTGTTCCGCAATCGCAAGACCGATGCCGCGCACGAGATTTCCGATCTGGTGCTGCCGATGCCGGGCCGCCACAACGCGCTCAACGCTACGGCGGCGATCGCGGTAGCGCATGAGCTCGGCATTCCCGACGCTACTATCCGTAACGCGCTGGCGGGCTTCGGCGGCGTCAAGCGCCGCTTCACCAAGACCGGCGAGTGGAACGGCGTCACCGTCATCGACGACTACGGCCATCATCCGGTCGAGATCGCTGCGGTGCTGAAAGCGGCGCGCGAGTCCACCGGCGGCAGGGTCATCGCCGTGGTGCAGCCGCATCGCTATACCCGCCTGCAATCGCTGTTCGAGGAATTCTGCACCTGCTTCAACGATGCGGATACCGTTGTCGTCGCCGAGGTCTATCCGGCGGGCGAGGCGCCGATCGAAGGCATCGACCGCGATCACTTCGTGTTGGGCCTGCGTGCGCACGGCCACCGCGAGGTGGTGCCGCTGCAGGAGTCCGCGGCGCTGGCAGGTGTCATTGCAGGTCTCGCGAAGCCCGGCGATTATGTCGTGTGTCTCGGCGCCGGCAACATCACGCAATGGGCCTACGCGCTACCGGGCGAATTGAAGGCGCTGGGATGAGCGTTCGATGTGAAATGCAGGACGTGCATTCGTCATGGCCGGGCATAGCCGTTCGAAGAACGGCGTCGCTTCGCTCGCCTAAGTCCCGGCCATCCACGCCTTTATTCGGTGATCGTTGGATAAAGGTCGTCCCATTCGGGATTCACGGCGACAATTGTCCGGACTTTCCAGGCGCGGGGCCAGTGCTTGATGTTGCGTTCTCGCTGAATAGCGCTGCGGATGTCGTCGAAAATTTCGAAATAAACAAGACGCTTCAGACCGTGCCGTCGGGTGAAGCCAGCGACAAATCCAGACCGATGTTCGAAGACGCGCCGGACAAGGTTGTTGGTTACGCCAACATACAGAATGCCGTTCGGTTGGTTAGTCAGGAAATAAACATATCCGCCAGCCATGTGGAGATTCTGCAAGACGTGGCTGGCCGGGACAAGCCCGGCCATGACGAGCATGTAGGTTGTCTTTTGGACGGGTTTGTTGAATTGCCGGTATCCAATAGCGATGTTGTGTCTCTCAACACGTCATGGCCGGGCTTGTCCCGGCCATCCACGTCTGTTCAGTAATCACGCCGATGGGCGGTTCCTATCGCATGACCTTCCCCGACATCACGACAAAACTGAAATCGGCGATGCCCGAGCTACGCGGGCGGATGCTGGCGAACGAGCCGCTGGCGCCGCTGACATGGTTTCGCGTCGGCGGTCCGGCACAGGTGCTGTTCACGCCGGTCGACGAGAACGATCTCGCCTGTTTTCTGCGGCATTTGCCGGAAGAGATTCCGATCTACAGCATCGGCGTCGGCTCCAACTTGATCGTGCGAGATCGCGGTTTGCCGGGCGTGGTGATCCGCCTGTCGCCACGCGGCTTCGGTGAGATTACGACCGACGGCGACACGGTGCGCGCCGGCGCCGCCGCGCTCGACAAACGCGTCGCCGAAGCGGCGGCGGCGGCGAGCATTGGCGGACTCGAGTTTTATTTCGGCATTCCCGGCACCATCGGCGGCGCGCTGCGGATGAACGCGGGCGCCAACGGCAGCGAGACCAGGGACGTCCTGGTCGCGGCGACGGCCGTCAGCCGCCGTGGCGACAAGATGACCCTCGACAATGCCGGGATGAAGTTCGGATACCGCAACAGCGCGATCTATCCCTCCGTTATCTTCACCGGCGCGACGTTTTGCGGGCGCAAGGTCGAGCCGGAAGCGATCCGCGCGCGCATGAGCGAAGTGCAGACACACCGCGAGACCGTGCAGCCGATCCGCGAAAAGACTGGCGGCTCGACCTTCAAGAATCCGCCGGGGCAGAGCGCGTGGAAACTGATCGATGCCGCCGGGATGCGCGGCCATCGCGTCGGCGGCGCGCAGGTGTCGGAGATGCACTGCAATTTCCTCATCAACACCGGCGAAGCCACCGCGCGCGACATCGAAACCCTGGGTGAGACCGTGCGCGAGCGGGTGAAGGAGCGCGCGGGCGTCGAACTGCAATGGGAAATCAAGCGGATCGGGTTAGAAGCATGATCCCGAAAGGTGGAAACCGGCTTTCGGATAAGATCATGCTCAATCAATTAGAAGCATGATCCCGAAAGGTGGAAACCGGTTTTCGGATAAGATCATGCTCAATCAAAAAGATTAAGGCTAGAGTCTGAGTCAACGTCGTCGAATCAGACTCCAAGAGTAGGCCGATGCGCATCACCATTCTTTTTGGCGGCAGCAACAAGGAACGTCTCGTCTCGGTGGCGAGTGCGCAGGCGCTGCGCCGCGCCCTGCCGGACGCGGACCTGTGGTTCTGGGATGTGCGCGACGATGTCCATAGCGTGCGTTCCGAGGCGCTGCTCGGCCATGCGCGTCCCTTCGAGGACGAGTTTGTTCCGAACGATCCCGGCGTGCCGCTTGAGCAGGCGCTCGACCGGGCAAGGGCCGAGGACCGTGTGCTGGTGCTCGGCCTTCATGGTGGCCGCGCCGAAAACGGCGAGTTGCAGGCGATGTGCGAACTGCGCGGCATCCCCTTCACGGGATCGGGCTCGGCCGGCTCTCACCTTGCGTTCGACAAGGTCGCGGCCAAGCGGTTCGCGGCGCTGGCGGGTGTCACGACGCCTGCCTGCGTAGCGCTGGAGGATATCGATCGCGCATTCGCCGAGCACGGCCGGCTGATCGCGAAACCGGCGCGCGACGGGTCGAGCTACGGCCTGATCTTCGTCAACACGGCGCAGGACTTCGCCGCCGTTCGCGACGCGGCGAAGACCGAGGAATATGTGATCGAGCCGTTCGTATCGGGCATCGAGGCGACCTGCGGCGTGCTGGAGCGCTCCGACGGCACCGTCGTCGCACTTCCGCCGGTCGAGATCGTGCCGGCGGAAGGCCGGTTCGACTATGCTTCGAAATATCTGGCCCAAACGACGCAGGAGATTTGCCCCGGCCGGTTTTTGCCCCGTATCGCCGCTCGGATCATGGATCATGCGCTGCGGGCGCATCGCGCGCTGTCCTGCCGCGGCTATTCCCGCACCGACTTCATCGTGACCGGCAAGGAAACGGTCTATCTTGAGACCAACACCCTGCCGGGGCTGACCGCGGCCTCGCTCTACCCCAAGGCGCTCAAGGCGAAAGGGATCGGGTTTGCGGATTTTCTGCGCGATCAGATCGTGCTTGCCGAAAAGGCCGTCCGCCCGGCTCATAGCGTTTTCGAGCGAAGTGGGGACCGGTTCGCGTGAAGAAAACGCGTCAAAATTAAAACAGCCTCGCTTTTGATTCCATCAGAAGCGGAAAGGCTCTGGGCTGTCGCCTGGTGAGGGAACCCGCCGGGGCGTGCGGATGGCCGGGAATCGCCGCGACCGAAAAGCTGCAAGGCATTCTTTTATCGTATCAAAACGCCGCCTGACCGCACCGGGTTTACCTTTTGTTTACCAGGACGTCCGAAGGTTAACGCTGGCGGCGCATGTGGCGCTTGGCTGCCGGGGCGTGAGCTGGTGCGGATTTTCCGCTTCGACGACCGCATTGAGGGAACAGCGGACCTGCGGCGAGGTCGGCGCCCCGCCCGGAATCGCCAGGATGTCGCGCGTGTCCCCTGATCTGAAGTTCCTGCGTTCGGCGCTGCGAGTAAGCGGGACGGGGCAAAACGTGTGACGGGTTCGCGCAATGGATGGTGGAGGACGTCTCGATTGGTCGTTGAGATCGCCGAGGTCCAAGGCTGGCCTGATGAAGGGGGCTGGCCTGCTGAAGGAGGCCAGCCTGATCAGGCTGGCCGCCAGCGGCGCGAGCATTTTGCTGCGCGAGCAGATCGCGAAGCTGAAGCGCGCCCGGGCGGAGCGTCTCGACGCGCGCGCCAGGAATCCCAACCGCGCGCTTGCCTTTCTCGAGCGCCATGTTCCGCGCCGGCTTGGCGTGACCCTGACCATCATCATCCTCGGCGGCAGCGCCGCGCTCGGCGTCGTCGCGGGCGGGCACGTCGATAAAGCGATCAGCGCCTTAAGCGACACCCGCAATGCGCTCGCCAATGCCGCGGGCTTCCGCATCACCTCCGTCACCGTCAATGGCCGCACGCAGTTGACGCAGGACGAGGTGCTGGCCGCCGGCGGCGTCACCGGCCGTTCCTCGCTCTTGTTCCTCGATGCCTCCGGCGTGCGCGACCGCCTGAAAGCCGATCCGTGGATTGCGGACGCGACCGTGCTGAAGCTGTATCCGGGCGCGCTGCAGATCGACATCACCGAGCGCCGCCCCTTCGCGCTGTGGCAGGAGAACGGCAAGCTCTCGGTGATTACGGATGACGGAACCGTGCTGGAGCCCTACGTCACCCGCCGCTTTGCGTCGCTGCCGCTCGTGGTCGGTAAGGGAGCGGAAACCCGCGCCAGGGATTTCCTCGCGCTGGTTGCGAATTATCCGGTGGTGAACAGTCAGCTCAAGGCGGCCATCTTCGTCGGCGAGCGGCGCTGGAGTCTGCGCCTCAAGGACGGACTCGATATCCGGCTTCCGGAGAAAGACGTCGGTCGCGCGCTGGCCACGCTCGTGAAATACGACAGGGAAGACAAGCTGTTATCGCGCGACATCACAGCCATCGACTTGCGGCTGCCCGACCGCCTGACAGTGCGGCTTTCGGAAGAGGCCGCGAAGGCGCGCGAAGAGCAGTTCAAGAAGTCCAGCAAAAAGGCCGGCAGCGCATGACCGGCCTCGACCGCAACCAGACTCCGAAGATGCGGCCGATGCAGCACAATCGCAGCGCGCTGGTGGCGTCGCTGGACATCGGCACCAGCAAGATCGCCTGCATGATCGCGCGGCTGAAGCCGAGCGCGCCGAACGACGCTCTGCGCGGACGAACCCACGCGGTCGAGCTGATCGGCTACAGCCAGATCCAGTCGCGCGGCATGAAGGCCGGCGCGGTGACCGACCTCGCCCAATGCGAGCAGGCGGTGCGTCAGGCAGTATCGCTGGCCGAGCAAATGGCAAAGGTCCGGGTCGAATCCGTGCTGCTGCCGGTATCGGCCGGGCGGCTGCAAGGACAGTTGATCGAAGCGGCTTCCCATATTCAGGGCGGCGCGGTCACGCCGTCGGATGTCAGCCGCGTCACCTCGACCGGCATGCGTCACGCCACCGCCCCCGGACGCACCGTGCTCCATGCGTTGCCGGTCGGCTATTCGCTCGACGGCGTAAAGGGCATCCGCGATCCCCGCGGCATGGTGGCGCGCCGGTTCGGCGTCGACATGAACGTGGTGACCGCGGAGGCGACGGTCGCGAAAAACCTGATGCTGGCGGTCGAGCGCTGCCACCTCACCGTCGAAGCCATGGCGGCCAGCCCCTATGTGGCCGGCCTGTCGGTTCTGACCGGCGACGAAGCCGATCTCGGCGCCGCGGTCGTGGAGATGGGAGCCGGAACCACCACGATCGCGATTTATTCGGCCGGCCGCTTCGTTCATGCGAGCGGCTTCGCCGTCGGCGGCCATCACGTCACGATGGATCTCGCCCGCGGGCTGGGTGCGTGCATTGCGGATGCCGAGCGAATCAAGACGTTATATGGCACGGTGCTGACGGGCGGTTCCGACGTACGCCAACTGATGACGGTTCCGGCAGCAGGAGACAGCGACAGCGACGCGCCTCAGGTCGTGTCGCGCGCAACCATCGCCAACATCGTTCGCCAGCGTGTTGAGGAGATTTTTGAGATGGTCAGGGACCGGCTCGCGGATTCCCCTTTTGCCGCCGAGCCGCGGGCGCGGGTTGTGTTGAGCGGCGGCGCGTCGCAGCTCACCGGTGTTCCCGAGCTTGCAAGGCGCATCCTCGGCCGTCCAGTCCGCATCGGCCGCCCGCTCGGCTTCGGCCGGCTGCCCAATGAGGCCAAGAGTGCGTCGTTCGCGGTTCCCACCGGCCTGCTGGTGTATCCGCAATACGCACATCTCGAACACGTCGAGCCGCGGCATACGCGGCAGCTCCGGACCGGGACAGACGGCTATTTCGGAAAGGTCGGACGATGGCTCCGGGAGGGCTTCTGATGAATTTTCCGCCGATTTGCAGATTTCCATCAACTTCCGCGGTCGACGACCGCTGGCATAGCGACACCGCGCGTGTAATCGAGAGGCAACCATGACCATCAATCTCAACGTTCCCGACATTCACGAGCTGAAGCCGCGGATCACCGTATTCGGCGTTGGCGGCGCTGGCGGCAACGCGGTCAACAACATGATCACCGCCGGGCTGGTCGGGGTCGACTTCGTCGTTGCCAACACCGATGCGCAGGCGCTGGCCATGTCGAAGGCGCAGCGCATCGTCCAGATGGGCACGCAGGTCACCCAGGGTCTGGGCGCGGGTTCGCAGCCGGATGTCGGCGCGGCCGCGGCGCAGGAAGTCATCGACGAGATTCGCGATCACCTCTCGGGCGCAAATATGGTGTTCGTCACCGCGGGAATGGGCGGCGGCACCGGCACCGGTGCTGCACCCGTGATCGCCAAGGCCGCGCGCGAGATGGGGATACTGACCGTCGGCGTCGTCACCAAGCCGTTCCACTTCGAGGGCCAGCGCCGCATGCGCACCGCCGATTCGGGAATCGGTGAGTTGCACAAGGTGGTCGATACGCTGCTGATCATCCCCAATCAGAACCTGTTCCGGGTCGCCAACGAAAAGACCACCTTCGCCGACGCCTTCGCGATGGCCGACCAGGTGCTCTATTCGGGCGTCGCCTGCATCACCGACCTGATGGTCAAGGAGGGCCTGATCAACCTCGACTTCGCCGACGTCCGCGCCGTGATGCGCGAGATGGGCAAGGCGATGATGGGCACCGGCGAGGCCTCCGGCGAGAAGCGCGCGCTCACCGCCGCCGAAGCCGCGATCGCCAACCCGCTGATCGACGACAGCTCGATGAAGGGCGCGCGGGGCCTTCTGATCTCGATCACCGGCGGCAAGGACCTGACGCTGTTCGAGGTCGACGAGGCCGCCACCCGCATCCGCGAGGAGGTCGATCAGGACGCCAATATCATCGTCGGCGCCACCTTCGACGAAAGTCTTGACGGTATCATCCGCGTGTCGGTGGTCGCCACCGGCATCGACCAGAGCACGATTGCGCGCACTGCCGCCGCCACGCCGGCCACGAAACTGGCATCTGCTCCGTCGCTCGCGTTGGACACGCGTGTGGCCGATCTGACCGCGAAGCTGCGCGAGGACAACAAGCGTCTCGCCGCCGGTGCCGCGCAGAAAGCCGCCGAGCCGCCGCGTCCCGCCGCCCATCCCGCCCAGGCGCCGCAGCATCAGCCCGCCGCGTCCAGCGCCAATGTCGAGCGCGCGGCGCTTGAGGCGATTGCCGCGGCCGTCGCCGAGCCGGTGCGGCCGGCCGCTCCGGCTGCCATGCAGCCTGCATCTTACGGCGACGTCACCGTGCGGCCGATCGCGCAGAAGCCGACGCTGTTCCCGGATCACGATCCCGCCCCGCGCGAGAAGCAGGAGCCGCCGCCGCCGGAGAACTTCATCCCGCAGCCGGCCGAACGTGCCCCGGTCCGCGCTCCGCGGATGCCGAGGATCGAGGAACTGCCGATGCCCGCGCAAAACGAAATCCGTCAGGCGAGGGGTGAGGTCGACGGGGATCATCCGCAGAAGAACCGGCTTTCATTGTTGCAGCGCCTCGCCAATGTCAGTCTCGGCCGCCGCGACCAGGACACCGAGCCTCCGATCGCGGCTCGCGCCTCCGGGCCGGCCATGGCTCCGATGCCTCCATTGCCGGAGCGTCGGCCGCAGCGCAGCGTCGCCGAGCAGATGGCTGCGAGCGCAGACAATGAGCCGGTATCGGAGTATGCCCGGCGTCCGGCGCCGCAAGGACTGGACTCCCACGGCCGTCCGGCTCCCGTTGCACCGGCGCCACAGGGGGACGACCACCTGGATATCCCCGCTTTTCTGCGCCGCCAGGCCAACTGAGGTCCTGTAACAATTGGAAATCGGAGGGGCTTCGGCGATCAAGCCGGAGCCCTTTTCTTTTCTTGATCCAGTATTTTACTATCTGTATGCAAGCGCTTATATCTTAACGAAAATTTATGTATCTTATGTTTCGCTTTAAGGTCACGCCGGCCCGCAAATTTGGTTAACAGGCGGCGTGATTGCGGCGGAGATAGGGTAACAATTGGTAAAGAAGCGTGAATTGGCGGACTTTGGGGCTACCGGTATGTTTTATCGGTGACTTGGGGAATCGCGAATCGATTCGCCGCCTCTCAGGCGGGGAAATTCGGCATTCGGGATGAGTCACTTGGGCCAGGGTTTATGAAATTCAACCGCCAGACGACGCTTCGTTCGCAAGCCACCGTGACGGGTGTCGGCGTTCATTCCGGATCACCCGTCAGTCTGACCCTTGGCCCTGCCTCGATCGATGCGGGTTTTGTCTTTGTCCGGACCGGCACCGATGGAATTGATCGACGGGTGCAGGCCGTCGCAAAATCCGTCACGTCGACCGAATTCGCCACGGTGCTGGGCGACCAGCAGGGCCCGCTTGTCTCCACCGCCGAGCACGTTCTTGCCGCGTTGCGCGGCATCGGCGTCGACAACGCCACCATCGAAATCGACGGGCCTGAAGTGCCGATCATGGACGGCAGTTCGGCCGCGTTCGTCGCCGCGATCGACCAGGCCGGTATTGTCGAGCAGTCCGCGCCGCGCCGCTTCATTCAGGTGTTGAAGCCGGTGCGGGTGACGAGGGGCGAGGCGTCCGGCGAGATTCGCCCGCATGCACGCGGTTTCCGTGTCGAGGTCGAGATCGATTTCGCCAATCCGGTGATCGGTCACCAGGATTATGCCCTCGACCTCAATCCCGAAAGTTTTCGCCGCGAAATCAGCCGCGCCCGTACCTTTGGCTGCTTGAACGATGTCGCGAAGCTCTGGAGTGCCGGCTTCGCGCGGGGCGCGTCCTTTGAAAACTCCATGGTGTTCGATGACGAGCGCCTATTGAATGCCGGTGGCCTGCGCTACGCCGACGAGTGCGCGCGACACAAGGTTCTCGATGTGATCGGCGATCTTGCGCTCGCAGGGTTGCCGCTGATCGGCGGCTATCGCTCGGCGCGCGGCGGGCACAAGCTCAACCATGCCGTGCTCTCGGCCTTGATGGCCGATCGGACCGCCTGGCGGGTGGTCGAGGGCCAGCCGGCCTCGCGTCCGCGCAGTCAGGGCGAAGCGGTCGGCGGAATGGTGGGCGGCATGGTTGCGGCCTACGGTCCCAACGTGTCCTGATCCGCAGGGCACCAGCATTCTGCCCCGTTCACACGTCTCGCTTCTGTTCTGTTACTGCGGTTACTGGAGTCGTCATCTCGCACCTCCGGAGCGTTGTGCGCTCCGGCGTTTCGCCTTAATCCGGGCGAAATAGCTGCGTACCCGATTGGTAGCGGTTTTTTTTCGGCTAAAGGGGCTCGCGGTCGAGAGGTCGCACCGTCTGTTCCGGGCGGTGCCCGGGTCACCGTATCACGGACGTCAGGTTTTTATCGATGTTGGCTAAGCGTATGGCGCTCGGACGGGTCGCGTTGACGGATCGCACGGTTCTCCTCGATCGGTTCGGCCGGAAACTGCGGCTTGTCGTCTCCCTCGCGGTTCTGGGGGCGACCCTGAGCGGCTGCGGCACGGGTGCGCTGTGGGACAAGTTCATGGCGAAGGACGAACAGACCTTCAGCGATCAGCCGGCGGACAAGCTCTACAACGAGGGCTTGTTCCTGATGAACAACCAGCATGACCTCAAGGCGGCGACGAAGAAGTTCGACGAGGTCGACCGCGAGCACCCGTATTCGGATTGGGCGCGGAAGTCGTTGCTGATGTCGGCCTACGCCTCTTATCAGGCCGGCGACTACGATACCTGCATCGGCTCCGCGTCGCGCTACGTGACGCTGCATCCCGGCAGCCCCGACGCCGCCTATGCGCAATACCTGATCGCCGCCTCGAACTATGACCAGATTCCGGATATCTCGCGCGACCAGGCCCGCACCGAGAAGGCGATGGCTTCGCTCGAGGAGGTAATCCGCAAATATCCGACGTCCGAATATGCCGGCGAAGCCAAGAAGAAGCTCCAGGGCGCGCGCGACCAGCTCGCCGGCAAGGAAATGGCGATCGGCCGCTACTACATGGAGCGGCGCGACTACACCGGCGCCATCAACCGCTTCAAGACCGTCGTGACCCGTTACCAGACCACGCGGCACGTCGAGGAGGCGCTGGCGCGGCTGACCGAGGCCTATATGGCGATCGGAATCGTCGGTGAGGCGCAGACCGCCGCGGCCGTGCTCGGCCACAACTTTCCGAACAGCCGCTGGTACAAGGACGCGTACAATCTCGTGAAGTCGGGCGGGAGCGAGCCGAGCGAGAATCGGGGCTCGTGGATCAGCAAGGCGTTCAGGAAGATGGGGCTCGGCTAGTGTCCAGGTCCGAACTTCGCTAGACTCTACGCTAAGCGTCTCTGCGAACCCGTCAGCGACACCTTGGCAGGAACCGGCCTCCTATGCTTGCGCGCCTTTCGATCCGCGACATCGTCCTGATCGAGCGGCTCGATATCGAGTTCGCCTCCGGCCTTGCGGTGCTGACCGGCGAGACCGGCGCGGGAAAATCCATTCTGCTTGATGCTTTCGCGCTGGCGCTCGGCGGTCGCGGCGACGCCGGGCTGGTCCGCCACGGCGCGGAGCAGGGGCAGGTCACCGCCACCTTCGATATTCCGAAGAACCATCCGGTCGGCGCGATCCTCGCCGCCAACGCCATCGACGGCTCTATTTCTGAAGATTCGGGCGAGATGATTCTGCGCCGGGTGCAGCTCGCCGACGGCCGCACCCGCGCCTTCATCAACGATCAGGCGATCAGCGTGCAGACCTTGAAGGCGGTCGGCGCGGCGCTGGTGGAAATTCACGGCCAGCACGACGAGCGGGCGCTGGTCGATGCCTCGACCCACCGGCGGCTGCTCGATGCCTTTGCCGGATTGGAGGCCGATGTCGCCGCGCTAGAGGTGCTGTGGGAGGGCCGACGCGCCACCCGTGCGGCGCTCGACGATCACCGCGCCGGTATGGAGCGTGCCGCGCGCGAGGCCGACTATCTGCGTCATGCGTCCGACGAGTTAAGACAACTCGCGCCGCAGGACGGCGAGGAAACGGCTTTGGCCGAACGTCGCACCACGATGATGGCCGGAGAAAAGATCGCGGCCGACCTGCGCGAAGCGCAAGACGCCGTCAGCGGCAACCGTTCGCCGGTGAGTGCGTTGGCGGCGGCGGTGCGGCGGCTGGAACGGCGGGCCGCGAGTTCGCCGCAACTGGTCGAGCCGGCGGTCAGGGCCATCGATGCCGCCATCAACGCGCTGGAGGAGGCCGACCAGCATCTCGCGGCGGCGCGCGCAGCGGCCGATTTCGACCCGGCCGAGCTGGAGCGTATCGAGGAACGGCTGTTCGCGCTGCGCGCGGCGTCACGCAAATATGCTACGCCGGTGGACGGCCTTGCTGCGCTCGCCGCCAAGTTTGCGAACGACGTTGCGCTGATCGACGCCGGCGCGGATCGACTGACCGTGCTGGAAAAGGAGGCGGTCGACGCCGACAGGCGCTTCGCGGCGGCGGCCGCGAAACTTTCTGCAACTCGCATCAAGGCTGCGGGAAAACTCGACAAGGCGGTCAATGCGGAGCTTGCGCCGCTGAAGCTCGAGCGCGCGACATTTTCCACGCAAATCGAATCGGATTCGGCGTCGCCGGGGCCGCAAGGCTTCGATCGTGTCGAGTTCTGGGTGCAGACTAATCCGGGCACCCGGCCGGGGCCGCTGATGAAGGTTGCCTCCGGCGGCGAACTGTCGCGCTTCCTGCTGGCGCTGAAGGTGGTGCTTTCGGACAAGGGCTCGGCGCCGACGCTGGTGTTCGACGAGATCGACACCGGAGTCGGAGGTGCGGTGGCCGACGCCATCGGCGCGCGGCTGGCGCGGTTGGCCTGCAAGGTGCAGGTGATGGCGGTGACCCACGCACCGCAGGTCGCGGTGCGCGCCGACCAGCATCTGTTGATTTCAAAGGATGCGCTGGACCGCGGCAAACGCGTCGCCACCCGTGTCGCGACGCTGGCGAACGATCACCGCCGCGAGGAAATCGCGCGGATGCTGGCGGGGGCCGAGATCACTGCCGAAGCCCGCGCCGCTGCGGAACGGTTGTTGAAAGCAGTGGGGTAAGTCGCTATGGCGGCAAAGCCCAAAACGCCTCCGCCCATCGATTCCCTCACGAGGGCGCAGGCGAAGATCGAGCATAAGCGACTCGCGCTCGAGATCGAGGCACATAACGAGCGCTACTATCAGAAGGACGCACCGACGATTTCCGACGCCGCCTACGATGCGTTGCAGCAGCGACTTGAAGCAATCGAGGCGCGTTTCCCTGAATTGGTCACGGCCAACTCGCCGACGCAGACGGTCGGTGCCGCACCGGCGCGTGGCTTTGCAAAAGTGCAGCACGCCGTGCCGATGCTGTCGCTCGGCAACGCTTTCAGCGACGGGGAAGTCGCTGAATTCGTCGAACGCATCCAGCGTTTTCTGAAACTCGGCGCGGACGACATTCCCGCCATCGTCGCCGAGCCTAAGATCGACGGGCTGTCGCTGTCGCTACGCTACGAGAACGGCGAACTGGTGCGCGCCGCGACGCGCGGCGACGGCTTTACCGGCGAGGACGTCACCGCCAATGTGCGCACCATCAAGGACGTGCCGAGTACGCTGAAGGGTCGCTCCATTCCCGCCGCCTGCGAGCTGCGCGGCGAAGTTTATATGCTCAAGACGGACTTTCTCGCGCTCAACAAGAAGCAGGAAGAAGCTGGCGACACCGTATTCGCCAACCCGCGCAACTCGGCCGCCGGATCGCTGCGCCAGAAGGATGTGGCGATCACCGCGTCGCGTCCGCTGAAATTCTTCGCCTACGCCTGGGGCGAGATGACGGATCGACCCGCCGGCACCCAATACGACATGCTGGGGTGGCTCAAGGATGTCGGCTTCAAAGTCAATCCGCTGATCGAATTATGCAACAACGTCGAGGAGGTGTTGACATTCTACCGCAGGATCGGCGAGCAGCGCGCCGCGCTCGGCTACGACATCGACGGCGTCGTCTACAAGGTCGACCGGCTCGACTGGCAGGAGCGTCTCGGCTTCGTGTCGCGCTCTCCGCGCTGGGCCATCGCGCACAAGTTCGCCGCCGAGCAGGCGACCACAGTGCTGAACGGCATCGACATCCAGGTCGGCCGCACCGGCGCGATGACGCCGGTGGCGCGGCTCGAGCCCGTCACCGTCGGCGGCGTTGTCGTGCAAAATGCCACGCTGCACAACGAGGACTACATCAAAGGCATCGGCAACGACGGGCAACCGATCCGCGACGGCGTCGATCTCCGCATCGGCGATACCGTGGTGGTGCAGCGCGCCGGCGACGTGATCCCGCAGGTGGTCAGCGTTGTGATGGATAAGCCGCGTGGCGAGCACGAGTACAAATTCCCTGACACATGCCCGATCTGCGGCAGCCACGCCGTGCGCGAGGAGGGCGAGGCGGTGCGTCGCTGCACCGGCGCGCTGATCTGCCCGGCACAGGCGGTGGAGCGGCTCAAGCATTTCGTCTCGCGCCTCGCCTTCGACATCGACGGCCTCGGCGAAAAGCAGATCCAGGAATTTCACGAGCGGGGCTGGATCAAGGAGCCGGCCGATATCTTCACGCTTAGGGAACGCAACACGAAGATCAAGCTCGAGGAGCTGGATGGCTATGGCGAAGTCTCGGTGCGCAACCTGTTCGCCGCGATCGATGCTCGCCGGAAAATCGAACTGAACCGGCTGATCTTCGCGCTCGGCATTCGCCATGTTGGTGAGGGCAACGCCAAGCTGCTGGCGCGGTATTACGGCGGTTTCGATAAATTCCGTGCGGCGATGAGCGAGGCCGCGGCGGCGCAGACCGACGGGGGCAACGCCTCCGAGGCCTATGCCGATCTCAACAACATCGGCGGCGTCGGCGACATCGTGGCCGATGCCGTGGTGGAATTCTTCGCGGAGACGCGCAACATCAAGGCGCTGAACGACCTGCTTGAGGAAATCGAGGTGCTGCCGGTCGCGCAGGCGCGCAAGGATTCCGCTGTGGCCGGCAAGACCGTGGTGTTCACGGGCTCGCTGGAGCGCATGACTCGCGACGAGGCCAAGGCCTCGGCCGAGCGTATGGGCGCGAAGGTCTCGGGCTCGGTGTCGAAGAAGACCGATCTCGTCGTCGCCGGCCCTGGCGCGGGATCGAAGCTCAAAGACGCCGAGAAGTTAGGGGTGCAGGTGATTTCCGAGGACGAGTGGCTGAAGCTGATCGAGCGGTAGGTGATCGAAGTCGGATGCGTCGAGAAATGGAGTGACGGACCGTTCAGGCCGGCTGATCGATCGTCACCTTCAGCGTGCCGACGCCGTCGCAGCCGCATTCGATTCTGTCGCCGGGCTGAAGCCGGGAGACGCCGGCGGGCGTGCCGGTCATGATGATGTCGCCGGCCTGAAGTTCGACCTGTTGCGAGAGTTGCCAGATGATCTCTGGCACGTTCCAGATCATCTGCGCGATGTCGCCGCTCTGAGTCTCCTTGCCGTTGACCGTGAGCCAGATGCGGCCTTTCGAGGGATGGCCGATCTCCGCGGCTGGCTGGATCGGGCTCGACGGCGCGGAGTGATCGAACGATTTTGCGATCTCCCAGGGCTGCTCCTTCTTCCGCGCCGCGTTCTGCAGGTCGCGCCGGGTGAGGTCGATGCCGACGGCGTAGCCGTAGACGTGGTCGAGCGCCTTGTCGGCGGGGATGCGCAGGCCTCCGCTCTTCATAGCGACGATCAGTTCGACCTCGTGATGCAGGTCGCTGGTCAGCGGCGGATAGGGGATGACCGCGCCATCGGGCTCAATCATGTCGGCGTGCTTTGCGAAGAAGAACGGCGGCGCGCGCTCGTCGTTGCCCATCTCGCGGATATGCTCGAGATAGTTGCGGCCGACGCACCAGATGCGGCGGACCGGAAAGAATTTGCTCTCGCCCACGACCGCAATGGTGGGTTGGGGCGGCTGTGGAATAACAAAAGACGCTGTGCTCATGCGGCTCTCCGCAGTCTGTACGCGGCTGGGCGACGGAATGGTCGGACCCTGCGGGCCGCGAGATCGAGCTTACGCCGATGCGCTGAGAGGAGCCAGAGCCGGTGCGTCGCGATGCTGCAGGCGAAAGAACGACGCATAGCGTCCGTCGCGCCGCAGCAGGTCATCGTGGCGGCCACGCTCGACGATCTCGCCTCCTTCGACCACCAGGATCGCGTCGGCGTGCATGATGGTGTGCAGGCGGTGCGCGATCACGATCGTGGTGCGATTGCGGCAGAGATGCTCGATCGCTTCTTGTACCTGCTTTTCGGATTCGGAATCGAGCGCGGCGGTGGCCTCGTCCAGCAGGATGATCGGAGCGTCCTTGATCAGCGCGCGCGCCACCGCGACCCGCTGGCGCTGCCCGCCGGAAAGTTGCGCGCCGTGTTCGCCCACGGGCGTGTCATAGCCGAGCGGAAAGTTCATGATGAAGTCGTGAGCGCAGGCGGCTTTCGCTGCGGCGACGATTTCGTCCTCGCCGACGCCGGGACGGCCGAACGCGATGTTCTCGCGGATGGTGGCGCGGAACAGGTAAACGTCCTGTCCGACATAGGCGGTCTGCTGGCGCAGCGATGTCCGCGACACGCCGGAGATGACCTGTCCGTCGATCAGGATGTCGCCCCTGGTGACCTCATACAGGCGCAGCAGCAGCGCCAGCACGGTGGATTTGCCCCCACCCGAGGGGCCGACCAGCGCGGTCATCTTGCCCGGCTCGGCGACGAAGCTCATGCGGTTGAGGACGGGCTCGTCCGGACGATAGGCGAAGGTGACGTCTCGCAGTTCGACGCAAGCGGTCGTCAATTTCAGCGCCGGTTTGTCGCTGTCGTCGGGCTCGCTGGCGGGGGTGTCGACGATCTCCAGAAGCTTGCGTGCGCCGATCAGGTTGCTGTTGAGTTCGATGTTGAGGCGAGCCAGCCGCTTGGCCGGTTCATAGGCCAGCAGAAAGGCGGTGAGGAACGAAAAGAACTGACCGGGCGTCGCGCCCATGGCGACGACGCGATAGCCGCCGTACATCAGCCCGCCGGCGATGGCGAAACCGCCCAGCGTTTCCATCAGCGGACTGGCGCGGTTCGAGACCCGCGCCATCTTGTTGTTGGTCTGCTCGACGGCTGCGATGCTGGCGTCGATCCGTTCGCCCATGGTCCGCTCGAGCGTGAACGCCTTCACGGTGCGGATGCCCTGCAGCGATTCCTGCATGGTCTCCATGATGTCCGTGGTGCCGCTGAACTGGTTGTGGGCGAGCCCCTTGACGCGCTTCACCAGCTTGCGCAGCACCAGCATCGCCGGCGGCGCCACCAGGAGGCCGAACAGCGCCATGTAGGGATCCTGCATCACCATCACGATGATCAGCCCGATCAGCGAGAGCAGGTCACGGCCGACGGCGTTGATCAGCAGGCTGAGCACCTGCGTGACGGAACTGGCGCCGGCGGTCAGCCGCGCCAGAAACTCCGACGAATGCCGCGCCGAGAAGAAACCGATGCTTTCGCTCATCAGCTTGGCGAACAGACGGCGCTGGTTGTTGGCGAGGATCGCGTTGCTGATCTGCGAGAGGATTACGGAATGGCCGTAGGTCGCTGCGCCCTTGAGCGAAAAAATGACGACGGTCAGCAGCGACAGAATGGCGATTCCGCGCACATCCTTGTTGACGTAAGCCTGATTGATGACTTCGCCGAGCAAGTAGGCGGAACCCGCCGTCGTTGCCGCGGAGACGGCCATCAGCGTGAATGCGGCGAGGTAGCGCCGCCAATAGGCCATGCCCTGTTCCGTGATCAGGCGGCGGATCAGGATGGCCGCGCCATAGGGATCGTCGGAAATTTTTTTCGGAGGTTCGGTCATCGCGTTCCATTGACGCCGTGAATCGGCTATCGCCCGCGCGTCAGGGTTGTTGCGAAAGCAACCGACTCAATGCCCGCAATAGCGATTTTTTTCAAGCCAAAACCGGGTTTTCGCCGGGGTTATCAGGCCGATGCCGCGAGCGTGCCCTTGACGTGCCGCTGCGCCAGTTTCTCTTCCCATGCCAGCGCGTGGGCGGCGATGGTTGCGAGGTCGTCGTATTGCGGCGTCCAGTCGAGCGCTGCGCGAATCCGGCCGGTGTCGGCGATCATGGTCATGATATCGCCGGGGCGGCGGTCGGAATAGTGTACCGCGAAGTTGCGGCCGCAGACCCGCCGCACCGCTTCGATTGTTTCCAGAACGGAGTAGCCGCGCCCGTATCCGCAGTTCAGCGTCGTCGAACGTCCGCCGTTTTGCAAGTATGTCAGCGCGGCGCGATGCGCCTGCGCCAGATCGCTGACATGGATGAAGTCGCGGATGCAGCTTCCGTCCGGCGTCGGGTAGTCGGTGCCGAACACGTCGATCTTGGCGCGCTGTCCGGTCGCGGCTTCGACCGCAATCTTCAGAAGATGCGTGGCGCCCGCCGTCGACAGGCCGATCCGCGCCTGCGGATCGGCGCCCGCGACATTGAAGTAGCGCAGCACGACGTAGTTCATGCCGTGCGCGGTCGCGACATCGTGCAGCATGATTTCGCTCATCAGCTTCGACGATCCGTAAGGGGAGAGCGGCCGGGTCGGCGCGTCTTCCGGGACCGGCATCCGGTCGGGATTGCCGTAGACTGCGGCGGTCGACGAAAAGATGAAGCGGTTGACTCCGCATTTGACCGCGACATTCAGCAGACTGCGCGTCGTCATCGTATTGTTGCGATAGTAGGCGAGTGGATCGCGCATCGACTCGGGCACCACCACGGAACCCGCAAAGTGAATGATGCTTTCGACCCCGTGCTGAGCGATAACGTTCTCGACGAGATTTTCGTCGCCTGCATCGCCGATGAACAGCGGCACGCCTTCCGGCAGCGCCGATGAAAAGCCGGTGGAGAGGTTGTCGATCACGACGACGCTTTCGCCGGCTTCCGCCAGCGCAAGAACCATATGACTGCCGATGTAGCCGGCGCCGCCGGTAACGAGCACGGTCATGTCTGTTCCTCCGGGCGAGAGTTCGAGGCGGGCGCGCCCGCGTTTGCCGAAATCTCGCATAAAACGGTGGAATTGCCGTATAGCATGGCCGTGATAGGTCAGATTTTCCGCGCTTCGAGCCGGGGAATCGACATTATGGTTGTCAAACTGTAACGAGAGCCGATTTTTTCTGAGCGGCCTTCGGTGTCGATGACTGACATTCTCATCATCAAGACCTCTTCACTCGGCGATGTGGTGCATCAGATGCCCGCGATCGTCGATGCCTCGCGCGCATGTCCGCAGTTGCGGATCGCGTGGCTGGTGGAAGAGGCGTTCGCTCCGTTGGCGCGATTGCATCCGTCGGTCGCCGACGTCATGAGCGTTGCGACACGGCGCTGGCGTTCGCAACTCGTCGCCGGCGCGACGTGGCGCGAGATCGTCGGATTTCGCGCGCGCTTGCGCGAGCGGGCCTTCGACAAGGTGATCGACACCCAGGGCCTGATCCGCTCCGCGATCATGGCGCGCGTCGCGCGCGGCGAGCGCCACGGTTACGATGGTCGCAGCATCCGCGAACCCCTGGCCGCGCGATTCTACGACGTCAGGCACGCGGTGAGGCGCGATCTGCACGCCGTGACTCGAAACCGGATCCTGACCGGCCTCTCGCTCGGATATCGGCCGCCCGACGACGTGGATTACGGTTTGATCCGTCCTGTGGAGGCGGATAGCCAACGCTACGCCGTGCTGCTTCACGGCACGTCCCGGCGCTCGAAAGAGTGGCGTGTCGAGGACTGGATCGAAACCGGTCGCTGGCTGCAGGCGAATGGATTGCAGGCTGTGCTGCCGTGGGGCACCGAGGCCGAGCGCCTGCTGTCGGAGCGGTTATCGCGGGAAATCGCGGGCAGTCGTGTGCTGCCGCGCCAAAACCTCGATCTGACCGCGCAAGTGATCGGCAATGCGACACTGGTGATTGGCGTCGATACCGGCCTGATGCATCTCGCCGCGGCCTATCGCGTGCCACTCGTCGGCATTTATGTCAGCACCGATCCGGGGTTGACGGGGCCGGTCGGCAGCGGCCGCATGGCGGTGCTGGGCGGCAGGAACGGTCCGCCCGCTGCGCGGCAGGCGATCGAGGCCGCCGAGCGATTGCTCGGTTAGTCAGGGTGCCACGCTTGGACGGAAACATCGCGATTATCCGTCATTGCCGGGCTTGACCCGGCAATCCATCTTTTCTTCGAAAGAAGATGGATGCCCGGCATAAAGCCGGGCATGACGAACCTGTCTAAATATTCGCCGTCGCGCGCGATATGTTTGCAAGCACCCGTGCGACGAATGCGTCGAGGTCGCCGCCTGTGAACAGGTAGCCCGGAATTCCCGCGCCGGCCGCTGCTTCGATATCGCTCTCGCGGTCGCCGATGGCAAAGCTGCCTTGTTGGCGCACCGGCCAACGCCGCATCAGGTCGAGGATCATGCCTGGCTTCGGTTTGCGCCAGAGATGATCTTCGAGATATCCGGCTACGCTGCCGTCGGGATGGTGCGGGCAATATCTGAAGTCGTCGATTCGTGCGCCCTGCGACGCCAGATGAGACTGCATCCACAGGTGCAGGTTGCGCGTATCATCCTCGCTGAAGAAGCCGCGCGCGACGCCGGATTGATTGGTGAAGATGAAAACGAAATATCCGGCGTCGTTCAGCCGTCGGATCGCCTCGGCGACGCCGGGCATCCAGCGAATGCGGTCGCGGGTGCCCATGTAGCCGTCGTCGTGATTGATGACGCCGTCGCGATCCAGAAATGCGGCGGGCCTCGAAATCGGAACGCTATCGGCGCCGTTCACTTGTCGTCGGCTCCGTCTGCCAGCGCGCGCTCGACGCTGTCGCAGATCGCGTGACCCGCTGTCATGTGGATTTGCTGTATCACGGGGGTGTCGTCGCTTGGCGCAACAAAAAGATGATCGCAGGCGTCGTGCAGGCTTCTGCCCTTGAGGCCGGTGAAACCGACCGTGACGAGGCCGCGCCCGCGCGCGGCGGCAAGCGCGGCGAGGATGTTTGGCGATCGGCCCGAGGTGGACAGTGCCAGCAGCACGTCGCCGGGCTGGCCGAGACTCTCGACCTGCCGGGCGAAAATCTGCTCGAAGCCGTAGTCGTTGGCGATGGCGGTGAGGGCGGATGTGTCGGTGGTCAGCGCTATGGCGGCGAAGCCGGGCCGCTCCTTCTTGTAGCGTCCGACGATTTCCGAGGCGAGGTGCTGGGCGTCGGCGGCGCTTCCGCCGTTGCCGATCAGAAGTACCTTGTTGCCGGAACGAATGGCGTCGATGATGGAGCGTGCAATATTACTCGCAACCGCAAGCAGCGCCGCGTCATTGGCCGCGAGTTCAAGGGCTGCGAGCGATTGCTGAAAATGGGCCGCGATCGGGTTCTGGCTCAAGGCGTACCTTTGTCACTGTGACGGGCTCAGTGGTAATGAGCGCGTCATGCCCGCGCAAGCGTGGCGTGGTCGCATCAACGCGCGGCGCGGGCAGCGAGCACATCTTCCGCAATCGCGACCACCTCGGCTGCCGGAATGTCCCTCATGCAGCGATGGTCGTTCATGGTGCAGACCGGGCGGTGGCACGGTCGGCACGGGATGGACGTTTTCGCCTGTATCGTTGCCGCGAGCCCGTTCAAAGGCGCCCAGTGATAGGGACTGGTCGGTCCGAAAATTCCCATTGTGGGCGTTCCGATCGCGGCCGCGACGTGCAGCAGGCCGGAGTCATTCGAAATCGCGATGGTGGCCGCCGCCATCGCCAGAATGCCGTTTCGCAAGTCGCTACCTGTGAGGTCCCGCACTCGTGGGCCTCCGGTTGCCATGATTTCGGCAGCAATCGCTTTTTCGCCCGGACCGCCGACCACCCAGACGTCGATTCCCAGTTCGGCCAGCATCCGGGCGGCCTCGGCGTAGTAGGTCCAGCGTTTGCTGGAACCGACCGCCCCCGGCGCCAGCGCCACTGCCGGCCCCGTGCCCAATCCCTGCGCCTGCCGCCAGCGGGTGACCTCCTCGCCGGAAACCCGAAGCTGCGGTGCGGGCCATTCAGACGGCCGTTCTGCCCCGGCCGGAAGCGCCAGGGACGCTTTCCTGTCGATCATGCGCGGCAGGGCTCTTTCACCCCAGCGCCAGCGGTTGAGCAGCCCGAATCGTGCTTCGCCGACAAATCCCACACGTTCCGGGATGCCGGCTAGCGCCGGCGCAATGGCCGATTTCCAGGTACGCGGCATGACGAGGGCGGTTCCATACCCCTGCGCGCGCAACTGTCGGGCGAGACCCCGCTGTTGCGTCAGCGCCAGCCGGCTTCGGGGCAGATCCCAGACCACGCCGGCGCGCACGCCGGGCATATAATCGACCAGTGGGGCGCAGAGCGTTGTCACCAGAATATCCACCGGTCGATTCGGCCAGCGCTGCTTGAGCACCCGCACCACTGTGTGGCCGCGGACGAAGTCGCCGATCCACATGTAGGGAACAATCAGAATGGGCCGGGTATCGTCCGGATCGACGATAACCTCCGGCATATTTTGTGAATCTGTTTTCATATCTTGGCGGGTATGATATGGGACTCGGTGAGGGTCTTCGGTATCCGCTCCTCCCCGTGAGGTAAAGTTATCTCGCGCGATGTTTTTGCGGCTCCGCTCTTCACGACGGCACGCTATCCAAGTTGCCTCGCAGGCGGGACTGGGGCAAACCTTGAGTCGCACATCCATGACGGGGACATCATGCTGCTGGTGACCGGGGGCGCCGGTTTTATCGGATCGAATCTCGTGGCCGCGTTGAACGACGCCCGGCGCGGCGATGTGACGGTCTGCGATACGCTGGGACATGACGGCAAATGGCGCAATCTTGCCAAGCGGCAGCTTGCCGATATCGTCCCGCCGGCAGAACTGATGAACTGGCTCGACGGCCGTCGTCTCGACGCCGTCGTGCATCTCGGCGCGATCTCCGAGACCACCGCGACCGACGGCGATCTCGTCATCGAGACCAACTTGCGGCTGTCACTGCGGATGCTCGACTGGTGTACGGCGACGGCGACGCCCTTCATCTATGCCTCGTCGGCATCGACCTACGGTGATGGCCGGCAGGGCTTTTGTGACGATCAATCGGTGGATGCGCTGCGGGCGCTCCGGCCGATGAACCTTTACGGCTGGAGCAAGCACCTGTTCGACATGGCGGTCGCGGGCCGCGCCGCCGACGGTGACGCGTTGCCGCCACAATGGGCCGGTCTCAAGTTCTTCAACGTGTTCGGTCCCAATGAATATCACAAGGGCTCCATGATGAGCGTGCTGACGCGCCGTTTCGACGACGTGAAGGCCGGCCGCCCGGTGCAGTTGTTCAAGTCACACCGCGAGGGCATTGCCGACGGCGACCAGCGCCGCGACTTCATCTACGTCGACGACGTGGTGCGCGTGATGATGTGGCTGCTGGCCACGCCTTCGGTCAGCGGTCTCTTCAATGTGGGAACCGGCAAGGCGCGAAGCTTTCGCGATCTGATCGCGGCGGCCTATGTCTCGCTTGGCGCGAAGCCTAATATCGAATACGTCGATATGCCCGAGCAGATTCGCGGGGCCTACCAGTATTTTACGCAAGGCGAGGTCGAGCGTCTGCAACGCGCAGGCTACAACGGCGGCTTCACGCCGCTTGAGGACGCGGTTGATGCCTATGTCAAAGGCTATCTCGACCGCGACGATCGTTTTCGCTGACCAGAGCATGATCCCGACCCGAAGGGCCGCGCCAGCGCAAAGTGGAAACCGGTTTTCGGATAAGATCATGCTCAACCAAAAGGATAAGGCTAGAGTCCGGTTCAAGGCAATTGGATCAGACTCTAGCAGCAGGTAAAGGGTTTAATGTTCGATTTTGACGGCTTGTCGACTGCGTTTTCCCGCCAGACAGTGCTCTGCGTCGGAGACCTGATGCTCGACGAGTTCGTGTACGGCGAGATTTCGCGGATTTCGCCGGAGGCCCCGGCGCCGGTCATCGCGGTTCAGCGGAGCGAAACCAATATCGGCGGCGCCGGCAACGTCGCGCGCAACATCGCCGCGCTCGGCGCGCGCTGCATCTTTGTCGGATTGGCGGGCGAGGATGACGCGGGCGACAGGCTGCGCGCCACGCTTGCGCGCGAAGGCCTGATCGAGCCGTTGCTGATTTCGGACCCGGCCCGGCCGACGACGCGCAAGGTGCGTTTCGTTTCGGAGCATTTCTCGACCCACATGCTTCGCGCCGATTGGGAAGCGGCCGCCCCGGCGTCGGGGGCGGTGGAGCAGGCCTTGATCGATGCCATCCTGCCGCAACTGCCGCGCGCCGGCATCGTCTTGTTGTCCGACTATGCCAAGGGAGTTTTGACGGCGCGGGTGATCCGCGATGTCATCGACGCCGCCCGCGCGCTCGGCAAGCGCGTGATCGTCGATCCGAAGAGCGCCAATTTCGCCATCTATCGCGGCGCGACGCTGCTCACGCCGAACCGCAAGGAGTTTGCGGACGCGACCCGTAGCCGTGCCGACGACCAGGCGAGTATTGCGACGGCGGCTCGAGAGGTGATGCGGCTCGCCGATGGCGAAGCCTTGCTGGTGACGCAAAGCGAGCACGGCATGACGCTGGTGCCACGTGAGGGTGAGGTCATTCACGTTCCCGCGCACACCGTCAAGGTTCGCGACGTGACGGGCGCAGGCGACACCGTCGTCGCCACGCTCGCGGTTGCGCTCGCCGCGGGCGCCGATTGGGAGACCGCGTTGCGGACGGCGAGCGCCGCCGCGGCGGTCGCGGTCGGCAAGAGCGGGACCGCGGTCGTCACGCTCGCCGAACTGCGCCGCAGGATCCTGCCGCCAGCCTTTCTCGCCGCCGAAGAGAAAATCGCGCGATCGGCGGACGATCTCGACCGACGTCTGTCGACGTGGCGTGAGCAAGGTCTGCGGATCGGCTTTACCAACGGCTGCTTCGATATCCTGCATCCCGGTCACGTCAAGGTGCTGACCGGAGCGCGCGCCGCTTGCGACCGGTTGGTTGTCGGATTGAACAGCGATGCGTCCGTGACCCGGCTGAAAGGTGAGGGCCGTCCGATCCAGGATGAACGGGCGCGGGCAGAGGTTCTGGCCGCGCTCGAGGCCGTCGATCTCGTGGTGATTTTCGAGGAAGACACGCCGATGAACCTGATCGAGCGGATTCAGCCGAACGTGCTGGTCAAAGGCGGAGATTATTCTCTTGAGCAGGTCGTCGGTCAGGAGCTAGTTACTGCACGAGGTGGCGAGGTCGTGTTGATCGATATTCTGCGGGGATTCAGCACCACGTCGCTGGTGAAGCGCGCCGGAGGCCGGGCATGAGAGCCGCCTTGTTCGGGAGTGACCGAAGCGTTTCCAATTCTTGTACTGTCTGGACGATCGCTTGATGAATCCGCGTCGTAAGTTTACCTCCCGAAATGCTCTGATCGCGCTGCATGACCTGATAACGGTCGTGGCGGCGCTGCTCGTGAGCTGTTACTTCCGTTTTGATGATCATAATTTTGCCGTGCGCTTGCCGTTGCTCTTGCAGGCGCTACCTTATTTCCTCGCCATCAGCGCTGTTGTCTTTTATGTCTTTAATCTGACGACGACAAAATGGCGGTTCATTTCTCTTGTGGACGCCCTCAACATCGTCAAGGCCTCCTCGCTTCTGACGTTTGTCATTCTTGTCTTCGACTATATCATCATCGCGCCCAATCTTTATGGCACGTTCTTTCTCGGACGGAAGACGATCATACTTTACTGGCTGTTGCAGATATTTCTGCTCGCGGCCACACGCTTTACCTATCGATATTTCCGCTACAAGCGAACCCTGGTTCACGTAAAGGCCAATGATGCGACCCCGGCGATCGTCGTCGGTCGCGCCGCCGATGCCGAAATTCTGTTCCGCTCGGTCGAGAGCGGGGCGGTCAAGCAATTGCGGCCGGTCGGCCTGCTGTCGCCGTCGTCCGCCGACATCGGCCAGACGATACGCGGCGTTCCGGTTCTGGGCGGAGTGGACGAGCTCGAGGAGGTGATAGCGGATTTTGCCCAGCGGTTAGGGCCGATCAAGCGCATCATCATGACGCCCTCCGCATTCGAGCCCGATGCTCAGCCGGAGGCCGTCCTCGCGCGTGGCCGCAAACTGGGTCTCAAGGTAAGCCGGTTACCGTCGCTCGGCGAGGGAGGCGAGATTCCGCGCCTGATGCCGGTTGCCGTTGAAGATCTTCTGCTTCGCCCGAGCCGCACCATCGACTATGAGCGGCTCAAGGGGCTGGTCGAGAACAAGTCGATTGCCGTGACCGGCGGCGGCGGATCGATCGGGTCCGAAATCTGCAAACGTATCGTGACCTTCGGTGCGAGCCGGCTGCTGATCATCGAAAATTCCGAGCCCGCACTGTACGCGATCATGGAAACACTGGGCGACGGAAGTCGGACCGCTGTCGTGGAAGGTCGCATCGCCGACATTCGCGACCGCGACCGGCTGATGCGCTTGATGGACGAATTCAAGCCAGACATCGTCTTTCATACGGCTGCGCTCAAGCATGTGCCCATTCTCGAACGAGACTGGAGCGAGGGCGTCAAGACCAATATTTTCGGGTCGATCAATGTCGCCGATGCGGCGCTGGCGTCGGGTGCCGAAGCCATGGTGATGGTCTCCACCGACAAGGCGATAGAACCGGTATCGATGCTCGGATTGACCAAACGATTTGCCGAGATGTACTGTCAGGCGCTCGACCGCGAACTGGCGCAGCGCACGGAGGGCAGGATTCCGATGCGACTGATTTCGGTCCGCTTCGGCAATGTGCTGGCGTCGAATGGATCGGTGGTGCCGAAGTTCAAGGCGCAGATCGAAGCCGGCGGTCCGGTGACCGTCACGCATCCGGATATGGTCCGCTACTTTATGACGATTCGCGAAGCCTGCGATCTCGTCATCACCGCGGCCAGCCATGCGGCGATGCCGGAACGGCATGATGTATCGGTGTATGTCCTGAACATGGGCCAACCGGTGAAGATCGTCGATCTTGCCGAACGCATGATCAGCCTGTCCGGTCTGCAGCCCCATCACGACATCGAGATCGTCTTTACCGGAGTGCGGCCGGGCGAACGGTTGAATGAAATCCTGTTTGCGAGCGAGGAGCCGACGATCGAGATCGGCTTGCCGGGGATTTTGGCGGCAAAGCCGAACGAGCCGCCGATGGATATGCTGCACAAGTGGATCGCGGTCCTGACGGAAGCCGTCGCCAACGAGGACAAGTCGACGATCCGTTCGGTCCTGAAGGACGCCGTGCCGGAATTCGGGGCACCTGCCGGACAGACAGCGCCTATCGCCTGATATATTCGCGCGAACAAGCCGCGCCGCTATTCCGTGAGTTCGATCGAGGCCGGTCCTTTCTCGGCCCTCTCGACGCTGAGGATCCAGACAAGTCCGCCGAGCGCGCCGACGGCAAAAAACACCGCGCCGTACAACAGCGAGACATTGATGCCTTCGCTGGTCGCTAGTCCGGCGTATCCGAAGGCCAGGGCCATGGAGGCCTCGCGCACGCCCCAGCCGGCTATCGAGATCGGCAGCATCGTAATCAGCATGACCGGCGGAACAAGCAGAAATATCTCGCTGAAAAGGACCGGCGCGGCGATCGCCCTCACGACGCACCACGCGACCACGACGGCGAGGGTATGGATGAGCAGCGACAGAAACGCAATCTTCCGCCCGCGTTCACGATTGAAGATGGCATGGTTCGTGATGACCGAACAGGCGCGAAGATGGTTCACGGCCCGGATATTGCTGAGCCAGGGCCAATGCAATCTGCCGAGA
This sequence comes from Nitrobacter sp. NHB1, assembly GCF_036964665.1. Taxonomy (NCBI): domain Bacteria; kingdom Pseudomonadati; phylum Pseudomonadota; class Alphaproteobacteria; order Hyphomicrobiales; family Nitrobacteraceae; genus Nitrobacter; species Candidatus Nitrobacter laanbroekii. Next base: position 381,228 of record NZ_JBAMDA010000001.1, read on the forward strand.
AGCAGGAATCCTCCGGCGGCGGCCAGCGCCGCAAAATCGACGAACAGCAGCGCAAGCCGGCCCTGGGGGTCGCCGATCAGCCGGTAACTCCATGGCAGACTCGTGACGATCAGCACGGCGAGCGCAATCAGGCCGATCGCGCGGTCGACGAAGATCGAATAGGCCGCTGCCCGCCAACCGGCCGGGCCGCGTCCGACCAGCCAGAGCCGCATGGCGTCGCCGCCGATGGACGAAGGCAGGGTCTGGTTGAAGAACGAGCCGATCATGCAGTAGCGCACCGCCCGCGCGGCCGAGAGGGGCGCACCGCAGTCGGCGCTGATTTCTCGCCAGCGCAGGGCGCTGGCAAACACCTGCAACAAGGTCACGGCGACGGCGAGCGCGAGCCAGCCGGCGCTGGTGAAACCGAGGCGCGAGACGAGGTCGGAGACATCGATCTTGCGGAGCGCAAGGTAGAGCAACGCAGCCGAGACCAGTATTTTTGCCGTTGAAAGCAGGATCTGGCGCATTGCGCTTGCGTGTGCCGAGGTTAAATTGCCCGTCGTGATCTTCGGGACGACGAACGGTGGACCCGGTTACCTTGGTATGGTTTTGGGCGGCGGCTGGCAATAGTCGCTCGGCAGGGTATTGCGATCCCCTCCGATGCCAGGTGTCTTCCCGATGTCAGGTGTCTTCGATGCCAAGGGTTAAAGAGGCCGGGTTCCCGTATGTCACGGCCTGCACAACCTGAGGAGTGAAATGTCGGATTACCCGATACTGGTCACAGGCGCGGCGGGCTTCATCGGATTTCACGTCGCCGGCCGGCTCCTGAAGGAGGGACGCCGGGTTGTCGGCATCGACAGTCTCAACAGTTATTATGATCCCTCGCTCAAGGACGGCCGGCTCGAAATCCTGCGCAAAGATTCGCGATTCCGTTTCGTCAAGGCCGATCTTGCCGATCGCGCGGCGACGGCCGCGCTGTTTGCTGAAAACCGCCGTTCGGTCGTGCTCCATCTCGCAGCCCAGGCGGGCGTGCGCTATTCATTGCAAAATCCGGACGCCTACGTCGATTCCAATCTTACCGCTTTTGCGAATGTCCTCGAAGGATGTCGGCACACCGAGTGCCCTCACTTGCTGTTTGCTTCGTCGTCCTCTGTTTACGGTGCAAACACAAAACTTCCGTTTTCCGTCCGCGACAACGTCGACCACCCGATCAGCCTGTATGCGGCGACGAAGAAATCCAACGAACTGATGGCGCATGCTTACAGTCACCTCTACCGCATTCCGATAACGGGACTGCGCTTCTTCACGGTCTACGGCCCGTGGTACCGGCCCGACATGGCGCTCTACAAGTTCGCCGACGCGATCGTCAGGGGGCAGCCGATCAGGCTGTTCAATCACGGCGACATGCAGCGGGATTTTACCTACATCGATGACGTTGTTGAAGCCGTTATACGCCTGATCGATCATGTTCCTCGTGGCGAAGCGAACTGGTCGGGCGATGCGCCGGATCCCGGGACCAGTCCGGCTCCCTGGCGAATTTACAATATCGGCAACAACAAGCCGGTAGAGTTGATGAGCGTCGTCGCCCTTCTGGAGAAGGAACTCGGGCGGACCACGCAGAAGGAAGTGCTGCCGATGCAGCCCGGCGACGTCCAGACCACGTTCGCCGATATCGATGATCTCATCCGCGACGTGGGTTTCCGTCCCGCGACATCGCTGGAAGACGGTATCCATCGTTTTGCAGCGTGGTATTGTCGTTATCATCGGGTCGGCTAGTGGGTCCGGCTCTAGGATTTGCCTCATGACCCGATCCCGTCCCGTCAAGCGAGCGTCTCGGTCCAATCACGTCAGGATCATAAGGTTTTGAGTGTCCCTATGATCCGGGTTCGCATCAAGGTGGCTGCAAGGATATGCGAATGTCGGAATCGACACGCTAGCGCGTATTCTGCAAAAGTGGATACCGGTTTTGCGATCAGAATACACGCAAGTTATTGATGAGAGCATTTTCTTGACGTGAGCCGGATTCCACTTTAGCCGGAAAATGCTCTAATGGACAAATCAGCATATGGAGATTGTCTTGTGAGTGAGCGTATCATTCCGCTCGTCATGTGTGGCGGCGCTGGAACCCGGCTGTGGCCGGCCTCGCGGGAGGACCGCCCGAAGCAGTTTCTGCCGTTGTTCGGGCCGCGTTCGACGTTTCAGGATACGCTGAGGCGGGTTTCCGATCCCGCGCTGTTCGAGCGGCCGATCGTGATCACCAACGCCGCCTACCGTTTCATGGTGCTTGAACAGCTCGCGGAGATCGGGCTTGAGGCGGACATCCTGCTGGAGCCGGTACGGCGCGACTCCGGACCGGCGATCGCCGCGGGAGCCGCCTTCGCGCAGATGCGTGACAACGCGGCCGTCGTGCTCGCGCTTGCGGCGGATCACGTGGTGGGCGACACGGATGGGTTCGTCTCCGCCTGCCGTCAGGGATTAGCTGCCGCGAATGCCGGCCGCATCGTGACCTTCGGCGTCAGGCCGGAGCGAGCGGCAACCGAATACGGCTATATCAGCCTGGGTGCGGCGATTGCGGGCGAAGTGCACGCGGTAGCGACGTTCGTCGAGAAGCCAGATCCGCAAACCGCCTCGGGCTATGTCGAGGCGGGGTATCTCTGGAACAGCGGCAACTTCATGTTCCGTGCGGCGACGCTGCTCGATGAATACCATAACGTCGATCCCGAGAGCGTTCGGGCGGTGACCGATGCGGTGGCCCGGGCCGGCCGGGATCTCGGTTTTGTCACGCTCGACCCGGACGCCTTTTCGAAGGCGCAAGCGATTTCGATCGATTACGCGGTGATGGAAAAGACCGCACATGCCGCCGTGGTCCCGGTCGATTGCGGCTGGTCGGACGTCGGATCGTGGCACGCGGTATGGGAGTTGTCGGACAAGGACAGTCAGGGCAATGCGGCGCAAGGGACCGCAGTGTTCGAGGACTCCCGCAACTGCAATGTTTCGACCGACAAGGCGCTGGTCGCGCTGGAAGGCGTCGACGATCTCGTGGTGGTGGCGACGCAGGATGCCGTGCTGGTCTCGCGCCAGAAGGACGCCAACGGGCTGAAACGCCTGGTCACAAAGTTGAAGGCGCTGGCGCCGCAGGTCACGGAAGAGCATCTCCGGGTCCATCGGCCCTGGGGCGCCTATCAGTCGATCGACAGGGGCGAGCGACATCAGGTCAAGCACATCACGGTGAAGGCCGGCGAGCGGTTGTCGCTGCAAAAACACCATCATCGCTCGGAGCACTGGGTCGTGGTCCGGGGTACTGCGAAGGTAACGGTCGATGACCTCGTCAAGACCGTGCACGAGAACGAATCGATCTATATTCCGATCGGAGCCACCCACCGGCTGGAAAACCCCGGCAAGATTCTGCTGGAACTGATCGAAGTGCAGACCGGCAGCTATCTTGGCGATGACGACATCATCCGGATCGAGGATGATTATCGGCGAAGCTGAGCTGCTGCGCGGGAGCCGAATCAGTTAATCTGTGGAAACATGGTCCAAGCCCTGTTCCAGGCACGCCGTCAATCGTCCTACAAGTCGTCAATCGTCCTATAAGTCTAAGTGTCGTGTAATTCTTTGAATCAAAACGTGTTGGGATTGTTATTCCTCTAATCGCCACTGTTGTGAGGGCGTGCTAGGGAGAGCGCACGGTCGGGTTCGGGGGTGCCTAGGCCGGTCGATTTTGGGGTACCTGATGAGTTCAAAGCCATCTGCATTGAAGCCATCTGCGGTGAAGACTGCAGGGTCTGAACGCTTGCTGCGTGTCGGCGTGATCGGGGCCGGCGTCATGGGCAGCAATCACGGTCGCGTGCTCGCCGGTCTTGCCGGCGTCAGGCTCATCGGCATCGTTGATCCCTTGCCCGCGCATCGGGCCCGCGCGGCTGAGATGACCGGGTGCCGAACCTTCGGGACATTCGACGAACTGCTCGCGGCCGGTGTCGACGCTGTCACCATTGCCGCACCGACACACCTTCATTGTGAACTCGCGCTGGCCTGCATTGCGCGCGGCGTTCACGTTCTGGTCGAGAAGCCGATTGCCCCGACGGTCGAGGAGGGCCTCAGGATCGTCACCGCGGCCCAGCGTGCCGGGCTGACCTTGATGGTCGGCCATGTCGAGCGCTTCAACCCTGCGGTCGCCGCCATCAAGCAGGCGATTAGGGGTGAGGACATTCTCTCGATCGCGATTACGCGGGTCGGTCCATTCCCGCCGCGCATGTCGAACGTCGGCGTTGTGATCGACCTTGCCGTGCATGACATCGACCTGATTCGCTGGTTTACCGGATCCGAAATCGTCGACGTGCAGCCCCAGCTCTCCAGCGCCGTCGCCGAGCGGGAAGATATCGCGCTGCTTCAGTTCCGGACCGCGTCAGGCGTGCTCGCGCACATCAATACGAACTGGTTGACGCCGTTCAAGGCCCGCAACGTCACGGTCGCAACTCGTGGCAAATACGTGATGGGAGATCTGCTGACCCGTCAGGTGGCCGAATGCTTCGGTTTCCAACCGGACGGCAGTTACTCCATGCGCCACCTTCCGGTAGGCCATGATGAGCCCCTGCGCGCCGAACTGATCGCATTTGTCGATGCGGTGCGTTCGGGCAAAGCTCCGGCGGTGAGCGGCGGCGAAGGCGTCGCCAGCCTCGAGATCGCGATCAAGTGCCTCGAAGCCCCGTCTTCCGTCGCGCCGCCGATGCGGCCAGCCGCGCGCCTCATCGCCGGCTGATTGTTTAGAGGACTGAATGCAGCAGCATATGCCTGCACGGGCGATTCCATTCATCGACGTCGTCGAACAGCGCCGTCGTCTCGGCAAGCGTATCGACGACGCGATTGCGCGGGTGCTGACGCATTGCCGGTTCATCAACGGGCCGGAGGTGGCCGGTCTGGAGGCCGATCTCGCGGTTTTCAGCGGCGCGAAGCATGTGGTGGCCTGCGCCAGCGGCACGGATGCGCTGTTGATGGTGCTGCTGGCGAAAAATGTCGGTCCTGGCGATGCGGTGATCTGCCCGACATTCACGTTCTGCGCGACCGGCGAGGTCGTGGCGCTGCTCGGAGCCACGCCAGTATTTGTCGATGTCGATGAGACGACGTTCAATATCGATATCGCTTCGCTCAAGAGCGGCATTGCGGTCGCGAAAAAGCGGGGCCTCAAGCCCAAAGCCATCATCCCCGTCGACCTGTTCGGCCAGCCCGCCGATCACGATGCGATTACGGCTGTGGCCGCGTCCGAGGGCATGTTCGTTCTGGATGACGCCGCACAGGGTTTTGGCGCGACCTACAAAGGGCGGCCGCTGGGTACGTTCGGCCTTGCGACCGCGACCAGCTTCTTCCCCGCCAAGCCGCTCGGCTGCTATGGCGACGGCGGAGCGATCTTCACCGACGATACTGAGCTGGCGGACACATTGCGCAGCGTCCGCGTGCACGGGCAAGGTTCGGACAAGTACGACAACGTGCGGCTGGGTCTCACAGGGCGCATCGATACCGTGCAGGCGGCCATCCTGATCGAAAAGCTCAAGATATTTCCTGATGAAATTGCGGCACGGGACGCGGCCGCCAGGCGTTACAATGAAGGCCTTGGGCATGTTGCGATCGTGCCCCGCGTGGCGCCGGATTGCACGTCGGTATGGGCGCAGTACACCATCCGGCTGCCGAACGGGGGCCGCGATGCGCTGGCATCGACGCTGAAGACGCAGGGTATTCCCACCGCGATCTATTATCCGAGGTCGCTGCATCAACAGACCGCGTACCGGAATTTCCCGGTCGCGGCCGCCGGCCTTCCGGTCAGCGAAAAGCTGTCGACCGAGGTCATCAGCCTGCCGATGCATGCCTATCTGGATGAATCGACTCAGGACCGGATCATCAAGGCTGTGCGCGCCGCGCTTCCGAACTGATTTCGGCGTTTTGCACCGGGAGGCGATCCTGTAGAAACACCGGATGCTTGGACGCATTTTCACCGTCGGCGGATATACGCTGCTATCGCGACTGACGGGGTTTGCGCGCGACATCATGCTTGCGGCGATCCTCGGCGCCGGACCGGTCGCAGATGCCTTCTTCGTAGCGCTGCGGCTGCCGAATCATTTCCGGGCGATCTTCGCCGAGGGAGCCTTTAACGCGGCGTTCGTGCCGGCTTACGCGCATGTCGCTGGCGGCGGCCCGGCTTCCGCGAAGCTGTTCGCCAACCGCATTTTCACGCTGCTGTTGCTGTCGCAGGTGATTCTGCTGGCGGTGGCATGGCTGTTCATGCCGCAAGTCATTGCACTGCTGGCACCCGGATTCGTCGATGACCCGGTGCGCGGCGAACTCGCCATTTCGCTGACGCGGATCACGTTTCCCTATCTGCTGCTGATCACGCTGGTGACGCTGTACGGCGGGATGCTCAACGTCATGCACCGCTTCGCCAGCGCGGCGGCGGCGCCGATCTTCCTCAACCTGTCGATGATCGTGACGCTGGCGCTTGCGGCATTCTTCCCCAATGCCGGTTATGCCGCGGCGTGGGGCGTGCTGATCTCAGGCTTCCTGCAATATTTTCTGTTGACGACCGACGCCGCGCGGCAGGGTCTGCTCCCGCGCCTGACGCGACCCACGCTCGATGCCGACGTGCGCGGCTTCTTTCGTGCCCTCGGCCCCGCGACCATTGGCTCGATGGGCACGCAGATCGCGATGTTCGCCGACACCATCATCGCCACCTTCCTCGCCGCCGGCGCGTTGTCGGCGCTGTATTACGCCGACCGGCTCAATCAACTGCCGATCGGCGTGATCGGCATCGCCATCGGCACCGTACTGTTGCCCGAGATGTCGCGGCGGATCACCGTCGGCGATCACGAGGGCGCGATGGCATCGCAGCGCCGGGCGTTCGATTTCACGTTGCTGTTTTCGGTGCCGTTCGTGGCCGCGTTCCTGACTGTCCCTGATGTGATCATGCGGGCGATGTTCGCACGCGGCGCTTTTTCGAAAGCGGACGCGGCAGCAGCCGGCGCGACGCTTGCCGCCTACGCGGTGGGCCTCATTCCCTTTGTCCTGATCCGCAGCGCGGTCGCGGCATTCTACGCGCGGAAGAATACCGCGACGCCGGTGAAGGCCGCGTTGACCGGAGTCGCGGTCAACGTCGCGCTGAAAATCGCACTGGTTGGCTCGCTCGCGCAGATCGGCCTCGCGCTTGCCACGGCGGTAGGGGCCTGGATCAATCTGCTGCTCGTGATCGGATTTGCGGTGCGGGCGGGATATTTCGAGGTCGGTCGTCCGTTGCTGGTCTCGCTCGGCAAATTCCTGATCGCGGGCGTGGTGCTCGCGGCGGCGCTGTGGTTCGCCGCGCGCATCGCCTCGGCGCAGTTCTCGCACTGGAGCACGATGCGCGACGAAGCGGCTCTTGGGGTGCTGATGATCGTCGGTGCGGTCATCTATGCCGGCACGATTTTACTGCTGTTCGGCCCGCGCCGGCTGAGGGCGCTGGTGCGAGCCTAGCATTGCCCTAGGCGCGGTTCCGCTGCAATATCACGGTCATTCGGGAATGTTGCTGGAGATACCATGGCGCCCGTAAAATTCGGCATCGGCCAGAGCGTCAGGCGCAAGGAAGACGATGCGCTCATTCGTGGCAAGGGCCGCTATACCGACGATCACGCACCGTCGGATTCGCTGCATGCGCTGATGCTGCGCTCGCCCCACGCCCATGCGTCGTTCAAGATCGATGTGTCCCGCGCTTGTGGCCTGCCGGGCGTCGCCCTGATCCTCACCGGAGCCGACGTCGCCGATCTCGGCGGCCTGCCGTGCCAATTCAATCTTCCCGACCAGCCCTTCACCGCGCCGCCGTATCCGATCCTCGTCCGCGACGAGGTGCGGCATGTCGGCGATGCCGTTGCTTTCGTGGTCGCCGACACGGTCGAGCACGCGCGCGACGCGATCGAGGCCATCGCGATCGAGTGGACGCCACTTGCCTCGGTCGTCGGTGTTGCCAATGCCGTGAAGACGGGCGCGCCTCAGGTCTGGCCCGACCACGCAGGCAACGTGCTGTTCGACGTTTCGATCGGCGACAAGACGGCGGCCGCTGCCGCCTTCGCTAAGGCGCATGCCGTGACCGAGATTTCGATCGTCAATCCGCGCATCGTCACCAACTACATGGAGACGCGCGCCGCCGTCTGCGAATATGACGCGAAGCACGATCGTCTGACGCTGACGGTCGGAAGCCAGGGCAGCCATCGCTTACGCGAAATTCTCTGCCGGTCCGTGCTGAAGATGCCGATGGAGAAGCTGCGCGTGATCTGCCCCGACGTCGGCGGCGGATTCGGCACCAAGCTGTTTCCTTATCGCGAATATGCGCTGATCGCGGTCGCCTCGAAAAAACTTCGCAGGACCATAAAATGGACGGCCGAGAGGTCGGACCATTTCATCGGAGATTCACAGGGACGCGACAACGTCACGACCGCGCGCATGGCGCTGGCGGAAGACGGCAGGTTCCTCGGCATGGATGTCGATCTGATGGGGGACATGGGCGCCTATCTCTCGACCTTCGGTCCCTATATTCCGTATGGCGGGGCCGGGATGCTGCCGGGCCTTTACGATATCCAGGCGTTTCATTGCGGTGTCCGCGCCGTGTTCACCAACACCGTGCCGGTCGACGCCTATCGCGGCGCGGGCCGCCCCGAGGCGGCTTATGTGGTGGAGCGTTTGGTCGACGCCGCAGCGCGCAAGCTCGGCATGACGCCGGACGCGATCCGGCGCAGGAATTTCATTTCGCCGAAGGCGATGCCGTACAAGACCGCGACCGGCAAGATCTATGACACCGGCGATTTCGCGGCGCACCTGAAGCGCGCCATGGCGATCGCGAACTGGAAGGAATTTCCGAAGCGCGCCAAGGCCGCAAAAAAGCGCGGGCTTGTTCGTGGCATCGGGCTTGCCAGCTATGTCGAGGTTTGCGGCACCATGGGCCGGGAACGGGCCGACGTGCGGCTCGATCCTAACGGCGACGTCACGGTGCTGATCGGCACCCAGTCGAGCGGGCAGGGCCATGCCACGGCCTATGCCCAGATCGTCGCCGATCAATTCGGGATTCCGCCTGAGCGGGTTCATATGATCCAGGGCGACACAGACGTGGTCGTCTCCGGTCTCGGCACCGGCGGATCGAGTTCGATTCCCTCTGGCGGCGTCAGCGTCGAGCGGGCGACCCGCAAGCTCGGCGACCAGCTCCGCGAAATCGCGTCCGAGGCGCTCGAAACCAGTGCGGCCGACCTCGAGATCAGCCACGGCTCGGTTCGGATCGCCGGCACCGACCGTTCCATCTCCTTCGTCGATCTCGCAAAGCGCGCCGCCGATCCCTCAAAGCTGACGGCCAACGAAAGCTTCAGCAGCGCCGACGGCACCTATCCGAACGGCACCCATGTCGTGGAAGTCGAGATCGATCCGGCGACCGGAAAGACCGAGTTGGTGAACTATGTCGTCGTCGACGATTTCGGCATGACGTTGAATCCGCTTCTGCTGGCTGGGCAGATCCATGGCGGCACCATGCAGGGCATCGGCCAGGCGTTGATGGAGCAGGCGGTCTACGATGCCAGCGACGGACAGCTCATCACCGGAACGTTGATGGATTACGCGCTGCCGCGCGCGGCCGACGGCACCTCGATTACCTTCGAGACCCACAACGTCCCCTGCGTCACCAATCCTCTCGGGGTGAAGGGAGCGGGCGAAGCGGGCGCCATCGGCTCCTGCCCGGCGGTGGTCAATGCCATCATCGACGCCCTGTGGCGCGAGTACGGGATCGACCACATCGACATGCCGGCCACGCCCGAGCGGGTCTGGATGGCGATCCGCGAGCGCCAGCGCCAGCATCGCCTGTGACTGTCCGGCGAACAAACAAAAGGGGCGAACATCGGGGTCGCCCCTTTTACCGAACGTGTTGTGCGCGCGATTTGGGTCGGAGCCTACTTCGTGACCTGACCGCGGATTTCGCCGCCCGGATGGGCTGCGGTATGGACGTTGACATAGAACTTGCCGGCCAGGAGTTCGGCGGCTTGCGCACCGGTCAACGTGGCGCTGCCTTCGGCCGGGCTCGACGTCGCATGGGGGATTGGAACTTCTACGCCCGCATTCTGGCCGACGGCTGCCGGGCCATGGAAATGGGCGGCCGTTGCCGGACCGGTCAGACCCGAATAGGTCAGCTTCCAGGTCAATTTTTTGGACGCGGGGTCGTAATTCGCCGCGACCGTCCCGGTGCCCTTGCTGGTATTGGCGGGCACTTCGGATGCGCCGTTCAGGGTTGCTTTCAGCTTTTCAGCGGACGCTTGACCCGCGACCGCGACGGCAGCAGCGAGGGTGAGGGCGGCGAGAAAAATCTTGGTGGTTTTCATCATTTTCTCCTCATCGTGTTCAGGGTTGGCAAATTCAAACGAGGCTTTCCGCAGTTTGTTCCCGATACCGGCAGCAGCTACTTCGTTCCGAATGCCTTGAAAGTGATGATGGTGTGGGTATCCTGAATGCCGGGAATGACCTGCACCTTCTCGTTGACGAAGTGTCCGATATCGGTGTCGTTCTCGACGTAGAATTTCGCCAGCAGGTCGTAGTCGCCGGCGGTCGAATAGATCTCGGAGGCGATCTCGGCTTCCGCGAGAGCGTTGGCGACGGCATAGGATTGGCCGAGTTTGCACTTGAACTGAACGAAGAAAGGAACCATCGCGTATCTCCGGCAGGTGTCAGGCTCCAATATAGCGCTTTCGGGCCGGGTAGATACCGAGTTGCGCCGAAATAACCGGTGACCTGTCGACGCTTCCGGCGGCAGCCCGCTGCCTATGCCTGTCGCGCTAGTGGAGTGGATTTGACATTCGCTGCCCACCTGACCGCGAGCGCTGGACGCGAATGTCAAATCCAATCTCCACTAGAAACCTATAGTTGCTAGTGGTCCCGTGGTTCTAACATTCGCAAAAGCACCTGCTGAAACGGGATGCGAATGTTAGAACCGGACCACTAGGATGATTAAGTTGACGTGATCCGACGGGCGTCGGCCCTCGCGCGAGAAGACGGATGACAGTCCCCATTGCATTGACCATCGCCGGATCCGACTCCAGCGGTGGGGCGGGAATCCAGGCCGACCTCAAGACATTTGCGGCGCTTGGAGTCTACGGCGCGTCCGTCATCACGGCGCTGACGGCGCAGAACACGCAAGGCGTGACGGGAATCCATCAGGTGCCGGCCGATTTCGTGACCGCGCAGATCGATGCGGTGTTTGCCGATCTCGATGTCGGAGCCGTCAAGATCGGCATGGTCGCGGAGGTGGCGGTGATCGATGCCATCTGCGCCGGCATATTGCGCTGGTCGCCCGCGCATGTGGTGCTCGATCCGGTGATGGTCGCGACCTCGGGGGATCGGCTGCTGGCGCCCGATGCGGTGGAGGCATTACGGAGGAAACTCATTCCGCGCGCGCAACTGATGACGCCAAACCTGCCGGAGGCGGCAGTGCTGCTCGACGAAGGCGTCGCCGAGAGCGAAAGCGACATCGCGCGGCAGGGCCGGCGATTGCTGGCGCTGGGCTGCGCAGCGGTCTTGATCAAGGGCGGGCACGGGCATGGCGTCGAGAGCATCGACTATCTTGTCACCCGCGACGGCGTACTGGCGCTTGCCGCTCCGCGCGTCGCCACGAAAAATACCCACGGCACCGGCTGTTCGCTGTCCTCGGCCGTCGCAGCCTTCCTCGCCAGGGGCGACGACATGGAAACCGCCGTGCGCGGCGCGAAGGCTTACGTCACCGCGGCGATCGCGGCGGCGGACCGGCTCGGCGTCGGTCACGGCCATGGACCGATCCATCATTTTCACAGGCTGGATCACGACTGACGACGTCGTCATCCGGATGGTGCCTGTCATCGCCTTGTCATGACAGCATGGTAGCTACGCTGCCATGGGGAGTGACGCGATGAATGACGGCAATCCGGATCGCCGTTTCCGGGCTCTGTTCATCTCCGACGTCCATCTGGGCGCCGCCGGCTCTCAGGCCGACCAACTGCTGGATTTTCTCAAGTATCATGACGCCGAGACGATCTATCTCGTCGGCGATATCGTTGATGGCTGGGCGCTGCGGTCGAACTGGTACTGGCCGCAATCGCATAACGACTTCGTCCAGAAGATGCTGCGCAGGGTGCGCAAGGGCGCGACAGTCATCTACGTGCCCGGCAATCATGACGAATTCCTGCGGTCCTACTACGGAACGCATCTCGGCGGCGTCGAGGTCGTCGAGAACACGATCCACGAGGGTGCCGACGGACGGCGCTATCTCGTCATCCATGGCGATATCTTCGATCTGGTGGTCCAGAACGCGCGCTGGCTGGCCCATCTCGGCGACAAGGCCTATGACTTCGCGATCCGGATCAATCGCCTCGTCAACGCGTTCCGCCGCTCGTTCGGATTCCCGTACTGGTCGCTGTCGAAATGGGCGAAGTTCAAGGTCAAGAACGCGGTGAATTACATCGGTGCGTTCGAGCAGACGCTGGCCGGCGAAGCGCGTCGTCACGGCGCCGACGGCGTGATCTGCGGCCACATTCACCACGCCACGATCCGCGACGAGCACGGCATTCGCTACATGAACTGCGGCGACTGGGTCGAGAGTTGCACCGCACTGGCTGAGCACGAGGATGGCCGATTTGAGATCATCACATGGACCGATCCGCTGCGGCTATCGTCGCCGGTTATGCCGATGAGCGCGCGTGCGGCGTAAATGCGCATCCTGATCGCAACCGACGCCTGGCATCCGCAGATCAACGGCGTGGTGCGGACGCTGGCGATGACGGCCGCCGCGGCGAAGCCGCTCGGCGCCGACATCCGTTTTCTCACCCCGCAGTCGTTCCGGACCGTTGCGCTGCCGGGCTACTCCGGGCTGCGCGTCGCACTGCCGGCGCCTGGCAGGATCGCTGCGCTGATCGCGGAGGCCAATCCCGACAGCATTCACATCGCGACCGAGGGACCAATCGGTCTTTCGGTGCGCCGCCATTGCCGTAAGCACCGGCGGCCGTTCACGACCAGCTTCCATACCCGCTTCCCGGACTACGTTTCAGCGCGGGCGCCGATTCCAGATTCCTGGATATGGAATGCGCTGCGTCGGTTTCACGGTGCCAGCAGGGCCGTTATGGCGGCAACCCCGGCGCTTGCGAGCGAATTGCGCCAGCGCGGTTTTCGCAATGTGGTGTTATGGCCGCGCGGAGTCGACGTCGGATTTTTTCATCCGCGCGCGATTGACCTCGGCCTGCCGCGCCCGATCTTCCTGTCGGTCGGGCGCGTCGCAGTCGAGAAGAACCTCGATGCCTTTCTCGCTCTCGATCTTCCCGGGACCAAGGTTGTCGTCGGCGATGGACCGGCGCGCACGACTCTCGAGCAGACCTATCCGGATGCGGTCTTTCTCGGTGCGCGCACGGGCGAACAACTCGCTGAAACCTATGCCACTGCCGACGTCTTTGTATTTCCGAGCCGGACAGATACCTTCGGCCTGGTTCTTCTCGAGGCTCTCGCAAGTGGCGTCCCGGTCGCAGCCTTCCCGGTGACCGGTCCCCGCGACGTCATAGGTGATGCTCCGGTCGGCATTCTGAATGAAGATTTGCGGTCGGCGTGCTTGGCGGCGCTGAAAATCGCGCCCGCAGCCTGCCTTGAGTTTGCCGCAAGCCTGACATGGGAGAAATCGGCCCGCGCTTTCGTCACCAATATCGTCGAGGCTTGTGCGGCTGAGGCGAGAGCGTTTTCGAGCGAAGCAGATACCGGTTCGCGTGAAGAAAACGCTTCAAATCAAAATCATAGAGCCCCGCTTCTGATTCCATCAGAAGCGGAAAGGCCCTAGACTAGGTCGGCAGGCAGATACGCCCATTGCCGGTCCGCGTTTCATCGCCTGATCTGCGCAGGTCCGCGATGCAAGGCGGGATCAGGAAAAGAACGCGATCTTTTCAGCTTGAGTCATGCGCCGGATCGGAGCCAGCGGATCGGAGCGGGTTGCGGTGCGCGGGACAAGGCCGTTCGCCAGCAGTGATTCGCCGAGCGAAGGCGCGGCAATTTCAGGTATCGATTCGTGCTCCCGATCAATGCGGGCATCGTCGCTGTCCGCGATTGGCTCGATAGCCGACTGCGGTTCAGCAAACACCGGCTCGCCAATACCGGGATGGTCCGTTTCGGGTTCGTCGAAATCCGGCGCACCCATTTCGAGAGCGATCATATCGAGCACGGCGTCGTCGTGCGCCATGTCCTGTTCGTCCACCGCACCGGCCGGTGCGTGTTCGTCTTGACTTGTCACCGTTGCTTCGTCGGCAGCATCGACCTGCGCTTCGGATGCGGTCGCTGCCGCCGTTTCTGATTCAACGACAACGGCGTCGACGACTGTCTGCTCGGGAGGCGCGGTTTCCTCAGGCGAGGCGATGGCTTCGTCGCCGGTTGCCGGAGGCGAGAACGCGGTTTCTGTCCGGGGCGGGGAAGCCGTCGTGGTAGGTGATTCCGATAGTTCGTCGAGTGTCGTCTCGATCAACCCGAACGCCACTTGCAGCGCCGTGGCATCGTCTCTGGCGGCAAGCTGCGCATGAGCCTTTTCGATCGCGCCGGACTGTGAATCGAGAAGATCGCAAATCCGGCTGTCGCCGCCGATCTCGCGCCACCTCCACGAGATTTCGCGAATGATGCGTACGCCCTTCTCGATCGGGGCGAGCGCGTCGTCCATGGTCCGTTTGTCGAATGCCGCGGCTGCGGCGGCTCTCGCTTCGGCGAGGCTGCTCCTGATCGCCGCGAGTGCCTTGGGCAATGCGTCGTCAGGTGCCGCCGGCTGTTGGGCCGCGATGGTCTGCTCGATGCGCGCAACGGCATCGAGCACCATGGCGGTGTCGGCATTGCGGTTGCGCTTGGCGTACTCGGTAAGAAACCACCGGCCTCGCGATGTCTCCATGAAGGCTTCGCGAATGGCGTCGAAGTCCGCCTCGCTGGGCGGCGCAGCGCGGGCGGAAATCGGCGACAGGGCAAAAGCTTCATCGGCCATGGCAAACTCGTCGCGCAAATCATTGAGTGTTACCGTAACGATCACCATGATACGCCGTGAATCGCAATTGAATTGACGCCATCCGAATCAGAAATCCCCCGCGGATCAGCCCCAGAGTGCGGCGTCCGGCGGATAGACCGTGCTGCCGTCATAGCGGAGACCGCCGTCGCGATCCTCGGCCAGCAACAGCGGACCGTCGAGATCGACGAAACGGGCCTGCCGCGCGATCAGCATGGCTGGCGCCATCGACAGCGAGGTGGCGACCATGCATCCAACCATGATTTCGAAGCCCAGCGCTTGCGCCGCATCCGCCATGGCCAGCGCTTCGGTCAGGCCGCCGGTCTTGTCGAGCTTGATGTTGATGGCGTCGTAGCGTTCGCGAAGGCCGTCGAGCGAGGCGCGGTCATGGACGCTTTCATCCGCGCAGACGGCAATGGGTCTGCGAATTCGTGCCAGCGCCTCGTCGTTGCCCGCGGGAAGGGGTTGCTCGACAAGCGTGACGCCGGCGGCCTCGCATGCCGCGAGGTTCCGCTCCAGGTCGTGGGGCGTCCATGCCTCGTTGGCGTCGACGATCAGTTCCGATTCCGGGGCTTGCTTGCGGACGGCGGCGATGCGTTCGCCATCGCCGTCACCGCCGAGTTTGATCTTGAGGAGGGGGCGATGTGCGGCTTTGGCGGTTGCCGCCGCCATCGCTTCCGGCGACCCCAGCGAGATCGTGTAGGCCGTGGAACGAGGGGCGGGTGCAGGGCGATCCAGCAACGTCCAAATCCGCCGGCCGCTGCGTTTAGCTTCGAGATCGCACAGCGCGCAGTCCAGAGCATTGCGCGTCGCGCCGGCCGGCATGACGGACGCGAGGGATTGGCGATCCAGGCCCGCCGCGAGGGGGGCCTGCATCGCGAGGAGGCTTGCGAGAACGCCCTCGGGAGTTTCTCCGTAACGGGCATACGGAACGCATTCTCCGCGTCCGGTGCGGCCGCCCTGGCTGATCTCGGCGACGACCACGATGGCTTCGGTTTTTGCGCCGCGGCTGATCGTGAAACTGCCCGCGATTGGCCAGCGCTCGATGCGGCACCGCAGCGTGGTTGCGTCGTTCGACAACGTTTTCAAACTGGACAAGTCCGAATGCACAGCAGCCCACGATCGGGAAGGATAACACCCCACGAGCCGGTGGCGTCGTGTTAAGGTTCCGCCTCGTGATTGCAGAAATTCGGCACGGAGCTGATGTTGTCCGACGATCCCACACTGGAGCAGATTGCGCAAGGCGACGGGCTGTCGCTCTGTGCGGCCGGCCCCTGGACGGCGCGCTTCGCGCCGGCGCTCGAACGGATCGTGGCGGATGCGGAAAAACTGACCGGCAGCCGGCCCAATATCTTCATCGATGTGTCGCAAATCTCGAGACTCGACACTTTCGGTGCATGGTTGATCGAACGCCTGCGCCGCAGTCTGACCCACGGCGGTGTCGAGGCGAAGATCGCAGGGCTTTCCCTGAACTATTCAAGCCTGGTCAATGAGGTTCGCCGCGTCCCGGCCGCCGATCCGCCGGCGGCGCGTCAAAGGGCGCTGACAGGTCTGCTTGAGGATGTCGGGCGTAACGTTGTCGGATTCGGCACGACCCTGGCGGGCGTGATCGGGATGCTGGGCGCGGTACTGGCCGCCAGCGGCCGGGTCATGCGCCATCCGCGGTCGTTTCGCCTGACCTCGACCGTCCATCATCTCGAGCAGGTTTGCTGGCGCGCGGTTCCGATCGTCGTTCTCATCACCTTCCTGATCGGCTGCATCATAGCGCAGCAGGGCATCTTTCATTTCCGGAAATTCGGCGCGGATATTTTCGTCGTCGACATGCTCGGCGTCCTGGTGCTGCGGGAAATCGGCGTGCTGCTGGTTGCGATCATGGTGGCCGGTCGCTCCGGGAGCGCCTACACAGCCGAACTCGGCTCCATGAAAATGCGCGAGGAAATCGATGCGCTGCGCACCATGGGGTTCGATCCGATCGAGGTGCTGGTCCTGCCGCGGATGCTCGCGCTGGTGATCGCGCTGCCGATCCTGGCGTTTCTCGGCGCAATCGCCGCGCTCTACGGGGGCGGTCTGGTGGCATGGCTTTACGGCGGCATTCAGCCCGAAGCGTTTCTCATCCGGTTGCGCGACGCGATCTCGATCGATCACTTCGTCGTCGGCATGGTCAAGGCGCCGGTAATGGCGGCCGTAATCGGGATCGTTGCGTGTGTTGAGGGGCTTGCCGTGCAGGGCAGCGCGGAATCGCTCGGACAACGTACCACGTCGTCGGTCGTAAAAGGCATCTTCTTCGTCATCGTGATGGACGGCGTGTTTGCGATCTTCTTCGCATCGATAGGCATGTAGGAATGACCGGCAGCGTATCCGATCCCATTATCCGCGTTCGCGACATCTCCGTTCGGTTCGGCGCGACGAAAGTCCTGAACGGTTTGAGCCTGGACGTGAAGCGTGGCGAGATTCTCGGCTTCGTCGGTCCATCGGGTGCGGGTAAGTCCGTGCTGACGCGCACGATCATCGGGCTCGTGCCGAAGATCGACGGCAGCATCGAGGTTTTCGGCGTCGATCTCCAGACCGCGGATACGACGGCGCGGCGCGCGGTCGAACGCCGCTGGGGAGTGCTGTTTCAGCAAGGCGCGCTGTTTTCGTCGCTGAACGTCCGTCAGAACATCCAGTTTCCGGTGCGGGAATATCTCAACGTTTCGCAGCGGCTGCTCGACGAGATCACCATCGCCAAGCTCGGCATGGTCGGATTGCTGCCGGAGGTCGCGGACCGCTATCCATCCGAACTGTCGGGCGGAATGATCAAGCGGGTGGCGCTGGCGCGGGCGCTGGCGCTCGATCCGGAACTGGTCTTCCTCGACGAGCCGACATCGGGCCTCGATCCGATCGGGGCGGGGGACTTCGACGACCTGGTGCGGACGCTGCAGCGTACTTTGGGGTTGACGGTTTTCATGGTAACCCACGATCTGGACAGCCTTCATACGGCTTGCGACCGTATCGCCGTTTTAGGGAACGGTAAGATCATTGCGGCAGGGTCGATGGCCGACATGCTGGCCTCGCAGCATCCCTGGCTGAGAGCCTATTTCCACGGCAAGCGTGCCCGCGCCGTCGTGGGTTGAGCGATACCGGAGAGATTTGATGGAAACGCGGGCGAACTTCGTCCTGATCGGATCGTTCACGCTTGCGGTGATCGCCGCTGCCTTCGGTTTCGTTCTCTGGTTCCAGGGCCTCCATACTGCGAAGGCGCGCAGCCCGCTTCGTATCGTGTTCGAGGGCTCGGCTTCGGGCCTGCGCAACGGCGGCAGCGTGAATTTCAACGGCATTCGCGTCGGCGAGGTGGTGTCGGTCAAGCTTGACGATCCACGCCGCGTTGTTGCGCTGACGATGGTCGAAAACGCTGCTCCGATCCGGAAGGACACCCGGGTCGGGCTCGAATTCCAGGGACTGACCGGCGTTGCTGCGATTGCGCTGAAGGGCGGCGAGGTTGCGGCGCCGCCCGTGCCTCTCGATGGGGACGGCGTTCCGATTCTTACCGCCGATCCGGCCGGCTTGCAGGACGTGACCGAGTCGATCCGCGCGACATTACAAAACGTCAATCGCGTCGTCGCCGAGAACGAGACCGCCGTGAAGAACACGTTGCAGAACGTCGAGACGTTCACTGCTTCGCTCGCGCACAACGCCGGGAAAATCGACGACCTGATGCAAAAGTTCAACGCGGTCATGAGCAAGGCTGACGGTGTCATGACCAAGACGGATGAACTAGTGCTCGGTCTCAACGCCATCGCTGGTGGCAAGGACGGCGGTGAATTGCTTAAGACGGTGAAGTCGGTCCGCGAGTTCGCCGATGATTTCAATAAACGCTCAGGCGCGTTGATGGTTGACGGACGCCGCACTCTTGGCGACATCAGCCGGGCGGTCAATAATCTGGACCGTAATCCCACCCGTCTGCTGTTTGGCCCAAGCCTCGGCAGCAGTGCGCCGGCTCCGGCGACACCGGTGCGCCCTCCGAGGAGGCGGTAAGAGCGCTGCGTCGTGCGATCTTTGTTAAATCAGACTCTGGCTAACAAAAACGGAGGCTTGCGCCTCCGTTTTTCGCAGCCGATTGAGGCGAGCGCTTATCCGAGCCGGCCCGCCGCATGCGCGAGCAGGGTATAGACCAGCCCGGTCTCCGACATCAGATGGTCACGGATCACTGAGGGCTCCTGCTGCTCATCGCGCGCGACTTCGTCCAGCAGCCGCTCGAATTCGGCGATGTAGCGATCTGCCGTCTGCTTGAAAGCGCGGTCGGCCCGGTATTTGCGGGCGACCTCGTCAAAGGCCTTCTGGCCGGCGGGCGTATAGAGACGCTTGCTGAAAGCCTTGCGTTCGCCGCGCTGATAGCGGTCCCACATCTCGCCGGCGAGGTTGCGGTCCATCAGACGGCTGATATCGAGCGACAGCGAGTCCAGCGGATTTGCGGTCGCAGCCTGTGGTGCCGGTCGTCCGCGCGGGATGTGGTCGTTGCCGTTGGTATCGGCACGGTTCAGTAAATCCGAGAGCCAGCCGTCGCCTCCATCGTCCGCACTTGCCGGGTTGACCGGCGGAGCCTCCGTGCGGCGGGATGACGGAATGCCGAGATCCGGCTGCGGCAGGTTCGACGCACTGCCGCTATCACGCGTACGCGACGCGGAGCGTGTCGTCGTCGCGCCGCGGCCACCGGCGGCGGCCATCATCGGCTCTTCCTCGCGCTGCGCGCCGGCCCGCCCGCTGCTGACGACGTCGAACCCGTGACCATGGCGTGCGACGATCCGGTTGAGTTCGGCAAGCGCTTCGATCTGATCGACGATCACCTTGCGCATCTGGGCGGTACTCTCGGCCGCCTCCTGCGGCATTTCAAATACGCCGCGACGAAGCTCATTGCGCGTCGCCTCCAGCTCCGTATGCATTTCTGCAGACATCTGCTTCATGCCCTGAACCAGGGCCGCAAACTTGTCGGCGGACTGCTTGAGCATCGAGCCGGCTTCTTCAGTCGCCCGCTGGCAAATTTCGCTCATGGATTCCGATGTCAGGCGGCGTTCTTCCTCGGTCGTGGCGCGAACGGCCTCGAACTGACGGCTGATCGCAGCCGATCCGGCGCCGGCGGTCTCGGCCACCACCCGCGCGATATCGCGTGCGCGCTCTTCGGCGGCCGCAAGCGATTCATCGAGCAGGACCGTAAACCGTGTCAGTCGCTGATCGAAGTCGGTCGTCCGCAAATCAATCGTCGTCACGAGCGAGTCAAGCATGGACTTGCGTTCCTCGACCGACGATGTGGCGCTTTGGTTGCTTTGTTCGACCCGCGCTGCTGCCTCGGCCAAAGTGTTTCCATGAGCCTCAAACTGGCCGGACAGTGCGTCCAGATCATCAAGCGCCTTGGACGCCTTGGTGTTGAACACCATCAATTGATCCTCGAGCGTCTGCGTCGCGAGGCCGTTTTGCGACGTGACATCCTTCATGGTCGATACGAAGTCGGCGACGCGTGTGACGAGCGCGCGCTCCAGCGAATTGAGATTTTCGTGCGCGCCGGTGAGGACCTCCTGGAGAAGGATATTGCCCTCGCGCAGCCGCTCGAACAGCGCGACCGTATCCGTGCGGAGGATCTTGCTGGTTTCCTGCATCTCGGTGACGGCGGAGATAGACGCCTGCCGCGACTGCTCGATGGCGGAGCGCGACGATTGCTCGAGATCCTTCAATGACTTGCTGATCGCGCCGGTCGCCAGTTCGCCCGCGTTGGTGATGGTGCGGACGACGTTGGAGCCATTCGAAACGATCGACTGCGAGAATGCCTGGCCTCTGACCTCGATCGACTTCAGGGCGTCGGCGGTAACGCGATCGATATCGGAGCTGAGCTGATCGGCCTTGCCGCCGAGAGCCTCGACCAGAGATCCGCGCTTGCTGTCGATCATCTGGGTGAGACGATCGGTCTGCTGCTGGACGTAATTGACGATTTCGTCCGTTTTACCGGTGATCACGGTGCCGAAGCTGCCGCTGGCGGCAAAGATCAAGCGCTCGGCGTCGGTCGACGCCGACTTGACCTTGGTGCTGACTTCGTTCGACGCGGAGACGAGGGAGGTCTGCGCACTCTGCGCGCTTGCCTGAATGATCTCCGTGGTATTCGCCGCCGCCGCGTGCAGAGAGCGTTCGATGTCCGAAGAGATCGCCTTGATCTGGCTGGCAGAATCAGCGGAGGCGGCGGTGAGAGTGCTCTGGGCCTCGCGCGCGCTTCCGAGAATGGCGGCGGCGGTGTCGGCGCCAACCGCGATCAATGTCCGCTCGACGTCGCTTGCAAACGATTTGACCTGACTTGTGGCATCGGTCGAGGCAGTGGTGAGCGTGTTCTGGGCTTCGCGAGCGCTGCCGAGTATGGCGGTGGCGGTGCCGGCGCTCGCCGCCGTTAGTGTCTGCTCGATGGCGCTTGCAAGTGATTTGACGTGATCTGCGGCATCGGCCGAGGCGGTGGTGAGCGTGCTCTGGGCCTCGCGTGCGCTGCCGAGAATAGCGGCGGCGGTGTCGGCGCCCGCCGTCGTCAATGTCCGCTCGATGTCGCTTGCAAGCGATTTGACCTGACTTGCGGTATCGGCCGAGGCGTTGACGAGCGTAGTCTGGGCCGTCCTCGCGCTCGACAGGACGGCGTCCGCGGTCGACGTGCCGACTGCGGACAGCATGCGTTCGACGTCGGACCCGACGGTCGTGAGAGTCCGCTCGATGTCGCTCGCGAGCGATTTGACATGCGTCGCGGCATCCGATGAGGCCGCGACCAGCGTGGTCTGCGCCGCGCGCGCACCGGCGAGAACTGATTCCGCCGTGTTGGTGCCGGCGGCGGACAGCGTCAGCTCGATATCCGTTGACAGGGATTTGACCTGGCTCGCCGTCTCGGCGGATGAGTTGACCAGCGTTGTCTGCGCATCGCGGGCGCTGTTGAGGATGGAGTTGGCGGCAGCGGTGCCGGCGGTGGTCAATGCGCGCTCGACCTCCGTCGACGTCAATTGCAATTGGGCGCCCACTTCGGTCGAAACCGAAAGCAAGGACTGCTGGGCGGTACGCGCGCCGGTTTGAATGGTTTCGCTGGTATTGACCACCAGATTGATCAGCGAACGCTCCGCATCCTCGACATGAGACTTGATGCCGAGCGACAGCTCTTCGGCGCGGGCCAACAGTGTGTCGCTGGCCTGCCGTCCGCTTGTTTCGAAGCGGCCGGCTACGGCTTCGATCCGCGATCCCAGCAGATCCTCGAACTGGGCGACACGCGTTTCGATCGCGGTTGCGACAAGGCCGACGCGCTCGTCTAGGCCTTGATGGATTTCCTGGAATCGCGCCGTGATCGTATCCGCGAGGTAAGCGCTGCGACCGTCGATGGTTTCGGTCATCCCCGAGATGCGCCCGTCGATCGCCGCGACGGCCTGCGTTGCGCCATCGCTCAGCGACGTTGCGAGGTGAGTGAGGCGGCTCTCGATCGAGCCGATCGCATGAGCGGCGCCATCGGACAGCGACGATGTGAGCGTGCCAAGCTGGCTGTCGATGGTTTCCGCGACCGACCTTGCGCGTGAATCGAAGGTTTGCTCGAGTATTCTCAGGCGGCCGTCGACGGACTCGTCGAACGACTTGATTTTGGCGTCAAACGAAGCGTCGAGATTGGTGACGCTCGACTGGAGCGAGGTTTCGAACCGCGCCAGACGCTGATCCAAGGCGGCGCTGATCTCGCCGCCGTTGGACGTCAGCCGCGTATCGAAGGTATCGACATAGGTTTTCATGGTCTCGGCGATATCTTCGGTGCGCTGGCCGAGGCGATCGACGATCTCGCCACCGAAAGTCTTTACCGTGCGGTCGAACTCCGAGATGTGGCGGGTAATGAGCGTGCCAAGCGTGCCGCTATCGCGTGCGAACTTTTCCGCGAGTTCGGCGCCCTGGTCCTTCACCAGTTGATCGAACGCACTCATCTGGAGGCTGAGCGTATCGTGCGCGGTTTCGGTTCGAGTGACAACGTTGGCCACCAGCGTATTGACCGTGACGTCCAGCGCTTCGCTGGCCTTGTCTCCGCACGAAAGAATCCGGGTTGCCAGCCGGTTACCGGCCTCGTCGATCTTGTTGGCCAGGTCGCCGCCTCGAAGCTCGAGTTCCACCAGCAGGGAGTCGCTGGAATTTTTCAGAGAGTCATGGACCTGTTCGGTGCGGTCGGAAATGCCGTCGACGATGGACGCCGACTTCTGCTCGAATTCGCCCGTAATCCGCTCGATCCGCTCGTTCAGCATGTCATGGACGCGGTCGGCCAACTCGACGAATTCGTCGTGGACGTGACCGGTCTTGAAATTGAGGCTGCTGTTCAGCCGCTCGCTGGCATCGAGCACGGCGCGCGTGGTCTCGGCGCTGGCTTCCTCAAGCCGGTCGAGCAAGTCGCCGCCCCGTTCGCCGAGCGCGAGGATCATGGTGTCGCCGGCATTGCTGAGTGCCGTCGTGATGTGCTCGCCGCGCTCTTCCAGCGCACCGGTGATGCCTTTTGCGACTTCGTCGACGCGCGAGGCGATGGCATCGCTGATTAGTGCGATGTCGTGCCGCAGGTCGATCTGGACACCCGAGATGGCGCTGCGGACCTGCTCGGCCTGGCCGACGAGGTTGTCGCGTTGAATCGCGATATCCTGAAGCAATGCGCGGATACGCACCTCGTTGTCGGAATAGGCACGTTCCAGCGCGGCGACCTCGTTGGCGACCAGGGTTTCCAGTTCGCCGGCGCGAGCGATAGCCCGCTCGACGCCGTCGCCCATCGCGGCGACTTCGCGGCGGATCGCCTGTCCGACGGTCACCACCGAATCACTGGCCAGGCCCTCCGGCTCGGAGAACCGGATCGCCACCTGGGCCATCGACTGGGCGATCATGCGCAGTTCCTGGCCGCGCCACGCCAGGCTGGCCAAAAAGTAGAACAGCAGCACGGGAGCGAAAAACAGGGCGATCAGGCCGGCGAGCGCGAGCGTGCCGCCGCTGCCCTGACCCATCGCGGCTTGCAGCGAGGGCAGAAAGCTGATCGTCAGAAGGCCGGCGCCGAGAATCCAGATGCCGGCGAAAAGCGAGGCGAGCGTATAGATATTGCGGGCGGGGCGGCCGTTCTGGATGGCCTGAAGGATTTGACCGATCGTTTCTCGATCGTCGTTGGCAGGGCGCCGCGTAAAGCGCGGTCCTTCAACGGCATCGAAGGTCGGCCGGTCTGCGGTGGAGCGGTCGTCAAATCCGTCCTCGCCGTGGTTCGCAGCGGGCGGGATCGGCGGGGCGATGTCGTAACGAGCCGAAGTTTGGTCTGGATCTCCCGCAGACGCCTCGCCGACCTTCAGCGCCTCCTGGATGGCGGAAAGAGCGACCTCTGTCGGGTCTTTAACCTTCTTGGGATTGTTCGCCATGTCAGTCCACGCCCTCGTGTTACGCAACCCGCAAGTCCGCGTCACCGCTGCAAGTCCGGTCGCCGACCCGAGCCCCAAGCCGGTTCCGGGCGCGGCCACCGCCTCCGCCCGTCTTGTCGGTCACTTCCCCCAACATCTTATTGGCTTGGCGTCTCGAATGAAACGGTCGTGATTAATACAATCTTAATCATCGTTAACGGCCAGCGGCGCTAACCGCTTCGAGCTGTTCGTAATTATTGAACAGTCGGTCCGATTCGGCCGGAAAGGCGACGGAACCCGGGGTCCGTACGCGAAACGTTCTGTTAACCAGTTCCGTGATTGGCTCGGCGGGATTCCGCTCGGCAGCCTCACCCCGGAAGCGGACTTCGGATCGCAGCAATGCCATATTCCCTTGAGCAGGTCACCTGGATGCCGTCGCCGCCACTGATTCCGGACGATGGCCCGATCGATTTCGACCATCTCTGCCGCATGACGCTCGGCGATAGTAGCCTCGAGCGCGAGGTTTTGGCGATGTTCGCGGGCCAGGCGGCCGAGCTCACCGCCGCGCTGGCGCAACTCCCGCCTGATGCCGCGACCCTGGCGCACAAGCTGAAGGGCTCGGCGCGGGCGATCGGCGCGGTTCACGTTGCGGCCGCCGCCGCCGACCTGGAGACCGCGCTCCGCAACGGCGCCGATCCGGCGGAGCCGCGGGCCGCGCTGGACCTCGCCATTACCCAGGCCTGCCAGGCGATCGACGCGATCCTGCGCCGCTCCTGACCTGCCGTCGGCGATCCCGCAAGGTGAGCGCGCCTTTTTGCGCCGGCCGCTGGCGCTGGCCGGATCGTTTCGTTATAGGACAGCCGAACCTTCCTGATTATCAATTATCTGTTCGGCAGCACTGCACCCATGACCAAGATCAACTTTGTCGACCATTCTGGCGAAACCCGCACTGTTGACGTCGAGAACGGCGCGACCGTCATGGAAGCGGCGATCCGCAACGCCGTTCCGGGCATCGAGGCCGAATGCGGCGGTGCCTGCGCCTGCGCCACCTGTCACGTCTATGTCGACGAAGCCTGGAGCGACAAGGTCGGCAAGCCGACGCCGATGGAGGAGGACATGCTCGACTTCGGCTTCGACGTGCGGCCGAATTCGCGGCTGTCGTGCCAGATCAAGGTGAGCGACGAACTCGACGGCCTCGTGGTCTCGACGCCGGAACGGCAGGCTTAACACCTCGCATCGTTCCAAACCGCGTGACGCGCTATCATGCCGCACCTCGCGCGACGCCGGGCGGATACCGGCGGGCGCAGGGCATTGCAGGCAGATTATGGCTTTCCTCAAACCGCCCGGTTGGCTATAGCGTTTTCAAGTAAAGCATGTCCTCGGGCTTGACCCGAGGATGGATGGCGGTTCGCGTGAGGAAAACGCGTCAAGACTATCCACGCAGCAGGGCGCGGCCGACATTGCCTGGCCCGGCCTGAAGGTTTCAACGGAAAAGAATTTTTGACATGAGCGAAGCGATCAAGACGGATGTGCTGATTATCGGTGCGGGCCCTTGCGGACTGTTTGCCGTGTTCGAACTGGGTCTGCTCGATATGAAAGTGCATCTTGTCGACATCCTCGACAAGATCGGCGGGCAGTGTGCCGAGCTTTATCCGGAAAAGCCGATCTACGACATTCCCGGCATTCCCTTTGTTACCGGCCAAGGCCTCACCGAGGCGCTGCTGGAGCAGACCAAGCCGTTCAATCCAAACTTCCATCTCAACGAGATGGTGGAGAGCATCGAGAAGATCGGCGATCCTGGATTTCGCGTTACCACCGACGCCGGCAAGGTATTCGAATGCAAGGTCGTCGTGGTGTCCGCAGGTGGTGGCTCGTTCCAGCCGAAGCGGCCGCCGGTGCCTGGCATCGAGGCGTATGAAAACACCTCGGTGTTCTACGCGGTGCGCAAGATGGAGCAATTCCGCGACAAGGAGATTCTGATTGTCGGCGGCGGCGACTCGGCGCTCGACTGGACGCTCAACCTGCATCCGGTCGCAAAACGCATCACGCTTCTGCACCGGCGCGACGATTTTCGCGCGGCGCCTCACAGCGTGGAGCAGATGCGCAACCTGGTCGCGGACGGCAAGATGGATTTGAAGATCGGTCAAGTCACGGCACTGGAAGGCGAAGGCGGACAACTCTCCGGCGCGCAGGTGAAGGGCAGCGACAACGCGATGTCGAGGGTCAGTTGCGATACCATGCTGCCGTTCTTCGGCCTGACGATGAAACTCGGACCGGTCGCGAACTGGGGTTTGCATCTCGAGAACAATCTCCTTCCGGTGGAGACCGCGTCGTTCGAGACCAACGTGCCCGGCATCTTCGCGATCGGCGACATCAACACCTATCCCGGCAAGCTGAAGCTGATCCTCTCCGGCTTCCACGAAGGCGCGCTGATGGCGCAGAAGGCGCATCGTTACGTCTATCCGGACAAGCGGCTGGTGTTCCAGTACACCACCTCGTCGTCGAGCCTGCAGAAGAAGCTCGGGGTAAATTGAGGGCGTGTCGTGATCGGTTATGCCGGTCGCATGAAATGGTGCGTCATGCGCGGGCTTGACCCGCGCATCCATCACTTTTTCAAAAAGATGGATGGCCGGATCAAGTCCCGGTTTTGGCCGGGACTGACAAACGGGAAGAGCGGGTGTCAATCGTTGGCCTGTAGCCGGGTTTTCCAGTCCGGGTGATCCAGTCGAGGATCGTACCAAGCTCGCCTTGCAGGGCGATAACGGTGTCACGGCGCCTCTCGCCGGGGGTGACGACGATGCGGTCGATGATCTCGCGGATGGCATCGGCTGCCTCAAGCGCGTCATCGGGATGGGCAAGCGCGGCAGTCAGGCGCTCGATCCTGCGCCGGTAGGTCTCGGCGATACCGGGGTGCATGTCGGGGACATCCTGCGGCGCGTCCGACATGTGGGCGGTCAGGCTGTCCTGTCTGGCCTCAAGCTCGGTGAGCCGGTCGGACAGCGCGCGGTGCCAGCCGCCTTGCTCGATGACGCGCACGATCTCGGCAATGGCCTTGGCGGTCTCGGCAAGCTCGCGGCGCGTGGCGTCGGCTGTATTGCGGCGCTCACGGTTGAGCCGGTTAGTTTCTTGCGTGTAGGCGCGCATGGCTTCCATAGCCATGTCCGGCGTCATCATGCGCTCGCGCAGGCCGGTCAGCACGCGGGTTTCCAGAGCCTCGCGGGCAATGGTGCGGGCGTTGTCGCAGCCGTTACCGAGCACATGGTTGATGCAGGCGAAGCGGTCCTGCCCGCGACGGGCGTAGGTGCCGCCGCAACAGCCGCAGAACAACAGGCCGGACAGCAAGGTGCGCGGCCGGTGGGTGGCGTTGAGACCGCCGTTCTTCGCCGTCATCGTTCGCGCGGCGGCGCGCGATGCCTCGGCCTGCTTCTTGTAGAGGCCAGTCAGATGGTCCTGTCTGGCCTTGGCGGCGTCCCATAGCTCCTGCGGCACGATGCGAAGCTCAGGAACGTCCGCGCGTATCCACTCGCTTTCGGGATTGAACCGATAGGTGACGCGGCCGGTGTCGGGGTTCTTCAGCCTGCGCTGCCGGTTCCAGCGGATGACGCCGATGTAGAGTTCGCAATTGAGAATGCCGGAACTGATGATCCGGTTGCCCCGGATGGTGGTGTCGTTCCAGCGTTTGCCGGTGGGACTTGGGATACCGTCGCGGTTGAGGTCGGCGGCAATCTTCTGCGGCCCCTTGCCGGTGACATATTCGCGGAAGATGCGCCGGACGATTTCGGCGTGTTCCTCGACAATCTCGCGTTCGCCCCGGATCGGCTCGCCGTTGGCGTCGAGTTGGTGAACAACACGATAGCTATAGGCGTTGCCGCCCCCGATCTTGCCGGCCTCCACGCGTCCCCGGATGCCACGATGGGTCTTGATGGCAAGGTCTTTCAGGAACAGGGCGTTCATGGTGCCTTTGAGGCCGACATGAAGCTCGCTGATCTCGCCTTCGGACAGGGTGACGATCGTCACGCCGCAGGCCTCAACAGAACTCACCGAACTCGCTTTTCGGACGCCAGGATACCGGATCGGCGATCCAGCGATTGATGTCGGTTTCATGCCATCCCGCGCCGTTGGTGCTGATCTTGAGTTGGGCCGGGAACGTGCCTTCGGCGATTTTGCGGTAAATGGTGGAGCGGGACAGCCCGGTGCGGGCAAGGATGGTGTTCAAACGGATGATACGGTCTTCTTTAATCGGCGCGTTGCGGTCAAGCACTTCCGAACCCTCCCACTTGTGGTGCCGTTCGACGTCTTTTCGCGGCCCGCGCTTCTCTCCGGGAGAGGCATGAAGCCCTCTCATTATGGGGTCCAGTAGAATGATGTGGTCCAAACTGGTTCGCATCCTGATGATGGCTCATCGGAGATAAGACCGTATGCGAACTCACATCATTTATCGTCCGCGAAGGACGTCTTCCGCCTCGCAGCGGAACTCTAAGCTCTTTGTCTGCTGGTCGCGTTATGCAGTCGCGCCCGTCGTTGTTGGCCTTGTCTCCCGCGTCCAACGGAACTCCGAGCCATCTACCCACATCCGATACAGGACCACTGCAAGCCTGCGTGCCAATGCAACGATGGCCTTTTTGACCCCATGTCGTTTCGTTGCGATCGGTCTTGTTCGGCTGTTGAGCTTTCAAGAACGCTTTTGTGTGCCGCGTCTCGATACAGAGTACCGCGAATCCGGCCTTTGCCAGTCCCTCGAACAGCCATTGAGACAGTGGCCCCGCTTCGAGGCCCACCCGTTCGAAGTTGAATGCGGGATCGCTCAGGACAGCGGCCAGATCGTCCGGGTGCGTCACAACCTTTTTCTCTCGGCAGAGTTTTCCGCTTTCATCGACAATGCACACGCTCGTCTCTTTGACAGAGACGTCGAGACCCGCATAATGCTTCATGCTGCGCTTCACCTTTCTGATACTTTGTGGCTGTTTCGTTCAGACCACGTTTTATCATCAGCCTGAAGCGCAGCACCTTCCTTCCTTTCCAGTCGGCGGAGATGGGCACTAAGCCGATTACCCCATCTGGCTCACGCATGGCTGCGCCGCCTCCTGCTGATTGCTCCTGAGCCAGACAGAGCAAGCAGTGACGCGGGCGCAAGAGTATTTTTCGCGTCGTCGTGCCGTGGCGTACAATCGGCGGCAAATACTTGTAATCGGCGGGATCGATGTATGTCGCTCAAAAGTGCGCAGCGATTTTGAGACAACGACATGCATCAAATCAAAGCCTGACGCCCCCGGTCTATGCTTGAGGCCGATGCCGTGATTGAAGACGAGTTCCGCGCCGCGGCTGTCCTCCCGGAAGCGCTTGACCCATTTGGCGATCGTCTTCGCCGTCACGTCGAACTGAAGCGCGGCTGCGTCCAGAATATGGAGGCGATCAGTTGGCGATCGTCTTCGCTTGCTGCCGATAGCGATCACAAAAAGCGCGAAGAACGCCCACTCCCGATCCGTCATCAGGCCGCGAACCAAGGCTGCTCTCCAAAATGTAGTCTTGAGCCACGCCCCCGCTGATTTGGGAATCCACTTTGTCAACACGACCTAGTATGCTGAGTATAGGACATCCTTGCAGGCGATCCTTAAACGTGTTTTGCGCTAACCGTCGGGGTGACCGTCCAGCCTAGCGCAAGGGGAGCTTGGCCTCGCCCAATTCAGCAACCTTTCAAGGCATATATCAGCAGATGGGCCACAAAACGTGCATTCTCGTCACCGGCGGCGCAGGCTACATCGGATCGCATTGTTGCCGGGCGCTCACCGCAGCGGGCTACGAACCGATCGTATATGACAACCTTTCAACTGGCCATCGCAGCTTTGTCTCCGGTGAGATGGTGGTGGGTGATCTTATTCAGAAAGAAAAAATTGTTGCCGCTCTCAGGAAATACAACATCGCAGCGGTCATGCACTTTGCAGCTGCAAGCTTGGTGGGCGAGTCGGTCGCCGATCCACAGAAATACTACGTGAACAACGTTGTTGGCACGCTCTCCCTATTACAAGCGATGCGCGACGCCGGCTGTCTTCGCATCGTATTCTCTTCTACTGGAGCCGTGTATGGCGACGCGGATAGCAAGGCTCTCCCTGAGAACTTCCCCTGCAATCCGATCAATCCGTACGGCGCATCGAAATGGATGATCGAGCGCATTTTAACTGATTACCGGCTTGCCTACGGCTTCGGAGCATTTTGCCTGCGCTATTTCAACGCAAGCGGCGCCGATCCAGCCGGTGACATCGGAGAATGCCGCTCCAACGAAACGCATCTTATCCCGCGAGCGATGATGGCACTCCAGGGCTATATCGATGACTTTGCTATATTCGGAGATGACTACGATACGCCCGACAAGACAGCGATCCGCGACTACATCCATGTCTGCGATCTCGCTGCAGCTCACGTAGCTGCTTTGAAGCGACTGCAGGAAGGACATTCGGGCGGAAGCTTCAACCTGGGTACCGGCTCCGGTTTTTCGGTGCGCGAGATCTTAGCGACCATTAAATGTGTCACAGGGAGGGATGTGCCACATTCCGTTAAGCCACGCCGACCAGGGGATCCCACCTACCTTGTCGCGGATTCTTCCGCCGCCCGCGAAATACTCGGATTCACGCCCAACTATTCAGAACTATCAACGATTGTCGAGACGGCTTGGACATGGCATAAAAAAGCTCATCCCGCTAAAACGTGAGCTCGTAGAGACTGGAACGGTAATTGCCTAAAGTACCGCCGATTCCCATCCCGCAAACCGTCCACATGCGTATACAGTCCCCCGTGAGCAAGCGGCAAAGCGACAGCGCGGGAGTTTGTTTTTCGGCTGCGGGGGCGATCAGGTCGGTGCCATTGTAGCAAGGCCACTTACACTAGAGCCTTTTCGCTTCTGATGGAATCAGAAGCGGACTCTATGATTTTGATTTGACGCATTTTCTTCCCGCGAACCGGTACCCATCCTCGGGTCGAGCCCGAGGACATGCTTCGCTCGAAAACGCTCTAGATTTCTAGATTTGTTATGTGTGTTATCTGTGCCATATCGAGCAGGGCGGCCAGGCCGTCAAAGAGCCGGATGGCCTACGACTCTTGCCTCGGGAATTCCTGCTGTGTGAAGAATGAGCCTTGTTAGCAGACCCATATCGTGACGTAATTCGCCAAAGTACATACACCAGCGGTGCAGATCTGTGGCTGTCTAGAGGAAGATGAAAAGTGTGTAGCGGTTTTCCGCCGTTCTAAAATTATGGAATCGATCACGTTCATGATTTTGGATCGATTCGATCCAAAATCATCGTGATCCAGGGGGCATCTGCAGCGCCCGCCCGCCGCGCTGCCCTATTTGTTTGGAGAGTTACTCGATGACCGCCGACGCCCCATTGATGAACGTTATTTTCGAGAGGGCTACAGACAAGGCGTTCAAGGCCCGTGCCACGTTTGAATATCAACAAGTGAGAAAATGGGCGGGCCACCGGATCAACTTCGATACGGCGCGAGTACTTGATTTTGGGTGCGGCCAAGGCGTGGCAGCGGCGTCCTTTGCGCTGCGTCATCCGGAGGCAGGCGTCGTTGGAGTGGACGTTGAGCCCGTGCTCGAGCCCCAGCTGAGCAATCTTCTAAAGACGCAGATTGGCCATGCCATTCCATCGAACCTGAGCTATCGCACCATCTCGCTGACGCCGTTGTCGAGCGAAAAATTCGATCTAATCTACGCCTGGTCGGTATTCGAGCACATCAAAGAAGACAAGATGGTCGACACCTTCGCGATGCTGAAGGATCATCTCGCCGACAATGGCGTGCTGTTTATCTGCTGCAATCCGCTCTATTTCTCGCCGCATGGATCGCATCTCTACAAGTACTTCAAATCGCCCTGGCATCACCTGCTCTTGACGCTAGATGAATTGCGGGACGGTGTCGTGTCCGATGGCCTCCTCTCTTCAGAAGCACGGGAGTGGCAACAATTTCTTCAGCTCAACCGGTTGACCGCTCATGATATCATGGGGCGGGCCTCGGCGGCAGACCTCAAGCGGATTAGGCAGCATCTCTCGAAGACGGATGTGGCACCGCCGCCTCGGCTCGCCCGGCTGTATGATAACGACGCTCTGACGACGACCGAGCTTGTAGCCACTTTTTCTTGAAACCCAACTCACCAAAGGCCCCTATAGACGGGATCGTGAGACGTCACGGCCTAACGCTACCTGGCGTGGTCCCATACAATATATTGTCTACATAAATCGTTTGAGTTGTCGGCTGACGTCGACGATAGATACCGATGTCGAATCCGATGTCTTGCGTGATCTTGCCATGTTCAATCACGGACACCGGATCTGGCTTATAGCCCCAGCATCCGCTCCAGTTCGCAATGCTTACGCCATCAACTGAGGCCTGAACTTTTCCACCGCTCACTCCACACGGGGACGGTTTCAAGTCGAACACGACATGAAACCAACGTTCTCGTTCAACGGCAAATGAGCCCACTACTACGGGCTGGCCGTGCGCAGCTCTTTCGCTCTTATCCGAAGATACCGCAAGCTCGAGCGTAATTTCTTTGTCGTTGGACTTGGCGGGATTTACACGCATGACAAGGACTGGATGCCCCGCGCAGCATTGGAATGCCTGGAAGTGAATGAGCCAGTACCGTGGCACCTGATAAGATTTATCCAACATCATATCAAAGCTGATAAACCGCTCATTATCCGGACTGCTTACCGTGGTATGCTGGCTCGATTGATGGGGCACCGCATTAAGAAAAATTTTGTCCTTTACGTTCTTGTCTTCTTTAGACGTTAGGGAAATTGCGAGGGAGCGAGCGCTATTCCCAGAGCGGCGATCCACGGGAACACGCTCATCGAGCCAAACATTAAAGTCCGACCCGATATCAACAGTAAACGGATATGAACCAAATTCAGCAGGACCATGAATCAGAAAATAAAATGGCTTCGACAGGTTCCGCTTCGGGAATTTCGAGGTGTCAATTTTGTTAGACAGAGAGAACGTTAACGAAGATATCAAACCAGATTGTTTTGACAAAGCTTCGCTTGCATATACGAAAACGATAATCGCACAGCACAAAAATAGAACGCCAAATTCCCTTAACTTGCGAGATGAAAAGATGGCCATAGCAAAGTCTCACTGGCTCGAGGCGCATAAACGGCGTACCCAGCATATGGAGTTGCCCCGGCTAGACCGGGCACTCGGCTGCTTTGAGTGATGCAATGTACTCCCGCGGTGAGCGGTAGCCCAGACGGGAATGCGGGTGTTCTAAGTTGTAACATCCATCAGGTGTTTATATGTATCGGTGAGTTGCTGTCGGCTGACTTCCTGTTCCTTTCGGACTATTGAGAAAATACAGTTTCAATAAAACGCAGGCGATCTTTATCGACCTCGTCGAGAAGGTTGGAGGAGTTCCTTGAACGGGTGAAATAAGCGTCCACTTCGACGAGATCGCCTTCAAAATGGGCGATTGGATTGAGGCGACGCAGGACCAAACCGTGTCGATCGAGAAGGCTGACAAGATCAGACAGAAGGTGTTGGCCACGGTAGATCGGATAAAGATGAGCCTCTAGTTCAATGCCGAGGACACCGTCCAAGAGACTTCCGAAACCTTGCAAGACCTCGTATTCACAGCCCTGTACGTCAATCTTGATAACGTGGGGAGCCGGAACCTCTCCGTCTGCGTAAAGGCGATCGTAGCGTACACAATCAATGGTCGTCGTGTCGATGACTTCGAATTGCTTCGCTATCGGGTAGCTATTCAGGAAACTGAAATCCGGCTCGCGAAGAGACGTGCATCCGAAATGTTTCGTAAGATATAGCGTTTTGCTGCCGGCGTTATCATACAGGCCTTTTTGAATGATCGAGATATTGGCCCGCCCCGCATACTTGGCTTGAATTTTTTCGGCCTCGGAAGGATTACATTCAAATATCACAGGGTGAATGCGATCCAAAAAGCGTTCCCATTTTGGTTGAAGGCCGCCGGCGCCTCCCACATCGATCAGATTGAGCATGTAGTCTTCTCCGAATGCAGTAACCGTAAGGAGCCATCTCACATTCTAACGAAGATCATGCCTCGTTCATCTGAATGGCGCAACTCGCTGTCATGGACGACAGTCTAACC
Organism: Nitrobacter sp. NHB1; assembly: GCF_036964665.1. Lineage (NCBI taxonomy): Bacteria > Pseudomonadati > Pseudomonadota > Alphaproteobacteria > Hyphomicrobiales > Nitrobacteraceae > Nitrobacter > Candidatus Nitrobacter laanbroekii. The sequence goes on from NZ_JBAMDA010000001.1 coordinate 415,729, forward strand.
TCCAGTATCTTCGGCGCATATGAGACGTACCAGGCTAGCTATTTGCACGACGACAATCGTCGTGAGCTAGCTCGCCGCTAATTGCCATCAACATCGGATGGCGACACCGCCTCGAAGTTGTCTCGTTCGAAAAACGATGCCCATCTCTCGGAATCGTAGCGGATCAATCCCTCTCGAAGCAGATCCCAGTTCCGCGAGGTTACCACGAGGTCCCGCAAGTCGTTTGCGGTCCAGTCGCGTTTCGCGCTCCGAACAAAGCCAGCCAGCTTGACGATGTAGCGCTCGTCGAACAGCACGGGATGGCGCCAGCGCTGATTGAGCGTGGTGACCCTCGGTCCATACACCGGGAAGTTGGTCGTGCATTCGGCCACGTCACCGAAATCGGAGAGCGGCGCGGCGCGATAGCCCAGCCGGTCGACCTCAGTGGCGATGAACGGCTCGCAATGAACCCACACCTCCAGCGACCGCGAGCGCCGGAATCGGGCCATCTCCAGTCGCCGCGCAAACAAATCCAGCGCGAACCGTCGGGACACGATCACGAACGGAAAATTGCACTGTCGCATCTTCGACAGATCGAACTGCGAGTCGACCTCCCGCTGATACCATTGGATCGTGCTCTCATTCCAGACCCAGCGCGGACCCGCCTGAGCAAATTGATGCGCGACGAGATCGACGTTGCCTTCGATGACGCGCTTCATGACATCCAGCAGATCGACCGCCGGTATGGAGTCATATTCCATCAGCACGAGATGATCGAGATCCGTTGCAAGCAGCGCCGTATACAGCGCGTAATCGCCGCATTGCCACATGCAACGTTCGGCGTTGGGATATATCGGCAATCCCATCCGCTGAAAATCGGCGAGCCGGTGGGTAATCTTCTGGATATTCCCCTCGCAGTCCACCGGACCATTGGTCTCATCCGCAAGCAGAATGACAGGCTGCCCGGCGGCCTCACACTGCAGCCGGTACATGCGCTCCGCATCGGGATTCCAGAAATGTGTCCTAAAGAAGAATCCGGTCTTCGTCATCGGTCCGCCTGGGCATCCGGCAACATTGCATGCAGTTCTGCGATGAAGCTATCGTTCATCTTGGCCAAAGACGAACACTCTATACGAAAAACGAACGTCGGAGATAATCGTTCAACCGTGTGGACCTTGGTTCCCTCAATGGGCCATCCATGGCACCCCTCAAGAGATCCGCTCAAGACAAAAGCTGAAGTAGGTGTCTGGGTCGATCGACAGGTATTTATATCGCCACCCCGCGTTCCTGCAGAACGCACCTGTCGCCTGGATCACGCCATAGACATGCGGCGCCACGACATTGCCAGCCGAGAAATCGTGCCCCGCGATAAGGCCGCGCACGCTGCATTTGCGAGAGGACAATTCAAGCTCTTGAGCCGTAAGGTCGTAGGCATGCGTGGTATCAAGGTAGATGAAGTTGAAATAGCCGTCCGGAAAGCTGGACAAGACTTCGGTCGAAAAGCCCCGCACGATTTCGACCGCGCCGGTCTCGATCTGCTTCGCGAACCTGTTGGTGACGGTCGCGAGCCCTTCCAAGAAGCGCTCGTCTTCCCAGGCATCGACCAGGTAAAGCTTGTCCGGCCGAAGACGCGCAATGATCTCTTGGCTGAAGTCACCTGAGGCAACCCCGACCTCGACGGCTCTCCCTCCCTTTGGGAGCACATCGAGCATGTCATCCCTGGTCGGGACGACCCGACAGTGCTCGGTGTGCATGGGGTCAAGCCTTTGTCCCTTGATCCGGTCGGCTTCTGCTTGCCGCTTCGATTGCGCGTTATCCATCGGCGTTTCCTCGGAACTTTGATTCCACAGAGATTCTGATCGGCGCGGTCATAACTTTGAAAATGCTCTAGTCGGAACAAAGCAATATTCAACAGCCTTGCTATTGAACTGGATGTCTGGAAGAGCGCTAAAGCCACTACTTTCCATGAGACGGGATAACAACTCGGTCCAAGCGAACCAGTCTTGGCTGCTCGCCAGCGACCGCTGCAAGAGGACAACTGCGCCTGGCAACATGACGCGTGCCAGTTCATTCGCGATCATCTGAAGATCCGCCTCGGAAAGCTCACCGCAGCGGATAAGCGACAGGTGAAATGAAGCCGACCGGTTTGGAAGACGGCCCTTTGCCTTTAGTTCAGCGATCAGCGCCTCAACCGTCATCCGCGGGCCCTGGAACTGTCGCGCCCACTCGTTTTCAAGCCTGCCTTCCAGACCGACCGCAAGCGTCGGCAGACGCCGGTACATATAGATGCCTTCGCTCAGCCATCTGTAGACCGAACGGTCCTCCGGCAATGCCTCGCATGACGGGCACTTGGCCGCCTCGCCAAAGCTCGGGCCGTACCAATCGCAGATGTTGCAATGCTTGAGCTTGCCGCCCACAACCGCGTCATAGCGATCGAGTTCATCGGGCAGGACAGGGTGGGCAACCACCAGCGTCTCATCGAAACGTTGGGACAGCGTGGGCCGGCTCTTGTTGAAGAGCGCAAGCATGCCGGGAACGGTCCCGAGCTTCCAACCGTTGCTCTCCGCATAATAGCTATATTCGACATCTGTGTAGCTGTGCGGGACGTCCTCGCTGAAGCCCCCGATCTCGTCCACCATTTTCCGGCGCATACCAAACAGGCCACCCTGCACATGACCGAATACCCGGTCGGGATTATCGGTGGCGAAAGATGTGTTGCGAAATTTGGGGAACAACTCGATACCTGACGGATATTCAGATCCGTGCAGATAGGTCGGCGAATAGCCCATGGTGCCGACAAGCCCAGCCTCCGGCTGTTCCTCAAGCGCGTGCACAATCGGGATCTCCCAGCCGCGGCCGAAGCTGACGCCTTCCTTGCCGCATATGTAGATCGCGTAGTCGCTCGCGCCCTGCGCCAGCGCCGCGTTGGTGCCGGGGCCGACCATGGCATTGACCTCGTTGTGGATCACCGTTACCCGGTCCTGCTTCTGCCAGAGATCGTTGAGATATTCGGCAACCGGCTCCCGCCGGCTCTGGTTGTCGCAGACAACCAGATGATACGGCAGGGATGTGTTCTCGAGAATCCGCTGCACCGTCATTTTCAGCTCGGCGAGGTTGTTCCAGGAAACGATGATTACGTCGACTGTGTTATTGCGCCAGACCCGCATCAGCACCCGTGTCAGACGCACAACATCGTGGCGCTCGCGTGCACGTTGCGCCGCCGCGCGAATGATCGCGCGTACTTTGAGCGAGGGCATGCCGTAATAGCGTCGAATGCCCTCAGCCACGCTCTCTGGCGTCTGTTCGACCATGATGCCGGTGATGTCGTCGATCACGAGATCAGGAATGCCCGCGAGGTTGGTCGTCAGTACCGGCACGCCGGCGGCCATGCTCTCCACCAGGGAAGTCGGAATGCCATCCATGTCGCCGTTCTCGATGCGTACAGAGGGCGCGACGAACAGATCGGCAGTCTTCATCTTGTCGACGATCTCGTCCTGACTAAGCTGCCCCATGATCTCGACATTGCGAGCGCCGACCTCGGCGATGAGGCGGCGATACTCCTCCTCCAGTTCGCCATAGCCATAGATCTCGATGCGAACGCCGAGGTCCTCGATCAGCGGGGCAGCGCGAATCAGCAGGTCGAGGCCCTTCTTCTTCACGAAGCGATGGACAGAAATAATCTTGCGAGCCGAGCGATTCTGCTTCTCCTCATCGTAGGCGGCCGAGAAGCGGCTGGTATCCACCGCGTTCGGATTGATGATGACCTTCTCACGCGGGAAGCCGCGCTCGACGACGAAATCCAGGTGAAACTTGGATAGCGTGAACAGGGCGCGGCACCACTTGGACTGGCCGATCTCCGCCAAGCGGTTCCTCTTGTCGTTCTCGTAGCGGAAGATGTCCTGGGCGTGGGCGATGAAGGTGAAGGGAATCTGCGCCTCTTCGCAGGCAGGCCACACCATGTCGGTGACGACCGGATAGACGAAATGCGCATGCACGATGGTCCGTCCGGTCTCCTTTAGGCGCTGGGCGAGCTTCTTCGGCGAATCGACACGCTCGAAAGTAATCGGGAATGACGGTCTGAAGCCCTTCCATGGCGTCTGGCGACAGAACACCAGCACGTCGGCGCCAGTCGCAACCAGCGCCTCGAGCTCGTTGAGAACGAACGTTTCCGAGGGAACCGGGAAGTGCCAGCAGAAATAGGCGATGCGCGGTCGCTCCTCTCGATCCTTCAATCCCGGCAGGCGCGCCGGCCGGATGAGCGGCGCGCGGGTGGCCTCTCGCACCTCACGCGGCGGAATGATTTTGGCATAGGCTTCCGCCATCTTGATCCGGTAGCTTGGTAAGGCAAATCGCGCCACCGCGATTTCCCGCCCGCGCTCGCCCAACTGCTTGATGAGCTGCGGATTGCGGCAGAGCTTCTCCACACAGGGCAACGCTTTCGCATATTTCTTGAACTCGACCAGATAGCCACTCTTGCCGTGGTCAATCAGCTCGGGCAGCGCGCCCCAGCGATAACCGATGACGGGTCGTCGGGCCGCCATCGCCTCCAGTACCGTGCGCCCGAACGATTCAGCGAAATGCGAGAAATTCAGGACCACGTTGACCTGCTCGACAGCCTGCTTGGGGCTGGATGCATAGCCGGGGAAGACGATGTTGTCGGGGAGCTCGCCTGAGGTCTGCTTTGCCTTCAGCTCCTTAACCAGGTCGTTTTCGGGACCGATGATGACGAACTTGGCATTCTTCACCTTAGCCGCCGCCAGCTGCGCCAGCTGCACGACATCGGCTATCCCCTTTTTTGGAATGTTGCTGCTGATCAGCCCGAACCTGACCTCACCGCCAGACAGGTCGTTGGCGATGTCCATGGCTTCGACATCGATGGTGTTCGGAATGGTGAAGGTGCAGCCTTCCTTGGCAAAGGCGCGCCCGGTGATCTCGGAATTGCCAATCACCCAGTCGGCGCGCGCCTTTGTGTCGCGGATGATGTCTCCCGGCGTCGCGCCGATCAGGTCCTGCAGCGCCTGATCGTGCTGGATGAGCTCCCGGACATGTACGATCCCCGGGACGCCGCACCTGCGCGCGGCATCGAGCGGCTCGCGCAGCATGATGGTGTTGACGTGGACAGCATCGATGCGATCCGTCGGTATGATGTATTCAAACGCCTCCAACGCCCTCGGAGAGATAGCCTCGCCATGTCGCCACCATTTGTAGTCAACAATATAGACGCGATGGCAGAGCGGACGAATGGCGTTGGTATAGTCCGGCACATTGCGGGGCAGCACTACGAACACATTTCCCGGGATGCTGCCGACGGCGTCGACCATGTCAATGAAGCTGCGCTCACTTCCGAATAGTTGATCGCTGGCAATGTGCGCGACGATCAGGACATTGGGGGCGCCTTCGCGGTAGCCTAGCTTGCCCGGGAATTGCTTGGCGATCAGCAGCGTCGGGTCCGGCTTTGCCGCAAGCTGGGCGGCAGGCACCGCGACAGGCGGCAACGTCGGCGCGGCGAATGGGGCATTCTTGAAAAAGCCGACGATCATCTCAGAAGACAGCCGCCTCAACCCTTCCGTGGCGAAGTGATCCAGGCCGGCCGAAGCAAGACCCGCGTCCTGCCGCTTTGCAAGTTGTGCGTAAGTGCGCGCGTCGAAATACGGATGCGGATCGTTCAGCGCTGCCGCGCCCGTCGCCAGATAATGCAGCAGGGGGGAGGTGCTGCGGTCGTCACCCAGATATTTCTGACGGTAGAACTGGGGCGAAAAAAACGGTGAAGGCTGACGGTCCTCGTGCTCCCCCTGAAGCAGGTAATGCAGCAGTGGATCGGCCTGCAGCGGGTCGAGGTCCATTGCCTCGAGATAGTATCGGCTGCTGAACAGGGCGTGCGGGCTTGCGCCGTGAGCCGCACCGAAGATGGCGAAATGCGAATAGGGCTCCAAGTCGATCGGCTCTTCGAATTGCGCCTCGTAATAGGCCGCATCGAACAGCGGGAGAAACGCGAACTTCTTCTCGCGCCAACCACTGGTGAGATAATCGAGCAGCGCAATCGCGGTGTGACTGTCGGGAAGGCCGGCCTTGCGCGCATAGGCGGCTGGGTCGAACAGCGGATGCGGACTGGGTGGTGAAGGGCCAATTTCGAGGAACCGCGTGAGCCACGTGCTACCCTCCGGCGGCTCATCGACGTACTTCGCGTAGAATTGGGTTGAGAACAACGGATGCGGATCTCTGCGCGACCGCGAGCCGTACTCGATGTAATGGCAGAGCGGCTCGATGCCATCGCGGGCGAGTTCCTGATTGCGCATCAGGTAGAATGGAACCGAAAAAAGGGGCTGCGGGCTCTTACCCTCGCGCCATCCCGCGGTCGCATAGTGGTTGATCAGATCGGTGCCACGCGGCAATGGCTGCTCGAACTGTCTCTGGTAGTATTCCGGATCGAAAAGCCCGCTCTCTCCTATTAGCCGGACTTGTTCAATAATCTGCTGTCTCGAGCGAGTATCGGCGCCAATCAGACTGGGATTGAGGAAACTTTCTTCCTCTCGGTACAGATCAAGCTCCTCCCGCAACCCATATTGCAGCACTGGCTTGCAGGCATCCAGCGTCGCATCTAGCCAGCGATTTTGTTCCGAGAGCAGCCCGATGAATCTCGTGGCAGCGTCGAGACGTTGCTCGTAGCGGCTCCTGATCTCTGCCAAATCTCCGGAAAGCTTTGAGAGTTTAGTTTGATAATCGCCATCTTTGGCTGCGTTGTCGAGCTTCAGCTTCGTTGCAATGGCGGTCGCATCCTTGTGCTCGTTCTGCAGCCGATTGAGCTTGAGGATGACAAGGTCATACTGCGCGCGCAGCGATGCTTCCCGGTCAAGGGCCACTTCCAACAGTGATTGCATCTCAAGCGGCGAACGCTGGTCAGCGGTCATTGCCTTACTTGCTTTCGGCGCGTTCGCCTGACCGTCCGGTTGAATTGGTAGCCCTTTCGGAACCGCCGATGAGTGGTCGTCCTTCGCTGCGAGTCTTGCCAAGTTCCGAGTCACCTCATTAAAGAGAGCTTCATGGTCGCGCTTCAGCAACTGCAGCTCTTTCAGCAATACTTGATCGGGCTCCAGTTTGGTCGTGGCAACCAGCTGGAACAAAGTTTTTAGCGAGCCTAGGACGTCTATGCATTCCCGCCGCGCGGCGCTTAGCGCTCTTTCCATCTCTGCGACAAAATCAGGGTGTCCGCATCTATCTCCATCCAGCTGGGCCGTGATGGCACGTAGCTTCGGCGTTAGTTCTGCAATCCGGATGTGAAGCTTGCCGATCGTCGCTTCGAACTTATTTACTTGGTTCATTTCAAAACCCTACGCCAAATCCAAGTCCCGACGTCCTCAAGGCCCGGAAGGACGATCTAGTTCGCCGTCGTTTGGGCGTGCGATGGCGCGGCGAACAAATTCGGCCATCGCCGAGATCCGCCAGATACCACTCGTGATCTATCGCGCAGACGAAGCCGGGGGAACCGTACTGGGCGTAAACTTCGTGGCCAGGCACGCCTTCATCGATCGGCAATCCGACGATCCAGGATACTGTGGGTTCTTGTGCGCAGCGCATGAATGTAACGCGGTGGCTCTCCCTTCGAGTCCGTGAGTGACAGCTCTCTGTTCGTGAATGGTTTGCCATTGTTTTTTAGAGCGTCAGTTAATGACCAATTAACGACACCTGTTTTAGTTACGCAATGTTAAGGAACTATCATATGCCCCTAAATGGCAATCGACGGTCCTGAAAGATAGCATATCGGGTGCAATCGACCGTAGATATTTGTGTTTGCACTAGAATTACAGTCGCAATTTTTGTTTGATGTGGGTTTTTTGAGCGACGGCCTGGTGAGCGCGTCGCCACAGCGACCATGCGATGACATAGCCAGGTCGTATTCGTTTTCGCGCGAGCCGCTGCGCTATTCTGCGGATTTCCTAGACCGACCGACGGATGAAGTCTCGCGCGTTCGGATTGCGCGCGATGTTTTTTTTTGAGACGGCGCGTTGGCTTTTCGGCGAATGGCGGCCATCATCGCGAAGGTCAACATGACAAGCGACACGTGACGATGCCAGCCATGCCAGGATCGCGTTTCATTGTGATCGAGGCCGAACTCGTTCTTGGCGGTCTCAAAGCTGTCTTCGATCGCCCAGCGATGCCCTTCGACGGCGACCAGCTGCTTGATGGACGTTCCGGCGGGACACCAGGTGGTGAAGTAGGCGAGTTCGCCATCGACGATATGGCGTCGGATCAGCAGGCCGCGCGTCCACAAGCCGCTGCGCTCCTCATTGAACTCACCGGCGTCGAGATCGGCGAGTTCGAGATACGCCCAGTCATGCAGCCGCGGCCCTTGGTTCCGCTGCCTGCCGACAGGCGGCGCCAATCGGTCGGCTTCAGCGCTTTGGCGATCTTTTCCGCCGAACCGCCGATCAGCCGCTTCCGGCTCCAGGATCCGAACCAGCGGTGGCGGCAACGCCGAGCACATAGCCTTTGCCAGCCTGGCGCAAATCCCGCTCGATGTCGCCGACGCCATAGACCGTATCGCCTGCAACCCAGGCGAATGGGACGCGCGCCGCAATGGCCCGCGCGATCATCTTGGCCGCGAGCCGCGGTTTCGTCGAAAATCCGACATCGCCTGGCGCATGCGCGGCTTTCAGGCGGCGCGAATCGTCCGTCCAGCTCTTCGGCAGATAGAGCGCGCGGTCCATGAAGGCATGACCGTGACGCGACACATAGGCCGCGAATACCCCGATCTGGCAATTCGTGATCTTTCCGGCCGAACCGGTGTATTGTCGCGCCACTCCGCAGGAGACTTTGCCCTGCTTCAGAAAGCCGGTCTCGTCGACGACCAGCACCGCGCCTTCGTCACCGAGATGCTCGACCACATAATCGCACCAGATCGCGCAACTCGTCGGCGTCCCAGCGGTCTCGGCCCAGAAGCTCCTGCTGGCGCCACGGGCCGGGATCGCCCGCCGCTTCCGCCCGCATCCAGCCAGTCTTGCGCCGTTCTTCGCTCAGCAGTCCGTCAATGAAAGCGCCCGCGCTCGCCGCCGTACGCGCCTGCGCAAACAACGGACGCATCCGTCGCTTTACGTCCCGCAGCGACGCCGCCCACAATTCCAGCACCGTTTCGGTCGACGCGCCCGTCGTCCATGATTGATGTCGAATCATGGTGATGCATCGAGTCAGAACTCGCTAAAGCGCGCAATACAAATTACGACTGTAATGCTATTATACCAAATCTCGTGGAGCGTGACTCTGTGGGGCTTTTCAAATCAGCGGCGGGCTGGTTCAACTTGGCGAACGAGGGAGGTTCACCATGTCGCCGCTGCCACTCCGGGCCGATTTCAACGCGCAGACGACACGGTCCGCTGCCAGGCGGTCGAAAGACGGGCCGCAGGCGCGGCGACTTCTGGCTCTGGCCGCGATCTACGACGGTGCGACGCGGACGGAAGCAGCCAGGATCGGCGGAGTGGGGGTGCAAATTGTTCGCGACTGGGTGATGAAGTTCAATGCCCTCGGACCGGACGGCCTTTTCGATCGCAAGGCGCCCGGGCAGCCGTCCCGGCTCAAGGACGAGCATCGTCAGGCGTTGGCCGCCGTGATCGAAAGCGGGCCGATCCCTGCTCACGGCGTTATCCGTTGGCGCATCGTCGATCTCTGCCAGTGGCTGTATGAGGAGTTCAGGGTCACAGTCTCCAGGCAAACTCTGAGCCGGGAACTGCGAGGCATGGGCTATCGCAAGCTCTCCGCCCGTCCGCGCCATCATGCGCAAGCCGAGGGCGCGATCGAGAATTTTAAAAAACCTTCCCAGCCCGAGTGGCGGAAATTGCGAAGGACAAGAGCGTCGATCCAGCCGATATAGAAATATGGTTTGGCGACGAGGCGCGCATCGGCCAGAAGAACAAGATCACGCGACGTTGGGCGCGGCGCGGAACGCGGCCTTCGGCGCCGCGCGACCAGCGAACCGCCTCCACTTACATCTTCGGCGCGATCTGCCCGAAGGGCGGCAAGGGCGCAGCCCTCGTCCTGCCCGCATGCAACACCGAGGCGATGAACCTGCATCTGGCCGAAATCGCGACCGAGGTCGCGCCAGGCAAGCGTGCCATCTTGCTGCTCGACCAGGCCGGCTGGCATCTGTCAAGCCGGTTGATCGTTCCACCCAACATCACGATCCTGCCGCTGCCAGCGAAATGCCCGGAACTTAATCCGCAGGAAAATGTCTGGCAGTTCATGCGCGACAATTGGTTGTCGAACCGCGTGTTCAAGTCCTACGAAAATATCGTCGATCACTGCTGCTATGCCTGGAACAGGCTAATCGATCAGCCTTGGCGCATTATGTTCATCGGAATGCGTGATTGGGCGTACCGGTCTTGATCAGCGAGTCTTGGTATTAGATATCAAACGCTGACGATCGATAACTGGGTCTCGATTCTGATGAAGCACGCAGAGCACCCAAGTCGGTCCTGGCGGCGACATCTAAAGGAACCTCTGAGCAACGTCACTTTTTCTGAAGTAGTCGCAACAGGTTTGCGTTGGCGGTGAAGGGTCCTTTGTTTACACCTGCCGCGGGCGGCATTCGCCCGGCGACTTTGTCAAGCGGACGCAAGTGTCCTGCGGGCAAGGAATAGGTTTGTGAGCGCGAGCAACGCGAAGACCTGTGCGCCGTTTTTGGCGATGCCGCGATAGCGAACCTTGCGATAGCCGAACTGGTATTTCATCACCCGGAACACGTGCTCGACCTTGGCGCGGATTTTTCCGAAGCGGCGATTGCGCCGGCGTTGCGATATCGACAGCGGGCGTCCGGGCTTCGCTTTCGCCTTCACGGCCCACAGAACACCCGCTGCTTCCGCCTGTCGTTGTTTGCGGTCGTTGGCATATCCCTTGTCGCCATACACCGCACGATCATCCTCGCGGATCAGATTGTCCATGACCTTGGCGTCATGCACACTGCCTGTGGTCACGCCCGCGGTGTGCACGAGCCCGCTTGTCGCATCGACACCGATGTGGGCCTTCATGCCAAAGGACCACTGGTTGCCCTTCTTCGATGAGCGCATCTCGGGGTCGCGCTTCTGTGCCTTGTTCTTCGTCGATGGCGATGCCGCGATCAGCGTCGCGTCGATGATGGTGCCGCCACGCAGCAGAGCACCGCGAATCTCCAGAAACTCTGCAATCGCGACGAATATCGCCTTCGTCAACTCGTGACGCTCCAGCAGATGCCGGAAGTTCAAGATGGTCGTCTCATCGGGGATGGTGTCGCGTCCGAGCTCCAGACCCGCGAACGTGCGCATCGAGCAAATGTCGTAAAGCACTTCTTCCGCGCCGGGATCAGAGAGGTTGTACCACTGCTGCAAGCAATAAATCCGTAGCATCACCGCCAATGGAAATGGTCGCCGACCGCCACTCGGACCCGCCTTGGGATAATGCGGCTCGATCAAAGCTTCGAGCGCGACCCAAGGCACCACGCCTGCCATCTCAGCCAAAAACACATCTCGCTTCGTGCGCTTCTTCTTGGCCGCATAATCGAGCGACGCGAAACTCAGCTGGCCCATCCGAGCGCCTCCCCGAATCAATGATCGAAGAGTGCCATAGTCGCCAAGTTGTGCAGAGCTTCCTTAGCTCGGCGGAAGCGTTGTCGAGCGCACCGCTTACGGCCAGTATCGAATTTCGAAGTGTCACGTCCGTAGCCATCGTTGCATATCCATGTCGGCGCAAATATCGCGCTCCTGTTGTGCCTGAATTACCCGGTTGGCGATCTCGACGGCCTTCATCGTCAAGCTGATCGGCTTCAACGCGTCAACGTGAAGCTTCAACCATGCGGGCGTCGTGGCGTTCTCAAGCTGCATCGCTGTCGTCTCCGGTTTGATCGCATCCGAAGTTGCGGCGACCCTCGCCCGTGCGCAAATAGAACGCGTCGCGCATTTTCCACGGGTCCGAACTCCACTCGCCCGAACACGCTGAAGTGCCGATGCCGATGCATCCGGCCAGTAGCGAGCTTAGAGTCTCGAACGCAGCGGCCTGTCGCTCGGCGGCATCGGCGAGGCGCTGTTGCGCGGCCAGACTAGCCTCCATCAATTCGGTTTGCCTCTCGGCGTGCTTCACAAGGCGAAGCCGCTCAGCGGCCCTTATGTCGGCAAGGTCGACGTGGAACGTACCGGGCTCGTCGGTGGCGTCGGCTGGTCTCAAACCTGCGGCCAAGCCTTCGAAGACAGGATTAGAGCGAGTCATGGCAGCTCCTAAAATTCCGAGAGAAATGCGCCGCGCCGGTCATGCTCGGACAACACGGCCCGGCGCGACATGAGGGGCGCGCTGTCCCGTCGACCACGGCCCTCACCTATGGGCAGCCCTCAATTCCTTAATTGGCAAATTCTTAGAGTCAGGAGATGACGCAGGGCCGGACACCGTGGACGGATGACCATCCGTTCATGGTTGCTTGAGGTCGAATCCAGTGCTGAATATACGCTGTTCAATGGAAAATTTGGCGAGGGCCGAGATGTCTCAAAATCAAGATAAGAAACCGTCCGGTCTTCTAGCGGACACTACAAAACTCACAATCGGAATCGGATCGAACCTCGCCAACGTTGTTTATCCAGGCGCAGGGATTTTGGGCTCAGTTCTGACTTTCGCCATTGATCGCTTTATTAAGCGCCCGCAGAACCTACTCGTTGAAGAATTGCAAACGCAGGAAGTCTCGGAACTGCCGGAAAATAAGGCATCGCTTTTCGTGCCAATGGCCTATCGGTATTTCGAAGCCGCCAAAGAAGGCGAGTACGAACATAACTTGCGCTTGCTAGCTTCCTTTATAGCCAACGAGTTGAAACAAGAGGTGCCGGACGCGCCCGCCGTTTCTCGAATGGCGCGACGGCTTGAGGGGCTTACAAAGATTGATCTGAAGGTCATCGCTCTAATAAATTCATCGTTGACCTCTCCTACGAAGCAATCGCTCAATTCGCGGCCGTTCGTTTCGGCTCACGGTTTAGCAAATGACGCCAACAATAAGGATAAAATCGACCGAGAGCGGCTGAGCGAGGCTCTCGCAGAGATCGCGAGTCGCGGGCTTCTCATACCAGACGGCGCAAGCCGTATGGATAAGGGCGAGGAATACTATTTCGCGTCGCTGGCTTTTGGCGAGCTTATGGAACGTGCAGAGGCGGCAATCGAAAAAATCAACGCGGAGCAAGACGAAAATTCATGATTTATGGCAAACGGACGAATGCTAGGGGCTAGTTGGTCAAGATCAGCTTTCAGTCAGCATTGTGTCAAACGCCGCCCGCTGTTTTTCAATCTCTCAGTCCCTATCTGAACGCGGATCGCGCGTTCGCGCGCATGTACGGTCATGGCTGTGCCCTGAACAGGTGTGGATAACTTGGGTTCAGGACGCCGCTCCCGCAGGCGGACTAGACAGATCGACGCGCGACGGCCGGTTCGCCTTTTTCGAGGCTTCGACAATTCGCCAAATGACGAACCAAGGTTGTTAGGGAAGCTCTGAACAACTTGGCGACTATGGCACTCTTCGATCATTGATTTGGGGAGGCGCTCGGATGGGCCAGCTGAGTTTCGCGTCGCTCGATTATGCGGCCAAGAAGAAGCGCACGAAGCGAGATGTGTTTTTGGCTGAGATGGCAGGCGTGGTGCCTTGGGTCGCGCTCGAAGCTTTGATCGAGCCGCATTATCCCAAGGCGGGTCCGAGTGTCGGTCGAGGTGTAGATGTCACCGCCGACGACGGCCGCCGCAAGCTTGCTGCCGTCGCTCGATGAGGCGATGCTGGTCCAACTCCGTGAGCCTGCGGCCGTTTGGTCGGTCCAGGTATAGCTGCCGGTGCAGGCACTGGCGCGTGCCGTGGTCGCCCAGGGCAGCCAGTTGGTGCCGTTGCACGTCGCATAGTATGGCGTCCCGCCGCTGAAATACTCACGCCCTCCCGCGCGGCCTGCCACGCAGGTGCCGCTGGGCGTGCCGCAGCTTGGATTGACCCACACCGATCCGTTGCAGAAATACTGCTCATTGCCAAAGCGATCGACTTGGCCGCCGCGGCCGGTGCAAGTGGTGTCGCTGACGACGCCGGTGATGCTGACGTAACCGGCCGCCGTGCAAAGTCGGATGGTGCTGCCGTTCCAGTGAAGGCCGCCCGGCACCGCATTCGGGCTAATACAGGGGCCAACGGCAGCCCAGGCTGGCAGCGCTGACAAAACCAGCAACGCGAGCAGCGCGCGCATCATCAGTTATTGGTGCCGGACGGATAGGTCTTCGAGTCATGCGGCGGAAAATCCGCAGCGCTCGCGCAGACAAGCGTTGCAAAAATAAAGAATAATGAGCGCACCTTCATGCGTCGAAGGTGCGCGCGGGCTATGTTGTCCGCAACGCTGCTGCCTGAACGATGGGCACTAAATTCTGAAAGGCTTTAAGGAGTGATTGCTCGATGTAGCACGGAGCCATCAAGCCAGGCTACGAACACGCGCTCGCCCGCAAGGCCTTAGGCGGCGGTCAGCCGGATTGATACGGTGTTGGCGGCGATGAGTTGTCACAGGTGTGTGCTGGCGGCTGCTCCGTGGCCTCTTTGTCGCCGCCGTACACATCCTGAGCTGATTTCTAAACAAATATGCCGGCTGCGATCATCCCACGAATATGCCGACTGCGATCATCCCAACGACAATGAGACCAAGACCTCCGATCAGCATCGGCACCAAAGTGTCAGCAGGATCGAACGATGGTCCATCGACATGGAACTGATTGTATCTGTTAGCTCTGTTCATCATACCTCTCCTTTGTGAAAGACCGCTCCTTGCGGTTGCCAAGACATTGTGTTCACGGCTGAACCATTCGACTCTTTCTGGCATTGCTGTTCCTTCAGTCGCGGATCACGATCGGCGAGGCAGGATCGCGACCTATCCTGCCTAAGCCTTGCTACGGCTAGCCGAGACACCGATGCCGCACGTTCGGGGGTTGCTCTTAAAGATGCATTTCTAATGTATCTTTATCCGCGTCGACCGCAACCGAAACCCCAGCGATGCGGTGACAACTTCCTGTGACTGAGTGCTCTGCACAACTTGGCGACTATGGCACTCTTCGATCATTGATTCGGGGAGGCGCTCGGATGGGCCAGCTGAGTTTCGCGTCGCTCGATTATGCGGCCAAGAAGAAGCGCACGAAGCGAGATGTGTTTTTGGCTGAGATGGCAGGCGTGGTGCCTTGGGTCGCGCTCGAAGCTTTGATCGAGCCGCATTATCCCAAGGCGGGTCCGAGTGGCGGTCGGCGACCATTTCCATTGGCGGTGATGCTACGGATTTATTGCTTGCAGCAGTGGTACAACCTCTCTGATCCCGGCGCGGAAGAAGTCCTTTACGACATTTGCTCGATGCGCACGTTCGCGGGTCTGGAGCTCGGACGCGACACCATCCCCGATGAGACGACCATCTTGAACTTCCGGCATCTGCTGGAGCGTCACGAGTTGACGAAGGCGATATTCGTCGCGATTGCAGAGTTTCTGGAGATTCGCGGTGCTCTGCTGCGTGGCGGCACCATCATCGACGCGACGCTGATCGCGGCATCGCCATCGACGAAGAACAAGGCACAGAAGCGCGACCCCGAGATGCGCTCATCGAAGAAGGGCAACCAGTGGTCCTTTGGCATGAAGGCCCACATCGGTGTCGATGCGACAAGCGGGCTCGTGCACACCGCGGGCGTGACCACAGGCAGTGTGCATGACGCCAAGGTCATGGACAATCTGATCCGCGAGGATGATCGTGCGGTGTATGGCGACAAGGGATATGCCAACGACCGCAAACAACGACAGGCGGAAGCAGCGGGTGTTCTGTGGGCCGTGAAGGCGAAAGCGAAGCCCGGACGCCCGCTGTCGATATCGCAACGCCGGCGCAATCGCCGCTTCGGAAAAATCCGCGCCAAGGTCGAGCACATGTTCCGGGTGATGAAATACCAGTTCGGCTATCGCAAGGTTCGCTATCGCGGCATCGCCAAAAACGGCGCACAGGTCTTCGCGATGCTCGCGCTCGCAAACCTATTCCTTGCCCGCAGGACACTTGCGTCCGCTTGACAAAGCCGCCGGGCGAATGCCGCCCGCGGCAGGTGTAAACAAAAGACCCTTCACCGCCAACGCAAACCTGTTGCGACTACTTCAGAAAAGTGACGTTGCTCAGAGGTTCCCTAAGTTGAATTGCCGTCATTGCGAGGAGCTCAGGGCGACGCGTAGCGTCGTCCCGACTGCGACGAAGCAATCCAGTCTTGGTGTGTGGCTTCTGGATTGCTTCGCTTCGCTCGCAATGACGGTGGTTTGTTCCGCGAATGCGATTGCGGTGGCGAGCGAAGCGTGGAAGAGCTGAGGGATCGCTTTCCTTGGATATCCTGATGCCCAAGATTTTCACCGATGCCGCCGCGATCGCCGACGACATCATCCGTGATGTCGGTCCTCATCTCGTGGTGGGACTGCCGCTGGGGCTCGGCAAGGCCAATCACATCGTCAATGCGCTCTATCAGCGGGCCGCCGCCGATCGCGGTCTCGACCTGACCTTCTTCTCCGCGCTGACGCTCGAAAAGCCGCGACCGTCGAACGAACTGGAAAGGCGATTCATCGCGCCGGTGATCGACCGTCTGTTCGGCGGCTGGCCCGACCTCGATTATGCCGCAGCGTTGCACAAGGGTACGCTGCCGCCGAACATCAAGGTCACCGAATTCTTTTTCCTGGCGGGCAAGTGGCTGCGCAACGCCTATGCCCAGCAACACTACATCGCCGCCAACTACACCCACGCCGCATCCTATATCCTCGACCGCGGCCTCAATGTCATCACCCAGCTTGTGGCGAAGCGTGTCGTCAATGGCGAGACCCGCTACAGTCTGAGCAGCAACACCGACACCACGCTCGACCTCCTGCGCGCCCGCGCTGCGGGCCGGGCGTCGTTCAAACTGGTGGGACAGGTCAATTCAGAATTGCCGTTCATGCCCGGCGCCGGCGATCTGCCGGCCAGCGAGTTCAGCGCCATCCTCGACAGCCCCGACACCGATTTCCCGCTGTTCGCGCCGCCATCCGAGCCGGTGTCGGACACCAAATATGCCATCGGCCTGCACGCGGCGGCGTTGATCAAGGATGGCGGCAGTCTGCAGATCGGCATCGGCCAGGTCGGCGACGCGCTGGCGCAAAGCCTGATCCTGCGTCACCGCGACAATGCGCGGTTTCGGGAGATCGCGGCGCGGCTCGCGCCCGGCAACGCAATGGCGGAAGCCGCGCCGTTCGCAAAGGGTCTTTATGGCGTCAGCGAAATGGTGTTCGAGGCGTTTCTCGGACTGATCTCTGCCGGCGTATTGAAGCGCGAGGTCGATGGCGCGGTTTTGCACGGCGGGTTCTTTCTCGGGCCGCAATCGTTCTATCGTGCGTTGCGCGAGATGACGCCGGAGCAGCGCGCCCGCATCCAGATGACGGCGGTGTCCTTTACCAATGAGCTTTACGGCGACGAGGTCGCCAGGCGCCGCGCTCGCGTCGATGCACGCTTCGTCAACAACGCCATGATGGCGACCTTGATGGGGGCTGCGATCTCCGACGGCCTCGACAACGGGCAGGTGGTGAGCGGCGTCGGCGGGCAATACAATTTCGTGGCGCAGGCTTTTGCGCTCGAAGGCGCGCGCTCTATCCTGACGCTGGAATCGACCCGGCGCGAGAAGCGCGGCCTGGTGTCCAATATCCGCTGGTCTTATGGACACACTACCATCCCGCGCCACCTGCGCGATATCGTGGTCACCGAATACGGCGTGGCGGACCTGCGCGGCAAGTCCGATGCGGAGGTGATCGCGGCAATGCTCAACGTCGTGGATTCGCGGTTTCAGGGCGATCTGATGCGGCAGGCCAAGGACGCCGGCAAGCTGCCGAAGGGTTATGAAATACCGGAAGCCCATCGCGCGAATTTCCCGGACCGGATCGCGGCGGCGCTGAAACCCGCGCAGGCGGCTGGGCTGCTGCCGCCGTTTCCGTTCGGCAGCGATTTCACCGAGGTCGAGCAGCGGCTGATCCCGGCGCTTGAAACGCTGCGCGACGCATCACGCTCGCCATTGGCGCTCATCGGGTTACTGATGGAAGGATTGCGCCCCGGCGATGCGTCCGCGCAGCCTGCGCTTGCGCGCATGGGGCTCGATCGCCCGAATACGTTTTCGGACAGGCTCTATCGCGCGCTGGTCAACGGCGCACTGAAGCGGAGCGGCGCGACGTCCTCCTGACGTCGTCCCTGCGAACGCAGGGACCCATACGCTGTGTCGTCGCCATGGAGGCATGACAGCCGCCATGACGCCGGCAATCCGGAGATATGTTCCGTCTCAATACAAACGTCAGGATTATGGGTCCCTGCGAACGCAGGGACGACCAGCTATCTTTGCCTTACCTGTTCTTGTTGTTCGGCTTGCGCTTCTCGACGAACGCCGCCATGCCTTCGGCGCGATCGTCCAGCGCGAATGTCGAACGGAACAGGTCGCGCTCGACGGTCAGGCCTTCCGACAGCGTCGTCTCGAAGGCGCGGTTGACGGCGCTCTTGGCCATCGCCGCGACGGGACGCGACATCGAGGCGATCTTCTCGGCCGCGGCCATCGCTTCGTCCATCAGCTTGTCGGCCGGAACGATACGGCTGACGAGACCGGAGCGCTCCGCCTCGGCGGCGTCCATCATCCGCCCGGTGAGGCAGAGGTCCATCGCCTTGGCCTTGCCGACGGCGCGGGACAGGCGCTGGGTGCCGCCGATGCCGGGAATGGTGCCAAGCGTGATCTCCGGCTGGCCGAATTTCGCGGTGTCGGAGGCGATGATGATGTCACACATCATTGCGAGTTCGCAGCCGCCGCCGAGCGCATAGCCGCTCACCGCCGCGATGGTCGGCTTGCGGCAGGTGGCGACGCGGTCGCCGCCGATCGCCTTGAAGTCCTCGTCGACCATGTCGATGAAGCTTTTCGGCTGCATCTCCTTGACGTCGGCGCCAGCGGCGAAAGCCTTTTCGTTGCCGGTGATCAGGATGCACCCGATGCCGTCGTCAGCCTCGAGATCGTCCATGGCGGCAGCGATTTCGCGAAACACCGCGAACGACAGCGCGTTGAGCATTTTAGGCCGGTTCAGCCTGACGATGCCGACCGTGCCCTTGCTCTCGACGACGATGTGTTCGAACGTGCTCATGGTCCATCCCACTATAGCGTTTTCGAGCGAAGCATGTCCTCGGGCTTGACCCGAGGATGGGCATCGGTTCGCGTGAAGAAAACGTGTCGAATCATAGAACCCCGCTTCTGATTCCATCAGAAGCGGAAGGCTCTAAGCTGCAGCCGGTCGCGCGGACAATGTGCCCGCGGTCCAGCTACGCCGCAAGGCGGTCGCGGTGCGCATCAATGGCAATGCCCGGCGGCGACCATGGAAAAATGCCGGTCCGCCGTGGGGCGACGGACTGGAGGCAGCGGGAGAAGGGAAATATCAGCCGTTCTCAGCCCGGCATGAACTCGGGATCAGGCCATGAACATGCGGGCGGCGGAGCCGAGCATGAGCAGGCCGCCGAAGGCGATGAAGATCTTGCCGATCAGGGAGGTATGGTTCCAGGCAGAGCCGTCGCTCGCGGCCGCCTGGCCGGTATCGGCGTTGCTTGCGGACGGTGCGGTATCGATGGAAGCCAATGCGAGGTGAGGCGCGGCCTGCTTGTCGTCGGTCAAAGCGCGGTCGATTTCGTTGAACTCGTCGGGAGAAACGATTTCCGCAGCCGTGGAATGCGCGTTGTCGGTGTGCTGCCCGAGATCGCCCTGATTGCCAGACAGTATCTGGCCGGCGCTGCTGGCCAGCGCACTCGCTTCGGTCTTTGGCAAATCTGTCTTGGGTAAATCTTCGGTGGCGCCGGGCATCTCGGCGTCGGCGTTGGCATTAGCGACCGTCGGCGGCAGCGGAATGTGCTTGTCGCTGTCCTGAGCCGCCGAGGCTTTGGTCTCGTCGGGTTTAGTGTCGGCTTTCGCTTCCGGCTTGGCCGATTTCCGCGTGTGTGCGACGTGTCGCCTGTGCGATCGGTGCTTGGAAAACTTGCCGAGCTTGATCGGCGCCCCGGCATGTCCGGTATGGGCGGCCGGACCGGCCGGTTCGGCCGCGCTGTCGGTCACGCGCATTGGCCCCGCGAAACCCAGCCAAAGTCCTGCTGCGATGATCAACGCCGAGCGCCCGCTGGCCCTGATGCTCATGGCAATCTCCCCCGTTTGTCAGTCTCCGGTTAACAAAAGAACCGTCGGGCGTGGCCACACCGGGGCAAAAAAAGGGAATTTTCCGACGACCGCGGCGAAACCACGGCAATTCACGAAAATGAGGCGACCGCGGTGGACCGGATAGGGCTGGTCTGTCTGACCGCCGCGCGAGACGAACATCCAGATCTAGCGGTCCGATTCAAACATTCGCATCCAAAACGCGCAGCGAGGTGACTCGCGAATGTCAAATTCACCCCACTATGCCATCATACGCGTCGAACGAACTGAGGGACATATCGGCGCTGTAGCTTTCAACCGTACAGACGATTCGGGCAGCGGTGAATTCGCGGATGCGGTTTTGCTAAAAGCATTTGGCGAAGTGCCGGGCGATTTGGGCACGCTTTAAAAGAGTTTCAGCGAAGTGCGCCAACTCCCGCGCCGATTATCTTTTATCTTCGAGGACGACGGATAACTGCTCGAACAAGCTTTCGAGGCGGCGAGGGAATTAGGAGCCCCAGCGCCGATTCCAGCAGTCCGAGAATTTTGCGCATCATTGGATATTCTTTTCAACTACGCCTCAAACACAACTCTGTACATAAAACGCCGGGCTGCGAGATTCCGTTCCCGCGCCAGGCGCAATCGGGCCGCCGCGCAATGCGTCGGGCTCGGCTATGAGGATGGAACCAAAGCGCAACTAGAGCCTTTTCGCTTCTGATGGAATCAGAAGCTGGCTCTATGATTTTGATTTGACGCGTTTTCTTCACGCGAACCGGTATCCACTTCGCTCGAAAACGCTCTAAGTTGTGCCAGGCGTTTTGCAAAAAGATTGCGTTCGCAAAGCACCGCAACGTAGGAAGCCAACAGGCGCGCTCCGGGTGCGTTACGATGAAACTTCGGTTCTTACTGGATAGGTACCGGCCCGCCGTCAGGCCTGAATTAGAGCATTTTCTTCACGCGAACCGGATTCCACTTAGCCGGAAAATGCTCTCACTGGCCGGGGTCCGAAGCAGCGGCTTGTTGCGTCCGATGGAAGCGCAGCACCTGCTGCGCAGTGGACGGGCGCAGACGTTCATACATGTGTTCCGCAGCATCGATATCCGTCACCTCGATGTCCGCGAGGTTCTTGCGCATGTCGAGGATGGTTTTGACGGTCGACCAGGACAGGCCGCTCACCTTGGCCAGAATGAGCATGCCTTCGGTTTGGGATTCGATCATCATTTTCTCGGCGACCGCGACCGAGACATTGGCGAGGCAGGCGATGGCGGCGTTGGTTTCGTCGAATTTTCCGGCTTGCGCAAACGAAGCGACCTCATGCTCGTCGAGCCGTCCGTCTTCGTACAGCGACCGGACCAGCCCGTGCGCGATGGTTGTTTCCCTGCTGATGGCCGCCGGCGCGTCTCGCGCCCGCCGCGCCACCTCGCTGACAACGGCCGACACATCGTCCACGCGATGTGGATTGGCGGCCGCGAGACGCGCCCGCACCGAAGCGGAGGCTTTCGCGATCAGCTTCAGATAATAATGCCGTGGGATCGACGGCCGCATGCCGACGCAGGTTGCAATCTGGTCGTCACCTTCGGCGCGCGCAACCAGCCGCGTGAAACCCTGCTCGGAGAATTCGGCGCCCGGATTGTTGACGGTGCTTTTGACGACCTCGTCATTGCCCCGTTCCACGAGAACGTCGGTGACCGCTCCGCTAAGGGTCTTTCGTGTCGAGATCGCCAGCAGATGCGCCTGGCTCTTGCTGCGGGCGTTCTCGACCAGCGCGTCATCTCCGAGCCGTTCGGACTGCGACAGCACGGGTGCGGCGACTTCGATCACGTCGTCGAAGGCGAGTGTATGAATGATCTGCGGCGGAGCCTTGGCAACGGGAGCGAGGCGCCTGGCAAGCAGCACTTTCGCCGCGGTTTCGATGTGCCGAATCAGGCAATTGAACACGTCGTCAAAGACCGTAATCTGCTCGTCGGAATAGTCGACGGTGTTGTTCAGGAACAGGTCGGTGACCCGCCGCAGCGTTTCGACCCGCCGCGCGACGGTGCCGTGGGCAAGAACGGTCTGAAGTTCGTCGAGCAGGCCTGCGGAGGCGGCGGCCGTTTTGGAAGCCATGGCTCTGTCCTAGAGTTCTCCCATAGGAAGCCGCGACATTCTGGTTCACGGCCGCGATCTGCGATTGTGCCCGCGGTAAATGCGGACGAAGTCGTGATTAGGATGGTACTGGTGTAACCTTAGATCAGGAGCAGCCCGTCGATGACGAAGCGGCGGGGAATCTACGGGGAAAGCCTTTAGGTTTGGTATCTTTTGGCCGCAGCGCATGGCCGGCAGTATCGTTAATACACTCTTTCTTCACGGCAATTTCCGCTTGTCCGGCCGGGGTGCAGGTTAGCAACCTGGCCGACCCCGTATCGTGCTACCTTTCAGGGTGCCCCCGAGGGTGCTTGCCCTTTCCGTCGATTCAGGCACAACTTTGCCTTCGCCCGACGGCCGATGTTTGTAATTTGAAAAGATTTTGCCTTGCCAGTCGAACCTTCGGTCCTGAAACCCCGACCAATTCTGCGAGACGGCCAGTGAGTGCGGCACAGGCGGCGTCGGATGAGACTCTGATCGCCCGGATCGCTCAAGGCGACCGCCTTGCCATGCAGGTGTTGTACGGGCGTCATCACGTCAGGGTCTTTCGTTTCGGATTGAGGCTCGTGCGGAACGAACAAATTGCGGAAGACCTGATCAACGAGGTTTTTCTCGATGTCTGGCGTCAGGCCGGCAAGTTCGAAGGTCGATCCGCCGTCTCCACCTGGCTGCTGGCAATCACGCGTTTCAAGGCCCTGTCGGCGCTCCGTCGCAGGAAGGATGCCGAACTGGACGACGAGACCGCCAATGCTATCGAGGATCAATCCGACGATCCCGAGGTGACGGTACAGAAGAAGGATACGGGGAACGCGCTGCGTATGTGCCTGATGCAGCTTTCGGCGGAGCACCGGGAAATCGTCGATCTCGTCTATTACCACGAGAAATCGGTGGAAGAGGTCGCCGAGATTGTCGGGATCCCGGAGAACACGGTGAAGACGCGGCTGTTCTATGCGCGCAAGAAACTGGCCGGTCTGCTGAAGGCAGCCGGCATAGAACGAGGTTGGCCATGACGGCGACGAACAAAAAAGTCGCGGACGACGAGCCCGGAGATGTCGAGGCGCTGCTGCCGTGGCATGCTGCCGGCACGTTGAGCGCGCGCGATACGCGCCGGGTCGAGGAGGCGCTCACGCGCGATCCCGGCCTCGCGAAGCAGTATGCGGTGATCCGGGATGAGTATGCCGAAACCATTTCGCTTAATGAAAGCCTCGGTGCGCCGTCCGCGCGCGCGATGCAAAAGCTGTTCGCCGCGATCGATGCCGAACCGGCACGAAGTGCCCCGATGTCGCGCGGCCTGTCGGCGCGGATTTCGCAGTTCTTTGCCGCGTTGTCGCCGCGCACGCTGGCCGCGACCGGTGTGGTCGGCGCGCTGGTGGTGGTGCTTCAGGCTGGCGTGATCGCCGCGATGCTGGCGAAGGACGATGGCGGCCATTCGTTCCAGACCGCGTCTCATCGTGCGCAGAACACGCCGTCGACCCGCGGAATGACCGCGGAATCGGGACCGCAGGCGCTGGTGCGGTTCGCGCCGGACGCGCACATGTCCGATATCAGCGCATTGCTTGACGCCTACCATGCAACCATTGTTTCGGCGTCCAGAAACGGCCTGTTCCAGTTGCGTTTCGAGGGTAAGCCCACATCGGGTCCGGAGGTCGCGAGCCTGATGAATAAGCTTCAGAGCGAGAAGATCGTCAACCTGGCGGTTCCTGCCCAGTAGAACGTTCCGCAGGACGTGCCGCGTGGGTGTCCCGGAGTCCTCAAGGAGTGCCGACGATGGAGGATCGCGCGATGCGTCAGTGCCTGGCTAGCATAACGAAATGGAGCGCCGTGCTCGCAGCCTTGACGGGTCTGTGCTGGCTCGCAGGCTTCGATGCTCCGTCGGCGCACGCGCAAGGCTATATGCAAGGACACAGGGGCTCTTCGGGCTTCCGTACGCAAGGGCGCGCCCCGATGATGTCGCCACACGGCGGCAGGACGGGGATGGCTAGGCGCGGCGGGATGCATGGGGGCTACCGGCCGGGCTGGGGCCATCGCGGCATGGGGAGGGGCTATGGCCTGCCGCTCGGCGTGCTCGAAGCTCCCTATGGAGCTCCTTATATCGAAGCTCCTTACCGTGCCATCGAGCGCAATGATGGTCCGGTGGAGAGCCGGCCATCGCGTCGCCCGCGCCGCAAGACGGTTGTCCGCGAACGGAAACCGCGGAAGCCGATCACCGCGGTCACCACGTCAGGCATGTCCTATGTTCGCTACGCGCCCAACATTTATCCGGTTTGCGCGCGCGGCGACGGCGCGACGAGCGGCAAATGCAACGGCCGTCCGTTCGTTGCTAATCTCGGAGGCAATGGTCCGCCGCCGCAGAATCAGAACAGCGGACCTCGCCGCAATGCGGGGCAGGCTGCTGCGACGCGCAACTATCTGCCCGGCGAGATCGTTGCCGAAACCGCCGCGATGCCGGATGCCGAACTCGCCGCGCTGGCGCGGCGGCACCGGCTCGAACGCGTCGCCTCGCAGAGTTTTCCGCTGACCGGCAGCACCGTCAGCCTGTTTCGCATCGTTGGCCGCCGGCCGGTCGTGCAGGTCCAGGCCGAACTGCGCGCCGATGCCGCCGTGCGTTCGGCGCAGCCGAATTTCCGTTACGTCCTGCAGGACCAGAAGACGGCGGCTGCCGTCGCTGAGGGCGATCCCGCGCAATATGCGCTGGCAAAGCTGCGGTTGCCGGAAGCGCATACGCTGGCGCACGGCAAAGGCGTCGTTGTCGCAGTGATCGATTCCGCAATCGACGCCAGTCATCCCGAACTCGCCGGTTCGATTGCCGGGAGTTTCGACGCGCTCGACAGCAAGGACGGTCCGCATGTGCACGGCACCGGCATCGCCGGCGCGATCGTCGCTCATGCGCGGCTGATGGGGAGCGCGCCCTCCGCCAAGATCCTCGCGATCCGCGCTTTCGGCGTCACGCAGGGCGTGGCCGAGAGCACCTCGTTCACGATCCTCAGGAGTCTCGACTACGCGGCGACGCATGGTGCGCAGATCATCAATATGAGTTTTGCCGGCCCGAAGGATGCGCTGGTCTCTCGCGGCGTTGCCGCCGCCGCGGCGAAGGGCATCGTCATGGTGGCCGCGAGCGGCAATGCCGGGCCGAAGTCGCCACCGCTCTATCCGGCCGCCGACGCCGACGTGATCGCGGTCAGCGCGACCGATATCGACGACCATCTGTTCGCCGCATCCAATCGCGGCAGCCACATTGCGGTCGCGGCTCCCGGCGTCGATATCTTCCTCCCCGCGCCAGGCGGCAAATATCAGATGACGTCGGGCACCTCGTTCTCTGCAGCCTATGTCAGCGGTCTCGCGGCGCTGATCCTGGAGCGCAACCCTGCGCTTGAGCCAGCCGACGTCCGCACCATCCTGACGACCAGCGCGCGCGACCTCGGCGCGCCGGGCCGCGACGATCTGTTCGGTGCCGGGGAGGCGGATGCATATGGCGCCGTGCAGGCTGTCCCCGACGGTGCGGTCCCGGCCGCGGCCGGAACGGTGCCGGTCATGACCCTGTCGGATCCGACGCCGCCGTCCGCCGCGCCCAATACTGCCGCTGCAACGACCGGCGAGGCAGGGCCTTTGAGCGAACCGCAGCCGCCGGCGAGTACGGCTTCGAAATAATCAGTCTTTCCAGATCGTTAAAAAAATCCGAGCCGCCTTGAACGTTTTCCGGAGCCTCGACGACAGAATGAATGTGGGAGCCAAAACTCCCCAAAGCTATATCAGGCGCGAGCGCCCATCCACCCCAGCGCCAATATGGCTTGACCCGCCCGGTTGTCCCCCCGGGCGGGTCTTTTCATTTTCAGCGATCCCATCCCGACTGTGGATCGTCGGGATAACCGCATCAGTGGAATGCCCGATGGACGGCGTCATACTCGTGCCACAAAGTGCTGGACTTCGCCGAGGTTTTCCACAGAATATCCGGCAAGCGCTGCATGATTCGTTGGTTGCGTCTGCGTCCGTTCTCCTCCTTGCGGACTGTCCCATGACCCAACGAAACGACGCCACCCACGCCCGAAAGTACATTCAGGACTACGCTCAGGACATCCTCGAGCGCTGGTGCCGCATCGCCGAGCAGCGGCTCAATCATCTCATCGAGCTTTATGAAAGCGGCCGCTGGCGACGCTACCATTCGGAGCACGCCTTCATGGAAAACCTCCGCGAGGCGAAGGCCGCTGTCGAAACCTGGCGCGTGCTGGCGCGGCGCGAGGCGACGCCGGACGATCGGGCGATCGACGGGGCAGAGCACGATCAGCCAGCGGCAGCCTCGCCCACGACGCAGGACATGCAGGACGAGGTCGGGCAATCGCCGGCCCGGACGCTGGGCACCGCGGCCGTGCATGCCGCGCTGGCGTCGATCATGTCATCGCCGGAGGATATGTTGGTCGAGGCGAACGACGATGCGCCGGCCGACGAGGAAACGGCATCGGTTGCCGAATGGGCAACCGGGATCGCGCCCGACCCGCGGGCTTTCCGCGAGCGCTATCCGATGCTGCGGTACAACACGCTGTAGCGGCGGCTTCCGCCCGGTGCGTCCGAGCCATTCATCAATTAAATCGGCGTTGTGAGTTTGCGGCGAATTGTCATCGCCGATTTTGCGCCGAGCGAGGCAATCCCGAACGACTCGAAGTCGGGGCCGGTTGCAGCCGGACATCCCGCTCTCCCATCGGTTGCTGAGGATCGCCGTTGACCAATATAGGGTATCCCCCTATGCTATTGGCATGTCGCATACGATCAAAGAGAAATCGAAGCTCATCGGCAGGGTCCGTCGCATCAAGGGGCAACTGGAGGCGGTCGAGCGTGCCCTCGAATCCGAGATCGGGTGCGCGGATGTCCTGATGCTGGTGGCTTCGGTTCGAGGTGCCGTCAGCGGCCTGACCTCGGAACTGATCGAGGATCATATCCGCCATCACGTCGTGAATCCGGCCCAGGAAAAAGACCCGGAGAAGGCGAAGGGCGCCGCAGACCTCATTGACGTCGTTCGAACGTATCTGAAGTGAACTGAATGACCGATCTGGCTCAATTGCTGCAACAGAGCAGCACGCACGCATGGCTGTTCGCGCCCAGCGCGATCCTGCTCGGCGGACTCCACGGACTGGAGCCGGGACATTCCAAGACCATGATGGCGGCGTTCATCATCGCTATACGGGGTACTGTCCCGCAGGCGGTGCTGCTGGGGCTGTCGGCCGCGGCCTCGCACACGGCAATCGTCTGGGTCGTCGCTCTCGCCGGACTCCACTTCGGCCGGCAATGGTCTGGAGGGCATAGCGAGGCTTATCTGCAAGTGGCATCTGCCGTCATCATCTTCGGCATCGCGGCGTGGATGGTCTGGCGCACCTGGCGCGAGCAGAACCTGGAACACGATCACGCCCACGCCCACGCGCAACAAGTCGAGTTGGACGGAAATCTGCTGTCGCTCGAAATCTTCGAGGAAGGCGTACCCCCACGCTGGAGAATTCGAAGCGAGAACGCTGCCGTTCCCGCCGTCGCCGAAGTCGCAGTGACGACGATCCGGTCGGATGGTTCAAGGCAAGCCTTCCGGTTCGTCGGCGAGCGAGATTATCTGGAAAGCGTCGATGAAATTCCGGAGCCCCACGCGTTCAAGGCTCATGTGATAGTCGGCGGGAACACGGCCGAGTTGGTTTTCGAGGAGCATGACCACGCGCACATGGATCTTGGAGAGGAAGACGACGCACATGCGCGCGCACATGCAGCCGACATCCGCAAGCGCTTCGCGGGGCGCACGGTCACGACCGCGCAGATCGTTCTCTTCGGCTTGACCGGCGGATTGATCCCGTGCCCGGCGGCCATCACCGTGTTGCTGCTCTGTATTCAACTCAAGCAGTTCAGTCTCGGCTTCGCGCTGGTGCTTTGCTTCGGGATCGGCCTCGCGGCCACCATGGTGTCGGCCGGCGTGGTGGCCGCGCTCGGCATCCGTCACGTCGAGCGTCACTGGTCCGGCTTCACGCGTTTTGCCCATCGCGCGCCCTACGTGTCGGCGGCTCTGATCGTGTGTGTCGGCTTTTACACCGGCTGGATCGGTTGGCGCGAAATCGTATCCTGACGGCGGGCGGGCCGATCCTCTGGTGATGGGCTTTCAACCTCAACCGGTCATGCGTTGGTTTCAGCGGACCGCGTTGGCGCCGATCGCGACCTGCGCGTATTTCGCAGCGCCATTGGCGGCGAGGTCCGGCGTCACGGGCCTGGCGTGGTCGAGCCCGACTACCGCGCCGCGCGGCGTATCCGAAATCATGTTGCTGTTGACCAGCGCGGTGCCGGCGCCGTCCGCCACCGAGACGCCGATGCCGATGAAACTTTTGCGGATCACGTTGCCCGTGATCGCGACATCGCGGAGATATTTGCCCCAGCCGGCTATGATGCCGAACGACGGCGCGTTCTCGATGACGTTGCCGGTAACGGATGTATCGGCCTCGACATAGATGCCGATGCCGGCGTCGTCGTCGGGTGCGGTGCCGATCGGACGCTTCGGCAGGAGATTGCGGATGATGTTGCCCTGGACGACCGCGAGCCGGCCGCCATCGTTGAAATTGCAGACCGAGACGCCGACCGCCGCGCCATCCACGGTGTTGTTGGCGATCACGGCGCCCTCGAAGGCGAACTCGGAATACAGCGCCACCTCGCGTACGCCGCTGACGCTGTTGCCGGTGATCTGGATATTCGACGCCGAGTTGCCGCGCACGGCGGAGTAATCGCAATCGCTGATGCGGTTGCCGCTGACGATGACGTTGCCGGCGCGAAACGCGTTGATGGCATTGCCGTGCTGGCCGGAGCCGCCGGGGCCGGCTTTGACGGTCTCGATCCGGTTGCCGGTGACGATCGAGCCGTCGTCGCCGATTGCGGTGCGCAGGATCTCGATGCCGTTGTCGTTTGTCTCCAGAATGGTGTTGCGCGCGACCGTCAGCCCGAGCGCGTCGAACGAGACAATGGCGGTGGTCGCGGTTTTCTCGATGACGTTGCCGCTGATCTCGCCCGCGATATTTTCGAGCCAGATGGCGCTGCGGCCGCTGCCGGTGATCTCGCAACCCAGAATCCGGAGATCGCGCCCGCCAAGGCAATGGATGAGGCCGCGCCGTTCGGGCAGGGGGATTCCGCCGCCGTCGAGGGTGAGATTGCCAAGCCCGATGTGGTCGGCGCCCTCAGTCGACAACAGCGAAGCACCGCCGGTGAAGATCAGCGTGGTCGCGCCGCGCACGCCGATGAGTTGCGAGCCTTTGGTGAGGTGCAGCGGTCCCGTGCGGTAGACGCCGGGAGGCAGCGCGAGCGGAGCGTTGGCGCGGGCCGCCTCGTCGATCGCCCGTTGCAGCGCGCGGGTCTGGTCGTCGGGTGAATTCGGCCGTACCCCGTAATGGGTGGCGTCGCGTCCGAGTGTCGATGTCAGCGGGGCTGCGCGGGCGGCGTCAGACGGCATCGCCAGCGCGCCGGCGATGCCGGCGGCGGAAGCTCCGAGGATATGGCGGCGGCGGATATCCATTGGTTGCGCGGGTCCTGTGCGCGAGGCAAAACGCTTCCCGTCAGGGTGTAACGCGAAAAACCGGGATGACGCCGGGGCGGCGGCGCCGGACGCGGACGATTGTTGGCGACAGGGTTAACGAGGTGGCGTCTGGACCACCGGATTATGCGACACGAACAGCCGCCCGCGCTCGACCACGAGCACGATGGCGAGCGAGACCAGCGTGCAAAGGAAAGCGCCGGTCGTGAACGGCAGCATGGTGCCGTTGAAGTCCTGCCCGATCAGCGCTCCGACGCCGCTGCCGATCAGCGTGGTGATCGAGCCGAACAACGACGAGGCGGTTCCGGCGATATGGCCCTGCGGCTCCATCGCGAGCGCGGTGAAGTTCGAGAACATCAGCCCGAACGCGAACATGGTGCCGATCGCCAGCAGCATGTAGACCGGAAACGACAGCCACCCCTGCCACGCCGCGAGCAGCGTGAGCGCCGCGATCACCACCGATCCTGTCAACGCGCCGTGTGAAATCACCCGCATCCCGAACCGGCCGACGATGCGCGAGTTCAGGAAACCCGCGGCGGCGATGCCGATGGCGATGGCGGCGAAGGCAAGCGGAAAATAGTCGCCGAGGCCGTAAATCCCGGTGAAGATCTGCTGCGAGCAGAACACGTAGGCGAACAGCACGCTCTGGATGCCGCCGCCGGCGAGCGCGTAGCCGATGGTCTGCCGGTTGGTGACGGTCTGGCGGAACGCGTCGAAGACGCTCGTGGCGGTCAGCGGCTTGCGTCCCGCCTCGGGAAGGGTTTCCGGCAGCCGGATCGCGCACCACAGCAGGGCAAGCAGACCGTAGACCGTCAGCACCACGAAGATGCCGCGCCACGCCGCGAACAGCAGAATCGCCTGGCCGAGCGACGGCGCAAGGACGGGGACTGAGATAAAGATCATCATCGCCAGCGACATCACGCTCGCCATCCGCCGTCCGGTGTAGCAGTCGCGCACGATCGAGGTGGCGATGACGCGGGCGGCCGAGCTTCCGATGCCCTGCAGCAGACGCGCCAGCAGCATCGTTTCAAACGAGGGCGCGATCACCGACAAAAGGCCTGCGGCGCTATAGACCAGCATCCCGCCGATCAGGATCGGGCGGCGGCCGAAGCGGTCCGACAGCGGCCCCATGATGAACTGGCCGGCGCCGAAGCCGGCCAGATACACCGAAATCACGGCCTGGACGTGATTGGGATTGGCGATCCCGTAGGCGACGCCGACGTCCGGCATCGCCGGCAGCATCATGTCGGTCGCGATCGGGTTCAGCGCCATGATGCAAGCGACGATGGCGACGAATTCGGGAAACCCCCTCGGCTGATGGGCTCGTGACACCCACCCGTCCACACTGGCGTCGGTCATCGACTTATCCCGGAAGATCGATACGCAGCCCCATCGATGCCGCTGTTGCGCTGCACAATGCCCGTTTCGGACATGGCTGTCCACCGCCGGGCAGGGATGGCCATCACAATGAATGGCTTGCCTGCCGTGCCGCTTTCACCGTCTCCAGCAGCATGGCCTCGCCGGCATCGACGAGATGTTCCAGCGTGAGGCCGCCGGGGACGCGGGCCGAGCCGTCGCGCCTCAGCGGCGGAACATGGATGAACGCGGCGAAGCGCGGTCCCGCATGATGATACGTGGCCTCGATGGCGCGCCAGCACAGGTAATTGCAGAGATAGCTACCGGCGTCGCGCGAGGCGCGCGCGTCGATGCCGGTCGTCCGCGCCGCGCGCAGCAGCCTGAAGACATGCGGTCCGAAGGCGCGCGCGTCCGCCGTGCCCGCGATCGATCCCTTGCCCACCCGCGTCCCATCGAGGTCCGGCCAGATCGTCGTCACCGCGTTGCGCGCGCGGGTCTCGATCCGCAGCCAGGGTGTGCGCGCCGCGAGGCCGAACATCAGCAGCGCGTGTGGACGATGCGTTGCAAGAAGTTGCGGCAGTTCGCGATCCACCGTCGCGTAAGCGACATCGAAGATGTGGGTTGCGATCGCGACATCATCCAGCGCGGGGCGACGCAGCCTCGTGAGTCGCTCGACCAGCGGTATGGTCGGATTGAACGGCGCGCCGGGGAAGGGGCCGAAGCCGGTGACGAGAATGCGGAGATTGCCGGTCATGGTGATCGGGGTCAGGGAGTCCCATCATCCTGCTGCTCAGCGAAAACCGGATGGGCGATTACGCCGTGCGGTTGCCGCATAGTAGCGCATTAAAAACGACTAGCGCTCGCAACTGCGAATAGTAATGCAGGACGACCGGGTCTGAGCGATAGCCGGCCTTAGACGGGGGCAAGCCGCCAAACCCCCTTGTGAATATCGAAGCGCACCGCGCCGTCGTCGCGCATCTTCAACAGGAGCGACTGGCAGTCGTCTTGATTTCGAATGTTGACCCTCTTCATAACCTCGAAAACCTTCAGCGGTTTTTCGCGCAGGGCTTCCAAAATCTTCTGTCTATCAGTCTGCATTGTGTTCCTCGGATCGACGTAGCCAACGTAGCGCGATCAACGATCGCGACGCAAGCTTTGTAAAGGTTGAACTGGATACAGAGATCATCCGAAGGACTGCCGTGAACGACAGATTACTGCAGCGGTATTGGCGGTCGGGGGACGCTGCTTTCAAGGGGCAAGGTCATCGCGGCTTGCCCTGGGATGCGTCGTTTGGCGGTCTCGACGACGGCAAAGCGGCGCGCGAGCATAAACTTGGTCTTGAAGCGTCGAACCAAACAGCGATTTTGGAAGCACCGTCGTATTGATATAAGTTGGAGATAGAGGTTGGATCAAATCCGCCGGGAGATATTGTCCCGAGTCCGAGTCCCTGTCTTGACTATCCGCGGTTTACGATAAGATAATTTGTGTGAAGAGGCGCAGGAACCAAGGGGCGGCGGACCATGGACATCAAGCGTAGAGATTTCGTCAAGTGCGCAGCGGCCTCTGTCCTGTTGCTGCCGGGCATCGCCATCGCTGCGACAGGCGGGAACGCGAACGATGCGCCGGCGTCAGGTGCCGATTTGCACATCGACGATTTGCACATCGAGAAATCGATCAAGGCCAGCTTCGGCGGTGGCTTTTCGGTGCGGGCTCATGCCCGATCAGACGGACTAACCCACGCCGACATCGAACATTTTGGCAACCGGTACACGGTCGCCTCTGCAGACTTGCTGGACTGGAAGATCGTTGGGTCCTCTCTGGGCAACCCGGGCCTCGCATCGTCCTCCAGCAGATTGTCGATCTCTATGGTGTGAGAGCACCTGGATAACGATGGCTGAGGTGTTCTTTCAGTGTCGAGTTAAAACCAGCTATTTGTAGAGGGGATGCGCCGTGTCCGACACCATCAAGAGCATTCGCATCCACCCCGGTATCGGCATTGCCCGCCTGGGGAACAGTGACGAGTTTTACATCGGCCCCGAAGCGCCCGGGGTTGTGGTCGATCCGGGCGGTAGCGATGGACCGGGGCCGAACGGTGGAACCTACCGCGACAGCGGGGCACGGTTGAAGCGCCAGGCGCAGCGATATCGGGTGTATGCCTACGATGCCGATGACAAGGTCGTCGCGGAACTCACGTCGGATTCGGATCAGGTCCAATCCATTCGCTGGCGAGTTCATGTCAGGAACATGAAAGCGGCGAATTATGCATTTGAGGGTGCGTATTTGTTCGATCCGGACAAGTTGCGAAACCCGTCCATCCAGCCCGGCAAGAAGCCGATCGAACGTGACCAGCTCATCATCGATCCCGGTGTGCATACGATCGCCTCCGGGCAGGCCGGACCGGTCGTCATGAAGGGTGACGTTTTCGGAGGCATTGAGAAAGGGACGTTGCCGGGCGAATTGCGTTTCGAGGGTTTCACGCCGAAGGATCCGTCGAAAGAAGTTGAGGTCACTTATAAAGCCGCCAAGAATATCGAACTCGGGCAGCTTCGCCTCGATCCCAAGGACCGCCTGCTGTTCGTTCCGGCGCCGGGAAAAGGCGAAAGCGTCACGACACCCAAAGTGGTGTTGTCGAACCCGAGTGAAACAATGACCCCTCCGAACGGTCCGGAGGACGGCAAAAATCCGCTGACGAACCAGTTTGCCTATTTCAACATTCCGGGGTGGTGGGACGACACCTGCGGGGGTGAAATCGACGTCACGGTCACGCTCAAGGACGGCACTGTCTTGAGTACGCGCGACAACGTGAAATCGGCAACGGACGAAGGTACGCGCAATCCGCGTGCGGGGGCATGGATCGTCACCGCGCCACCGAAGTTTTCACCCTACATGTACCATGTGGTGTCCATTCTGGATCGCGTTTACGAGGCTTTTCCTGAGTCTTACCCGTACGCCAAGCAGAAGACGAATTTCTACCGCGATGTCTATCCGATCTTCGCCAAGGCGGTTAACTACAGTTGGGTGAACGCGGCGGCGGGGGGCGTTACGCCTGAAACCAAGGATCGCGCCCATGGTCCGAAGCAGCCGGGCAACTTGCTCAACAACGAGTACATGGCCGCTTTCACCGATCCGGGCGAGACCAGCAAGGCGACACGGCAGATGATCTACGGCCTGATGCGACATGCGCCCGGAAAGCGGGGACGGCTGGTCGATACGCTGATGCCGCCGCCGCCGGAGCGCCCGACCAGTTGGAAGAACGACGAATTCAAGCGCGACGAGGAAGACTCCAAGATGCCCAAGCTGTGGGGCACGGGGGGCAAGCCAGCGCAAAATAAGCAATTGGGCGTCAGTTTCCCGGATCAGTTCCTGAGCCTGACCGACTGGCAACTTAATCACATGAAGGAATGGGCGGACGGAAACTTCGAAGTCGGTGTGCCACCAAAGCCCGTCGCCATCGAGACTTTGCCGCTGGCTGAGCAGCCGCATGCACTGGACAGCTCGGCGCTTGAACCCACGATCGGCGGCGGTTTCCACCCCGGCATCGAATTCCCGTATCTGATTATCTATCGGGAAAATTTCGCCGAGGCGTTTCGCGTCAACAAAGGCATCGAGCCCGGCTCGGTCGCGGCCTTTATGTCGAGCCCGTGGCAGGGCGACTTCTGGTCGTGCGACATATTATGGTGGCCGACACAGCGGCCGGATGTCGTTTTCGAATACGACAGGAAGAACCGGACCAGAACCCACAAGGAATGGTTCCGCGGCTACGACGAACACGGCGAACCGCTATCGTCCACCGATGGTTACCATCAGATGGTCTATGCCTGGTCAAAACTGGGGATGGTGCTGCCCGTCAAGAATGAGGACGGCAGCTACCTGAAAGACAACGGCGAGACCGTGTTCGCCGAACAGGAGCGCGATCCGGCGTTGAACCGCCCGCCGGCCAAGCCCGCCAAGAGCAATAACAAGAGCAAATAGTTCGTGCCATCGACGCCGCCGCTCGACCGGACCAGTACAACATGGGACGTCGTCATTGTCGGCTCCGGACCTGCGGGCGCCGCAACCGCCATCACGCTGGCCAGGTACGGCCAGCGTGTGCTGTTGGTGGAGAAACGCGGATCCCCCAGCTTCAAGCTGGGCGAATCCTTGCCGCCGGCCTCGATCGGTCTGGTCAAACACTTCCTGGGAGATACTGAAGGTCCGGAACAGCAACTTCCGGGCCTTTTCAGTACCGCCGGCAATGTCTCGCTATGGGCGACCGAGCAGGCCGATACCACGGACTTTTTCTTCACGTCGACCGGCCACGGCCTGTGCGTCGATCGATTGGCTTTCGATGAAGCCCTGCGCACCAATGCGGTCGCGGCTGGTGCGACCTTGCTCAGGGGTGTCGGCTTCCAGTCTTGCGCGCGTATCGCTGACGGTTCTTTCAATTGGCAGCTAACGCTCAGCTCAGGCACGGGGACGCGGCAGCATCGCGCCCGTTATCTTGTCGACTGTTCCGGGAGGCAGGCCGTCGTGGCCAGGTCCCTCGGTGTCGCGACCGTCCCCAACGACGACCGGTTGTTCGCCTATGCGCAATGGTTTTCCTGCACCAGTGGCGATGATGACCGCTATACCCGGATCGAGGCCGCGCCGCAGGGCTGGTGGTACAGCAACCGCTTGCCGGGCACCGAAGGCGATGAAACCAGGCGGCTGGTGGTTTGGCACACCGACAAGGACCTGCCGGCGGCGAGACTGGCCGCGTATCGGCAAGGCTTCGAGCGGTTGCTGGACGGCTCCACGCATATCGCGCCATTGCTCAGAGCCAGGGGCTATCATCCTTGCGGGACAATCCGCGGCGCACCGGCCAACAGCCAGCGCTTACGCGACTTCTGCGGTGACGCCTGGATGGCGGTGGGCGATGCGGCGCAAGCCTATGATCCGCTGTCGTCGCAAGGCATCGATAAGGCGCTCAGGACGGCCAGCCACGCCGGACACATGATCCATTACGCGTTGACAGACTGTCCGCAAGGCACGACGGGATTGGACGGCCGCAATGCATACGTCCAGCAATACGATGAGCAGCAGCGCCAACTCTGGCAAGCGTACCTGTCGCAACGAGACTTCTACTATGGCATTCAGCCCCGCTGGCCGGATCAACCGTTCTGGCAGCGTCGGCGGTAATTAGCGAATGAAGCGACCGGATAGCGTCCTGCCTTAACCCCACAAGGGGAGCGGGAAGAAAATTCATCGCAGCAACTCCGCGATCTGGTCCGCCGCCAGCGCTGGCGTGACCCGGCCGTCGGCGACCGCGGCCTCGGTCGCCTTCACTTTGGCGCGGATCGCGGCGTCGCCGCGCAGGCGCGCCTTGAAGCGATCCTCGAACATCGACCACATCCACTTCACCTGCTGCTGGCTGCGCCGCTGTGCAAATTCGCCCGACGCATTCATCGCCGCGCGATGATCGAGCACCTTTTGCCAGAGCGTGTCGATGCCTGATCCGGTCAGCCCGGAGTAGGTCAGCACCGGCGGATGCCAGTGCTCGGAACGGGGGTTGAGAATACGCAGCGCGCTGCGATATTCCGCCGCCGCCCGGTTGGCGCGCTCGATATTGTCGCCGTCGGCCTTGTTGACAGCGATCATATCGGCGAGTTCGACAATGCCCTTCTTGATGCCCTGCAATTCGTCGCCGGCGCCGGGCAGCATCAAGGCGAGGAAGAAATCCGTCATGTCGCAGACCGCGGTCTCGGACTGCCCGGTGCCGACCGTCTCCACCAGCACCACGTCGAACCCCGCCGCCTCGCACAACAGCATCGCCTCGCGAGTCCTGGCCGCGACGCCGCCGAGCGTGCCGGCGGCGGGCGAGGGTCGGATATAGGCCGCCTCCGCCGCCGACAGCCGCGCCATCCGCGTCTTGTCGCCGAGGATCGAGCCGCCGCTGCGCACCGAGGACGGGTCCACCGCCAGCACCGCGACCCTGTGGCCGCGCTCGATCAAGAACATGCCGAGCGCATCGATGGTGGTGGACTTGCCGACGCCGGGCGCGCCGGTGATGCCGACGCGGATAGCGTTGCCGGTCGCGGGCAGCAGCGCCTGCACCAGCTCGCGCGCTGTTGACTGGTGATCGGCGCGGCGGCTTTCGATCAGGGTGATGGCGCGCGCCAGCGCCGCGCGATTGCCGGCGCGGATGTCGGTGGCGAGGAGTTCGAGATTTCCAGCGGCGTTCATCTCGCGAGTCTATTCGCGCACGATATGAAGCGCTTGAGGATGCGCACGGCGCAGCAACACTCAAACATCTGGCTTTGCGCGATGGAGGAGTAAATCTACTACGCGCTCCAACGGATTAAGATCGTCTGTATAAATCGCCCATAGAACATCGAGGTCTATTCGATGATAGACATGGCGGATGAAGTTGCCGAGATCAGCAACTTGCCGCCACGGAATATCTTGGTGCTCATTCTTCCAGTTTTCGGGAATGTGCTGCGATGCCTCACTGAGTATTTCAAGAAAACGTTCGAATGCTGCACGGGTTGCCATATCCGTAGCGACAGCATCGGAAGTCTTGTCAGTTAACAGCTTCCTGATTTCCAGAATCGCATTCTTCATATCCACCAGACGCCAATAAGTCCGGTCAGTCATTGAATACCTCAATGATTTCCGACCGAATCGTATTTGCCAGTCCAGGTTCTAAGCTACGCCGCATAAACATGTTTGCGGGGAGACCAAGTTCGTCGCTGATGATATGCGATATGCCGACAAGATCGATCAGAGAGAATTTCGCCTCGGGTTTGACATCAACGAGAACGTCAAGATCGCTATCAGGTCTGGGGTTGCCTCTTGCGCGGGAACCGAAGATCGCTAAGCGGCTTATCCCGCGCTCCCGAAGCCGTGGTTGAAGCCTTCGTAAGCTAAGAACAATTTCGTCGCGGCTGATCTTCGATATTGTGTTCATTCGACTCACCTATCACGATTCCGTCGAATCGTCTCCCTCACTCCGCCGCCTCGCTGCTGTGCCCCAAGCGAACGTTGAGCTTGCGGATCAGTTCTTCGGCCGCCTCGGCGATCACCGTACCCGGCGGGAAGATCGCTTCGGCGCCGGCCGCGTGGAGTGCATCGTAATCCTGCGGCGGCACCACGCCGCCGACGATGATCATGATGTCGTCGCGGCCTTGGCTTTTCAGCGCGGCCTTCAATTCCGGCACGGCGGTCAGGTGCGCGGCGGCGAGCGAGGACACGCCAAGAATGTGCACGTCGTTTTCCACCGCTTGCCGCGCGGCTTCTTCCGCTGTTGCAAACAACGGTCCGATATCGACGTCGAAGCCGATATCGGCGAAGGCGGAAGCGATCACCTTCTGGCCGCGGTCGTGGCCGTCCTGCCCGATCTTGGCGACGAGGATGCGCGGGCGACGGCCCTCGGCCTCCTCGAAGGCGTCGATCAGCGCCGGCACCCTGGAAACCTTGTCGGACATGGCGGCCGCCTCGCGCTTGTAGACCCCGGTGATGGACCTGATTTCGGCGCGATGCCGGCCGAACACCGTCTCCATCGCGTCGGAGATTTCGCCGACGGTGGCCTTGGCGCGCGCCGCATCGATGGCGAGCGCCAGCAGGTTGCCGTTGCCGTCGCCGGCCGAACGCGTCAGCGCCGCGAGGGCGGCATCGACATCCTCCTGCTTGCGCTCGCCGCGCAGCCGTTTCAGCTTGTCGATCTGCAAGCGTCGCACCGTCGAGTTGTCGACCTTGAGCACGTCGATCGGCGTCTCGTTCTCCGGTCTGTACCTGTTGACGCCGATCACCGCCTGCTTGCCGGCATCGATCCGGGCCTGCGTTCTGGCGGCCGCCTCTTCGATGCGCAGCTTCGGCACGCCGGCTTCGATTGCCCTGGCCATGCCGCCGAGTTCCTCGACTTCCCGGATATGGCCCCACGCCTTCACGGCGAGATCATGCGTAAGCCGCTCGACGTAATAGGAGCCGCCCCAGGGATCGATGATGCGCGTGGTGCCGCTCTCCTGCTGCAGGAAAAGCTGGGTATT
The DNA here is from genome assembly GCF_036964665.1 of Nitrobacter sp. NHB1. NCBI lineage: Bacteria > Pseudomonadati > Pseudomonadota > Alphaproteobacteria > Hyphomicrobiales > Nitrobacteraceae > Nitrobacter > Candidatus Nitrobacter laanbroekii. Next base: position 454,909 of record NZ_JBAMDA010000001.1, read on the forward strand.
GCGGGCGATGCGCGCGGAGAAATCGGTGGGCAGCGCCAGCGCCTCGTCGAGCGCGTTGGTGTGCAACGACTGGGTGTGGCCTTGCGTTGCCGCCATCGCCTCGATCGCGGTGCGGATCACGTTATTGAAGACGTCCTGCGCGGTCAGCGACCAGCCGGAGGTCTGGCAATGGGTGCGCAAGGAGAGCGAACGCGGATTCTTCGGATTGAACGGCTTCATGAGCTTGGCCCACAACAGCCGCGCGGCGCGCATCTTGGCGACTTCCATGAAGAAGTTCATGCCGGTCGCCCAGAAGAACGATAGCCGCGGCGCGAAACGGTCGACATCGAGGCCGGCCGCGAGTCCGGCTCGGACATATTCGACGCCGTCGGCAAGCGTATAAGCGAGTTCGAGGTCCTGCGTCGCGCCGGCTTCCTGCATGTGGTAGCCGGAGACCGAAATGGAATTGAACTTCGGCATCTTCCGCGAGGTGAACGCGAAGATGTCGGAGACGATCCGCATCGAGGGTACTGGTGGATAGATATAGGTGTTGCGCACCATGAATTCTTTGAGAATGTCGTTCTGGATGGTGCCCGACAGGCTCGAAGGCGGCACGCCCTGTTCCTCGGCGGCGACGACGAACAGCGCCAGGATCGGCAGCACCGCGCCGTTCATGGTCATCGACACGCTCATCCGGTCGAGCGGGATGCCGGCGAACAGCGTGCGCATATCGTAGATGGAGTCGATCGCGACGCCGGCCATGCCGACGTCGCCCGATACGCGGGGATGATCCGAGTCGTAGCCGCGATGGGTGGCGAGGTCGAAGGCGACCGACAGCCCCTTCTGGCCAGCGGCGAGGTTGCGGCGATAGAAGGCGTTGGAATCCTCAGCCGTCGAGAACCCCGCATATTGCCTGATAGTCCACGGCTGATTGACATACATGGTCGGGTAGGGGCCGCGTAAGTAAGGCGCGATGCCGGGCCAGGTGTCGAGGAAGTCGATGCCGTCGAGATCGGATTCGCCGTAAGCGGATTTGACCGGAATACCCTCGGGCGTCAGCCAAAATTCCGAGGATGATTCGGCGCTGCCGCCGGCGGCAGGAGCCGCGACCGGCGCGAAGGCGACATCGGCGAAATTCGGAATGCGGGTCATTGTCATTCAATCATGGTCCGGGTGCTGGTGGCTGATGATGGTCGCCATCTTCTCCGCCCCGTAATTTTCATTTGTGGTATGGCTCGGCAGGTTGACGATGGTCGCGACCCAGCCGAGCCGGGATTCGGTGCCATATTGCCGGGTCGGCACCAGCAGGTCGGGCCGGTCGAAAGCGCCGGTCATGATCTCGATGCATGGGCCGCTGATGCGGCTGAAACTCAATGGCGTGCCGCAGGCGGCGCAGAAAGCGCGTTCCGCGATGGAGGACGAGCGGAACGTCGCGGGCGTGCCCCTGGTCCAGCGAAAGTTCTCGCGCGGGATATCGGCGAGAGACGCAAACGGTGCGCCAGCGGCCTTCTGGCACATGCGGCAGTGGCAGATGCTGATCCGCATCGGCGAGGCTGTCAGCCCGAAGCGGATCGCGCCGCACTGGCAGCCGCCGGTCAGCGACGGTTTCACCTGATCGGTCATCGTTGCTCCAGTCGCCGCCAGACGTCGTTCAACACCGCCAATGCATCGCCGCCCGCGAAGATGAAGTTCTCCACGCCAACAGCGCGAAGCGCGGCTTCCTGGTCGGCGGGCCGTCCAGCCAAATAGATATGGCGTGCGCCCTCGGCATGAAAGGCTTGCACCGCGGCAGCCGCCTGATCGGCATCGACCGCGTCCGAGGAACACAGGCAGACCAATTGTGCTCCGGACGCCTTGAAGGCGGCGGCGAGGGTGGCTGTCTTTACATCTCCGGTGGCGACAGGCGAGGGAGGATCGACCGCCTCGATCCCGCCGGCCTCGAAGAAGCTGCGGGCGAAGGTCGCGCGCGCGGTGAAGTCGGCGGCGGTGCCGAGAGTGGCGAGAAAGACTTTCGGCCGCGCGCCGATCGCTGCAAGCATCGCGTCGGAGCGGTCGCGCAGTTTCTCGAAAACAGCGGCGAGCCGCATCGGCGCCAACGCATCGAATTTGATTTTCGCCTCGCCATAGGGCGCAAGTGCGACCGGCTTCGCATCCAGCACTTCCGGAGACTTCTCATGCAGGTCAGGAAATTCGCTGGCGCCGGTGAGCACGTCGCGGCGTTTTGCGACATTGGCTTCGCGCGCCGCGCGCGTCGCGGCAACGTTGCGCTGAATCAGGTTTTGCGTCAGCGCCGCGAATGCCCCGCCTGTTTTTTCAATCTCCTGAAATTGTGTCCATGCCGCTTCGCAAAGCTGCCGCGTCAGCGTCTCGATGCCGCCCGAACCTGCCGTCGGATCGGCCACTTTGGCGAGGCTGGATTCCTCCAGCAGAATGAGCTGGGTGTTGCGCGCGATGCGGCGCGCAAAGGTGTCCGGCAATCCGAGCGCCAGCGTATGCGGCAGCACGGTCAGGCTGTCGGCGCCGCCGAGCCCCGCCGAAACCGTGGCGACGGTGGCGCGCAGCATATTCACGTAAGGGTCGCGCTGCGTCAGCATCCGCCACGCGGTCTCGGCGGCGATGAACAACGGCTTTGGCGCGAGGCCGCAAGCCTGCTCGATCCGCGCCCACAACAGCCGCAACGCGCGGAATTTGGCCAGCGTCAAAAATTGGTCGGCGTCGGCGCTGAGCCGCGCGTAGATCATGCCGCGCGCAGTCTCGAGCGCGGTGCCGGCGCTTTCGAGGCCACGGAGATATGCGACCGCCGACGCCAGCACGAAGGCGAGTTCCTGCGCCTCCGATCCGCCGGCGTCGTGGATCACCCGGCCGTCGGCGACAATGAAGGGACCCTTGAAGCCCAGGGCGGCGAGATTGTTCGCAGCACCGGCCACCACTGGGACGATTTCGGGCCACGTATACGGACTCGATCCCCACACCGCGCAGGCGCCGAGCGGATCGAGACCGAAGCGGATGTCGCAGGCGGCGGGATCGAAGCCCTTGCCCTTGACGTAATCGGCGAGATGGATCGCGGCCATCCGCGACTGCGGCCCGATCTGCAACGCGATGGAGATGCCTGCGTCGAGAAAAACACCATCGAGAACTTTTGCGACAGCCTCCAGGGTCGGCGGCAGTCCGTACCCGTGCGCGCCATTGGCGCCGGCGAACACCAGCGTCAGGCCGCCAGCGCCGTTGTCGAGGTCGTGCAGCGCCTGCGCGTTGGCCTGCGCGGCGTCGGGATGATCGATCCGCTGCATGATCCGCCATGGCACTGCTGCGGTGCGACCGCCGATCGCGTGCGCGTTCTGCGCGCGCGGATAGATCGGTTCGATCCTGAGACCGTCATAGGTTTTGCCGATCAGCTTCTCGAACGGCGCGCCTTTCAGGACGCCACCGACTAGCTTGCGCCAGTCGGCGGCGGTGGCCGGTGCGAAATCGGCGGCCAGCGGCGGATCGGCAACGACATCGTCGGGGGCAGCGGGCATTGGTGCGCTCGTTTCCGGAAAGCCGGTTGTCAGAGTCTGATTCAACTGCGTTGAATCAGACTCTGGCCTTATCTTTTTGATCGAGCATGATCTTATCCGAAAACCGGTTCCCACTTTTCGGGATCATGCTCTTGCGCAAAATGCCATGAGGCGGCGGACAAGCCAAACAGTCGTTTGCGGGCAAGCGTTGACGGCCAAGCGTTGACGGCCAAGTCAGTCGAGGTCGGGCAGGCGCTCGATTCCGGCGCTCGATACGTCGGCCAGCGCCGCGGTCGGCGTTCGCCCCGCGATCATGCGATCCGGCGCGATTTCGGCAAGCGGAACCAGCACGAACGCGCGCTCGAACAGGCGCGGATGCGGTAACGTCAACTCCGGCTTGTCGAGGACGGCATCGTCATAGGCGATCAGATCGAGGTCCAGCGTGCGCGGACCCCAACGTGTCTCCTTGCTGCGGTCGCGGCCGAATTTCTTCTCGATCTTGTGCAGCGTGAACAGCAGCGCGTGCGGGTCGAGGCGGGTATCGATCTCGATGCAGGCGTTGACGAAACGATCCTGATTTTCCTCGCCCCATGGCGGGGTGGCGTAGTCGGACGAGCGGGCGACGAGCGCACCCTGCGTCATGCCGCAGATGTTGGCGATGGCTTTGCGAAAAGTCTGCCGGACGTCTCCGACATTGCCACCGAGCGCGATCAGGACGCTGGCCATGGCGACGGCTATTCCCTGTTGCGGGTGAGGGTGACGCCGACGTCCTCGAAGATCGCCGCGATCGGGGCATGCGGCTTGTGCACGGTGACCGTGATCGTGCTGATGCGCGGAAATGCTGCCAGCACCGCGTCGGCGACGGCGCCCGCGGCGCGTTCGAGCAGCTTGTAGTTGGCATTCTTGAATGCGGCGCTAGCCGTCGCCACCACATTGGAATAGGACACGGTATCGACCAGGCGGTCGGTCCGGGAGGATTCCGACATATCGGTCGACAGTTCGAGGTCGATCACGAAGCGCTGGCCGACTTCGGTCTCGTGCTTCATGACGCCGTGCTGCGCATGGATCACAAGGCCGCGGATAAAGATCGTACCGGTCATGGTCTGATGATCCCTGACTATGTCCTGGAATCGATGGCTTGCGCCACGCGCAACGCTTGCACTGTGTCCGCCACATCATGCGTGCGGATGATGCGTGCGCCGCCTCGTGCTGCGATCAGATGCGCGGCGAGCGAGCCGCCGAGCCGTTCCTTCGGCTCCGACGGCACCACCGTGCTGATGAAACGCTTGCGCGACGCGCCCACCAGAATCGGCAGGCCGAACGTCCGCAGTTCGTCGAGCCGGGCCAGCGCGACCATGCTCTGTTCCTGGGTTTTGCCGAAGCCGATGCCCGGATCGAGGACGATATGACCTGCGGGAATCCCGGCCTTCGCCGCGATCTCCAGCGATCGTTCGAAGAATGCCGCGATGTCCTGCATGATGTCGAGGCTGGCGTCAGCCTTGTCCCGGTTATGCATCACGATGACGGGCGCATTGTGCGCGGCGACCACGCGCGCCATGTCCGGATCGCGCTGCAAACCCCAGACGTCGTTGGCGATCGCGGCTCCGGTCTCACACGCCCAGGCGACGATCGACGATTTCATGCTGTCGATGGACACGGGAACGCCCAGCGCGACGGCGGCGGCCAGCACCGGCTTCAGCCGCAGCATCTCCTCGTCGTGCGAGACCGGCTGCGATCCGTAGGGGCGGGTGGATTCGGCGCCGATGTCGATGATGTCGGCCCCTTCCGCGATCATGCGGCGCGCCTGCGCCAGCGCCCGGTCGGGCGTGATGAATTGACCGCCGTCGGAGAACGAGTCGGGGGTGACGTTCAAGACCCCCATGACCGCCGGATATGGCCGCGACAGCAGCGCATGCAGCAGCGGATGACGTGCGTCATCCGTTATATGCCTGGATATGGAATCTGCCGCCGTCATGCGCTGGCTTTGCGCGGTCCCGAACATGGTGTCAAGGCGCGAAAAAGCCTCGTCGGAGACGCAGAAGGGGTGGCTCAATAGGTGATCTTGAGCGGAAGCTTGCGCGCTTGCGCGATCAGATCGCCGATTGATTTCTCTGACGGCAGAACGCTGACGAACTTGCGCCTGGTGTTCACGTCTTTCATGGCCTGAGCCAGACGAGCCGGGTTACGATGCGTCAATTCCCGTACCGTGGTGACGCCGGCCGCGCGCAGCAGCTTGGTCTTGCCGTTGCCCATCCCCGGGATACGCATGTAGTCGGCGTGATTGGCCCACTCCAGCAGTTGCTGTTCGCTGAATCCGGTCTTGGCGGCGAGCGCCTTGCGGCCTTTCGAGGTGCTGGCTGCTTCAAGGTAGGCATCTGTCGTCCGGATGCCGACGGACCTCAGCTTCTTGGCGTCGACGGCGGTCAGACCTTCGAGCTTGGCGATTGGATATGTCATGGCGTTCAGGAATACGAAGGTGCTTGATACGAATCGGCGAAGGTCCGGCATCCCGGAAACGATCGCGTCCGTTCGACCGCGTTTTCCGCGCCGGCTATCGTGCCGATCAGCGATTGAATCTTGTCGGCAGGACCTTCCTTGCGCTGAAAGTCCGGGATCGTGTTGACGGTTGTTCGCGCGACAGCAGAATCGGCGCCGGCTCTCGCGGCACGCCGCTCGACCAGTTCGTTCATGGTACCCCGCCTCCACCGGTTGATCGCCGGCTCATTGTTTATGATTTCATCATGAGACTCTTGCGATACGAAATACAAGCGACGAGGCAGAACAAACGACGATTGACCGTCAATCGCTTGAGGAGTGTTGCCGAGATGCAAGACCGACTGCCGGATTCATGCCAAAAACATCGCGAGTCACCCGTCATTTGCAGGGTGGAGCACAGCCGCGACTATGTCCGCGATCGTTCAGTGCGATGATTTTCGAAAGGCTCGCGGCTGTTCGCCGGTTTCAATCGGTACATAACATGAAGTAGGATGATGCTGCTCGGCGAGATCACGAAGAGGCGATCATGGCGAAAACGGCGACCGGGATCGGCGATACCGATCAAGGTATTTTCATCGGCAAAGGCGAGCAGCCGGCGTGGCTGACGCTAGGTCTCGCCAATCGGCACGGTCTTGTCACCGGCGCCACGGGAACCGGAAAAACCGTGTCGCTCCAGGTGATGGCGGAAGGATTTTCTCGCGCGGGAGTGCCGGTATTCGCCGCAGATATCAAGGGCGACCTGTCCGGTATCTCGGAGCCCGGCGAAGCCAAGGATTCCATACTCAAGCGCGCCAAGGATATGGGCCTTGCCTTCCAGCCCGATCAATTTTCGACCATTTTTTGGGATGTTTTCGGCGAGCAGGGCCATCCGGTGCGCGCGACCGTCTCGGAAATGGGTCCGCTGCTGCTGTCCCGCATGATGGATCTGAACGACGTTCAGGAGGGTGTGCTCAACATCGCCTTCCGGGTGGCGGACGAACAGGGACTGCTGCTGCTCGACATGAAGGACCTTCGGGCCATCCTCGCCTTTATCGCCGAACACGCCGCCGACCTGACGACGCAATACGGCAATGTCTCGAAACAGACCGTGGGGACTATCCAGCGCCAGCTTCTGGTGCTGGAAAACCAGGGCGGCGACAAGTTTTTCGGCGAGCCCGCGCTGTCGCTGACGGATTTCATGCGCACCGATCGCGACGGCCGCGGCATGGTCAATATTCTTGTCGCCGACAAACTGATGCAGAGTCCGAAGCTCTATGCGACATTCCTGCTGTGGATGTTGTCGGAGCTGTTCGAGCAGTTGCCCGAGGTCGGCGACCCGCCGAAACCGAAGCTGGTGTTCTTTTTCGACGAGGCTCATCTTCTGTTCAACGACGCGCCCAAGGCGCTGATGGACAAGATCGAGCAGGTCGTGCGTCTGATCCGCTCAAAGGGGGTCGGAGTTTATTTCGTCACCCAGAACCCGATCGATGTCCCGGACAAGGTGCTGGGCCAGCTCGGCAACCGGGTGCAGCATGCGCTGCGCGCATTCACGCCGCGCGACCAGAAGGCGGTCGCGGCGGCGGCGCAGACGTTCCGGCCAAACCCCAAGCTGAACACGGCGCAGGTCATTACCGAACTCGGCAAGGGCGAGGCCTTGGTGTCGTTCCTGGAAGGCAACGGTACGCCGGCCGTGGTCGAACGCGTGATGGTGCGGCCGCCGTCTGCGCGGATCGGCCCGATCACCGCGGAAGAGCGCAAGACCATCATGGACGGCAGTCCGGTGAAGGGAAAATACGACACCGCGATCGATTCCGAGTCCGCTTACGAGATGCTTCAGAAGCGCGTCGAGGGGACCGCGGCGACCGCCGATGCACCGGCGGAAGGCGGAATTCTCGGTCAGATCGGATCGATCGTCGGCGCCGTGTTCGGGACCAATACGCCGCGCGGCAGGATGTCGACGGGACAGGTGATCGCGCGCAGCGTCACGCGCTCCGTTACCAACAAAGTGGTCGGAGGGATCGTCGCCGATCTCGGCAAGTCGGTCGGCGGCTCGCTCGGCGGCTCGGTCGGGCGGGCGCTGGTGCGCGGCGCGCTCGGGGGATTGCTGCGGCGATAACGCGCTGGGCGGCGATGCTCTCCTTCGCGCCCTCTGCGGCATTGCCGACAGAGGAACGGTTTGCAGCCGGAGCCGCTTCTGATAACGCAAGGCGCGTGCCGAAGATGCCGCCGCGTCGACAACGGAAAAATGCTCGTGCTGAGATGGCCATCGTTCCGGCGTCCGCTGGATGTCCTGTTTCTTTTGGCCTGTATTCTGCTGACCGCCGATGTTCTGGTCCCCGAGATCTGGGGACACGGCAAGACCAAGGACTATTCGCTGTGGTACTGGGCCGGTCAGCAAGTCCTGCACGGCGGCGATCTGTATCCGCAAGGGCCGCACGACGGCTTTGCCTTCCTTTACCCGCCGCTGTCGGCCATCCTGCTCGCGATACCGAGCTATTTCGGAAAAATTCCGCTGTATCTCGGTCTGTGCCTTCTCAATGCCGTCGCATGGTGGATGACGGCACAACTCTCCAACGCCATGACCGGATCGGGCAGAAGGCCTGATCCCTGGCTTGAGGCCCTGCCGGGCCTTGTGACGATCACCTTCGTCTTCGACATGTTCGATCTCGGGCAGCCCAATCTGGTTCTTCTCGCCATGATGCTGCTCGGCTTCCTGTGGCTCTGGCAGGGGCGCGCATGGCTGTCGGGAAGCATGTTTGCGCTCGCGGCCGCCATCAAGGTCTTTCCCGTCGCCGTGCTGCCCTACCTGTTATGGCGCCGCCGATGGGCCAGCGCGGCCAGCATGGTCGCGTTCCTGGGCATTCTCCTGTTTCTGGCGCCGGCTCCGATCCGCGGCTTCGAGCGCAACGTCTCGGAGTTGACAACGTGGTATCGCGGCATGGTCGGATCGAACTCGGAGCAGGGGTTCGGGCAGCGCGACGCCCAGAACTGGTCCTGGGTCAATCAGTCGATCATCGCCGTCACGCATCGGTTGGTGCGCCCGGTCAATTACAACCAGATCGATCCCGCCAAGCCGGCGCAGTACATGAACCTCGCCGATCTCGACTACAAGACCGCGAACGCCGTCGTTCTGGCCGTCTTTGCCGCGATCGGGCTGGGCTTTATCGTCATCATTCCGGCACGATCGAAAATGACGCCGAGATCGACCGCCGAGGAAGTCGGAATTCTGTTCTGCCTGATGACGATCGCCTCGCCGCTGGCGCGGCAGTATTACTTCGTGTGGCTGTTCTTTCCGATAACGGTGCTGTTTCAGCGTTCCGCTTTCGACCTCCGGCCGAAGGCGCGGGCGATTTCGCGCTGGGCACTGGGCGCATCGTTTGCACTGATGGCGCTGTCGCTGCCGGTGTTTCCGAAAATTCTTCAAGCCGTCGGAAATAATCTCGTGGCGACGTTCGTTATGATCGCCGCGCTGGCGTGGCACATCCGTCACCCGTCACCGGCGACCGATCCGCATTCGACCGCGCCGCCCGAAAGAATCTGAGGGGTTGTCCGATCCGTAACTTCAGGGAAAACCAAATGTCCGGCACATCACAACTGCAAACGGTCCTCGACCACATCGACGCCGATTTCGACAACAGCCTGGAGCGGCTGTTCGCGTTGCTGCGCATCAAATCGATCTCCGCCGATCCGGCATTCGCCGGGGATTGCAAGGCGGCGGCCGATCATCTCGCCGCCGATATCGCGACGCTGAAATTTGCCGCCGAGGTCCGCCCGACGGCGGGCCATCCCGCGATCGTCGCCAAAAGCGACGGCAACACCGGATCGCGGCCGCACGTCCTGTTCTATGGCCACTACGACGTTCAGCCGGTCGATCCGCTGAATTTGTGGACCCGTCCGCCGTTCGAACCGGTGGTTACGAACCATGCCGACGGCCGCAAGATCATCGTGGCGCGCGGGGCGGAAGACGACAAGGGCCAGTTGATGACGTTCGTCGAAGCCTGCCGCGCCTGGATGTCGGTGGCGGGTTCGTTGCCGCTGGACGTGACGATCCTGATCGAGGGTGAGGAGGAGGTCGGCTCGAAAAACTTCGTGCCGTTCCTCGAACAGAACAAGAAGGATCTTGCCGCGGATTTCGCGCTGGTGTGCGATACCAGCATGTGGGATCCCGATACGCCGGCGATCACCACGTCGCTGCGCGGACTGGTCTATGAGGAAGTGGTCATCAAGGCCGCGAACCGCGACCTGCATTCCGGCATTTTCGGCGGCGGCGCGCAAAACCCGATCCGGGTGCTGACCCGGATTCTCGGCAGCCTCCATGACGACAACGGCCGTATCGCGCTTCCCGGCTTCTACGATGGCGTGAAGGATTTGCCGGCCGATATCCGCGCCCAGTGGGCGAAGCTCGATCTGACGCCGGACAGGTTCCTGAAGCCGATCGGACTTTCGCTCCCCGCCGGTGAAAAGGACCGTCTGCTGATCGAGCAGGTGTTGTCGCGGCCGGCCTGCGACATCAACGGGATCGTCGGCGGCTATACCGGCGAGGGCTCCAAGACCGTGATTCCGGCTCAGGCATCGGCCAAGGTCTCGTTCCGCCTCGTCGAAGGTCAGGAGCCCAACAAGGTCCGCGCCGCCTTCCGTGCCTTTGTGAAGCAGCGCGTGCCGGCGGACTGCTCGGTCGAGTTTCTCGATCACGCGGGCGCGCCCGCGATTGCGCTCGACTGGAACATGAAGCCGCTGGCCGCCGCGAAGCGGGCGTTGACCGAGGAATGGAACAAGGAGACGCTGCTGATCGGCTGCGGCGCGTCGATTCCGATCGTCGCCGATTTCAAGACCACGCTGGGTCTGGACACCGTGCTGGTCGGCTTCGGCCTTGACGACGACAACATCCATTCGCCGAACGAGAAGTACGACCTGAAGAGTTTTCACAAGGGCATCCGGTCGTGGGCGCGGATCCTCGTGGCGCTCGCGGAGGCACCGCGCTGAAGCGATCCTCACGCTCACATGAAAACGCCGCCCGGAATTGGGCGGCGTCTGGATTCGCTATGTAGAGGGTGATGGCGCGAGCCTACACCAATTCCGCGGTCGGGCAAGTTCGAGCGGGTTGCGGTCTCGGCTACCAGCTTTAGCGTTCCGAGACGAATTCGCGACTGGCGAGGCGTACGTTATGACGCTATCGTCACTGGGGGGCGGAGCTTACGAATGAATGTGCTTTTAGTCGTCGTCGGGATCGGTGTGTTCGTGGCCGGTCTGGTGACGGTCGCCTTCGGGATCCCGGTCAAGGAGTTCAGCTTCGGCGATACCCTGATTATGTCCGGCGCGGTGGTTTCCTGCACCGGCCTGATCATGGTCAGCCTGTCGCTTGTCGTCCGCGAATTGCGGGCGGTCGCAGACCGGCTGCGCTTCGCAGCCGAGGCCGCTGATCGCGGCGGTGATCATCGCGGCGGTGATCTCCGTGTGCCGATTCCGCCGGGCAGGGGCATCGAGGACACCCACCCGCCGCTGTGGGATGCCGATCGCGCCGCGCCTGGCGCGGCAAGCGATCCGACAGGTACGCCTTCCGTTCGGTCGCCGCCCTGGCAAGTGGAAACGTTCACCCGCGATCGCGCCGCTGCCGTCCCGGATGTTGCAGCGCCTGAGCCTCCGGAATCCTCCGATGCGCCGTCACCGCTGAAACCGCGCCGCAATCTCCTGTTCGCGTCCTCCATGAGGAAGGAGCGCGAGCGCGCGATGGCGGAACGATCGGGTCTCGCCGGCTTGTCTCCGCCTGCGCCTGCGACACACGCTCCGGACCTCGAAGGGCCCCGGCCGCCATCATTCGACGATCCCTGGCCGCGGTCCGAGCGATCGCGCCCGGAGCCGGGCCGCGCGTCGTCCGTGGCTTCGTCTGCCAGGGCAAGAATCGAGCGAACGTCCGGCTTTCATGGCCAGAGCGCTTCCGCGGTCACGGTGATGAGATCCGGCGTTGTCGACGGGATGGCCTATTCGCTCTATTCCGACGGTACGATCGAGGCGCAACTGCCGGAGGGCATGATGCGATTCGCATCGATCGATCAATTGCGCGCGCATCTGGATCAGGGCCCCGACCGGTCATCTCCGAAATAAACCCCGCACATGCGCGTGTCGTTCTTGTCATGCCGGCAGCAATCCGCTCATACTTGCCATGTAAAGGCAGATTCTGAGCGCTATTCCGAGCGTATCGATGCTGCTTTACGATCCGGAAGATTGAGATCATGAGCGATACAGCGGGCAAGAGTTTTCTCGACCTCACGGCGGAGATCGTATCGGCCTATCTCAGCAACAACACGACGCCGGCATCGGAAATCCCGGCGCTGATCAGCCAGGTGCACGCCGCCCTGACGCGCGTGTCTTCCGGCCGGGGCGAAACACCGGCAGAACCGGCCAAACCCGCCGTGTCCGTCAAGAAATCGATGACCGCCGACTACCTGATCTGCCTGGAGGACGGGAAGCGTTTCAAATCGCTCAAGCGCCATCTGCGGACGCAGTACAACATGAGCCCCGAGCAATATCGGGACAAATGGAAGCTTCCAGCGGACTATCCCATGGTGGCCCCGAACTACGCGGTAACGCGATCCCAACTGGCCAAAAACATGGGCCTCGGCCAGCAGCGCCGGCGGCGAAAATAACGCCAAGGGCTTTCCGGCGTCCAATTTTAGGAATAATATCCGAGAACGAGCGGCGGATGTCTCTGCCTGATCCTTCTTTATCTTGAAAAATGCTATCCCCGGGATAGAAAGAGCCTCTAGGATATATGATTATATTCCTAAAATGGGGCTGCTTCCATGCTTCTGACCTCACTGTCCACGTCGCCCGCAACCATCCGGCGGTCGCCAACCTCGGCGAAACGAATCTGTCACGGCATCGCGGGGCTGGTGGCCGACGAATTCGGGCTCGATGCCGCGACGGTGATGGCGTCCACTCGCGGCGCCCCGCGCGCCGCATACGCCCGGCAGGTCGCCATGTATCTGGCGCATGTCGGTTTTGCGCTGAGTTTCGAGGCGATCGGCCGCGCTTTCGACCGCGACCGCACCACGGTCTCCCACGCCTGCCGCGTGGTTGAAGACAGCCGCGATGACGCAAGACTGGACCGCCGGCTCGCGGTGCTCGAAACAACGTGCGTAGCTTCCGGTGAACGCCTCGATGGAACGCCCGATGTCGGCGTCTGATCGCGGCGTCGGCAAAGCGACGCGCCGCCCGAAGAGCCGGCCTGCCGAAGTCGTCGACCGGTTTCGCGCGCAGCATCTCACGCTTGCCGAGCGCGAGATCATGACCGACGCGGGCGTTGCGACCGTGTTGGCCAACGACAGCGAGAGTCCTCTCGCCTGGCTGGCGCGCCGCAAGGGCCGCGATGGACGCGCCATGATCAGCCCGGACCAGTTCGTCGCCGGCGAACGGTTGCGCGCGGATTTTACGCGCGGGAATCTGACGCCGCGGGTGACCTCGAACTGGTCGGCGCCGACCGGAGGGCGGCCGCGCGGGTCCGGAACGAGCGCCTGTGAGATGACCGATCTGATCGTCGCGTCCCGGCAGCGGGTGCGGCTGGCGCTGCAGGCGTGCGGGCCGGAGTTTTCCGGCCTGCTGATGGATGTCTGTTGCTTTCTGCGCGGACTTGAAGACGTCGAACGTGAACGCGGCTGGCCTCCGCGATCGGCAAAGGTCGTGCTGCAACTCGCGCTGGACAAGCTGGCCAGGCACTACGGTCTGGCGAGCGAAGCGCGAGCCGGGCATAGCACGCATGTGCGGACGTGGCTCGCAAGCGACGCAACCTTTACGAGCGGGTAGGCGATAGAATAGGACGAGGCCAGATCAGCTTCGCCGTCATTGCGAGCTCGCAACAAAATTGGCTCTTGCCAATTTTTGCGCCGAGCGAAGCAATCCAGGAGCCGCAAGGAAAGACTGGATTGCTTCGTCGCTTGCGCTCCTCGCAATGACGATGATTCCGTCTTGCTCAAGCCAGAGCATGATCCCGAAAAGTGGAAACCGGTTTTCGGATAGGATCATGCTCGATCAGATAGAGCATGATCCCGAAAAGTGGAAACCGGTTTCGGATGAGATCATGCTCAGTCAGATACCGGCGAGGCGCCGGTCGCGGTCTGGCTGGTCAGGCTGCGTCGGCCAGCGCTGCCCGCGCGTCCCTGCGAATGCGTTCGACCATGGCGCGCAGCCCGTTGGAACGCTGCGGCGTGAGGTGCTCACGAAAGCCGAGTTCGTCAAAGATGGCGATCGCATCGGCATCGAGAATGGCCTGCGGCTTCCGGCCGGAATAAAGCGTCAGCAGGATCGCGACCAGGCCACGCACGATATGCGCATCGCTGTCGCCGACATAGGTCAGCACCGGTTCGCTGTCAGCGTCGCGGGTGGTCGTGAGGGACAGCCAGACCTGACTGGTGCAGCCCTGCACCTTGTTGGCGGCTGAATGTTCGGCTTCGCTCATCGGTTCAAGGGTGCGTCCGAGTTCGATGACGTACCGATAGCGGTCGTCCCACTCGTCCAGAATCGCAAAGTTGTCCCTGATCTCGTCGATCGTCATCCTGACACGTATGTCCATATGTGTGATGTACGAGCCCTATATAGGGCCGGGAGCGGGAAAAATCGATATGGGCGCGGCGATCCTTGCCGAAATTGTTCCGCCTCGTTAGGTGGCTCTCTGAGCCAAAACCACACTCGAATCATAAGGTTGCTGCTAGTTGGCCGGGACGCCCTCCGGCGCCGTGAGATGCCATTCGGTCTGCAAATCTTCCGGCGTCAGCGTGTCATGCTGCGTATCTTCGGCGGATGCCATGGCGTCGATCGACCCGGTATGGTCGGGAGCGCGCTTGTCGGTGATGATCCGGTACAGCTTTTTCGCGCCGTCCTGGGCGCGCTGCCCGATCGCGACCGCGGCCTGACCGCCGACCTCGCAGGCGGCGGGCTGACGTGTGCAGAATTGACTCATGTCCGACACCGCCGCCGTCGCAGCCGATACGGCCTCGGAGGCGCCGATCTGCGGGCCCTTGTCCGCGTCCGGCGCCTTGTCCCTCGGCAGCAGCACGAGCACGAGCCCGAGCCAGAATGCCATACGAAGCAGGAAAAACATGTCGCGTCCCTATGCGTCTTTTTCGTCCCGTTGCGTTGAATTCCGCAATCTGCCCCTTGCGTATCAGAGCGGTTCTGAATCTCGGGTATCTCCGCCGCCCCTTCAGGCGAAGAAAATCCTGCAAGCGGTGGTGGAACCGGATTCGGCGTAAATTTTCGATTGATGCGGTGGTCGCGGCCGCCCTCGCGCCGGCGGCATCGTGATTTCACGACATCGTCCGCACAGGTGATGGAAACCTTGCATTCACCATTCGCGCCGAATGCAGCCGCTGCCGGGCGGGAAAACGGTCCTCGCGCGGATTGTTTGGTCGCGGGCAGCGCTGCCTTAGCGTTCGCTTAAGTTCACTCTGACACGTTTGCGCCAACGAAAACGGAGGCGTTCCGGCGCGTCTGATACGACGTAGGCTGAAGCGCAAGCGACGTGACTGCATTGACCATCATCCAGGACTGCCTCGACGCCCTGCTGCATCCGTCGGCGCGATACGATGCGTTGACGCGGGCGCGTCATCGGACCTTCATGGGGCCGCGGCTGCTCGGGAGCCTCGTCGCGCTCGCAGCGTTTCCGGTCTATCTCGCGATCCGCGGCGCGCCGACGGCGCTTGAGGTAGCGGCTTTCGCCTGGCTCGTTGTCCCGATTCTGCTGTCCTATTTCCTGTCGCGGACCGGCCGCTACGAAGGCGCGCATGTGCTGTCGTCGCTCGCGCTCGCCGGTCTCGTCATGATGATCGCGATTCCAACCGGCGGGATCGGATCGTTCGCGGCCGTCTGGCTTGTCGTGATTCCGCTGGAGGCGGCACTGTCCGCGTCCCGCCGCGTCGTCGGGTTTGCCTCGACGCTCGCAGTCTTGTGCGTGCTCGCGCTGATTGCGATGAGCTACCTTGATATTTTGCCGTCGCTAGATGCCGGCGCGGCGGCGCACGGTGTCTTTATGGCTTTCGGCATTGCGTCCGCAACCCTCTATGCCGCCGGGGTGGCGTTCGGGGCCGAAGCGCTGGCGCGCACCGGCACCTCGCTGCTGAATGTCGAGGAAGGCCGCTATCGCCTGCTGGCGCGCAACATGTGCGACGTGATTTCGCGCCACAGGCGCAACGGCGCCGTGCAGTTCATTTCGCCTGCGGCGGAAGCCCTGCTTGGCGCGCCGGTGTCGGAATTGCAGGACCATGGCCTGTTCGACCGGGTCCACGTGGCCGATCGCCCGGCATATCTCACCGCGCTCGCGGCGGCTGCGCTCGGCAACGACGGACAAAGCGTCGAATTCAGGCTCAGGCGCGACGTCGCGCGGGATCCGCAGGGAGAGGCGCGCCATTCCACGGACTTTATATGGGTGGAAATGCGGTGCCGGCCGCTTGAGCCGGCCTCCGCCGCCGGAACGTCCGCCGAACCCGAAGTCGTCGCAGTGATGCGGGACATCACCGACCGGAAACATCAGGAGCACGCGCTGGATCTGGCGCTTACCACCGCCGAACGCGCCGATGCGGCCAAGACCCGGTTTCTCGCGACCATGAGTCACGAGCTGCGAACGCCGCTCAATGCCATCATCGGATTTTCGGAGATGATGGTTCAGGAGGATGCCCTGTCGCTCGATGCGGCGCGGCGCAAGGAGTATGCCCAACTCATCAACGATTCCGGCCAGCATCTGTTGTCGGTGGTCAACAGCATCCTCGACATATCGAAAATGGAATCCGGAAACTTCGAGATCTTGCCCGAGCCGTTCGCGCCGCGCGAGGTGTTGCTCAACAGCAGCAACCTGCTCGCGCTCAAGGCCCGCGACAACGGCATCGAACTCGTCACCCGCGTCCCGGAGGATTTGCCGCAGATCACCGGCGATCCGCGCGCGTTCAGGCAGATCGTTTTGAATCTGGTATCGAACGCCGTCAAGTTCACCGAGCGCGGCGGCCGGGTCACGATCTCGGCGCGCGTCGAGGGATCGCGCATGGTGCTGCGCGTGATGGACAACGGCGTCGGCATCGCGCAGGAAGACCTCAAGCGGATCGGCGACCCCTTCTTTCAGGCTGGAAAAACCTACCAGCGGCGCCATGAAGGGACCGGACTCGGGCTGTCGATCGTCAAGAGCCTGGTTGCATTGCACAGGGGCGAGATCGATGTGCAGAGCAAGGTGGAGGAGGGGACCACGGTGACCGTCATGTTGCCGCTGACATTCGTGCCCGGCGTCGACGTGCCCGAAGCCGAGCCGTCGTCGGACAATATCGCGACGCTGACGCCCGCACCGCGCCCCGGCAAGCAGGATCAAGGTTATCGGGTGAAGAAGAGTGCCTAGAAAAGCTGTTGGAGAGGATGTGGTGCGGCCACGGCGTCGCAGCGTGGCTACCGGGACAAGCGAGGTTGACGAAGAACGCGGTCTCGCCATGCGCATTCTCCTGCACAGCCCGAAAGATCTGCTTGCGGGGTCGCTCGCCTTTGCCGCTGTCGGCGCGATTGTCGCCAACGCCATGTTCATGCAGGCCGGCCATCATCCGTCGCCGATGTTCGGATCAAGCGTCGCGATGCCGCTGGCGTTGCGGCAGGTCAACCCGCTGCCGAAGCCCCGACCGGTCGAGGCGGACACGGCCGAGGCCAAGCCGGCAGAACTGCGCGCCAGTGAGACGAAGGCGGCGGAGACAAAGCCCGACGATACTGTCGCCAGTGTTGTCAGGCCCACCGCGCCGCTGCACGCGCATAGCCCGCATCCGCCGACGCCAATCCCGGCGCCCGCGCATAGCGATCCCGTCGCCGATCTTATCAACGCGACGCGCCGTGTCGCCGCAGTCCAGCGGACATTGACGCAATACGGCTATGGCCAATTGAAGCCGACAGGAACGGTCGGAACCGACACCCAGGCCGCGATCCGGAAATTCGAGCAGACTCGCCGGATGCCGGTGACCGGACAAATGTCGGATCGTCTCGTGCGCGAACTTGCGGCCATGACCGGACGGCCGATCGATTAGAGCCATTCATACTTATACGGAATCAGGTTGCCGTCATTGCGAGGCGCATCGCGCCGAAGCAATCCAGAAAGTTCCGAAGAAAGACCTGGATTGCTTCGCGGAGTTTATCAACGGGCGGCGCCTTGCGCCGGCCCGTTGGCTCGCAATGACATCTGATGAATGCGCTTCCGTCAAAACGTGAAACGCTTGAGCTGCCACGTCGTCATTCCGAAGCGTCGCGAAGCGACGAGCCCGGAATCGTCACCCCCGTCCCGCTTCAGGAAGCCGCCTCTCTCCGGCCAAACCGCCGCCCAACGCTATTGCACCCCGTAACTTGCGACCCGGATGCCGCCGAAAATCCCGAGGCCCGGCGAAAGGAATCCGGTCGGATTTTGGTAGCGCACGTCAAAGAGATTATCGACCCGTCCGAACACCTTGACCTGATCGTTGATGGCATAGTCGCCACGCAAATTCACAAGCGTATAGCCGGGCGCGACAATTCCGGAGGCCGAGCCGTCGCGGGTGACGTCGATCCAGTTGCTGATATGGAGCACCGTCGCCGACAACGTAAGTTGATCGATAGGCAGCCAGGTCGCCGTCGCGCTCCACTTGTCCTTGGGCCGGCGCAGCAGTTGCAGGCCGGTGGTGGCATCGACGGCACGGGTGAAGGTGTAATCCGCGCGGAGGCCGAAACACTTTGTGATCTGTGCCGAGACGAACGTTTCGGTGCCTTCGGTTGTCGCGCTGTTTACATTCACTAACGATGTGAACGTATCATTATAATCGATCAGGTTGGTGATGTCGTTGTGGAAATAGGTCGAGCCGAACCGCACGCGATCGTTGAATAGAGGCTGCTCGAAGCCGGCATCGTAGCCTTTGCTGTCTTCCGGTTTCAGGTTGGGGTTAGCGAAGAAGTTGAATGCAGGATAGTCCCGGTACAATTGGCTCAACGACGGCGCCTTGAACCCGGTGCCGTAGCTCGCTTTCAGTTTCGTCTCGGTGACGGGAAGGATAACCGCCGGCGCGATCCGGTAGGTCCCATGCTCGCCAAACCGGTCGTTGGAGTCCTCGCGGACATTCGCAACCAGGAAAAAGCGTTTCGCAAACGCCGATTGCAACTCGATGAATCCGGCCTTGTTGCCGTTCTGAGCCGCAAGATCGGTGGTGTCGATGCGATCGGTCTGTTGCTCGGCGCCGACGATAAGGTTGTTGTCGCGCGCAATCTCGGCCACAGTATGCCAGTCGAACTTCAGCCGCGTGCCCGTGGTGGCCGTCGCAACCGGATCTCCCGGACCTATGTCGTAGCCTCTGCTGTTGGTGTAATTGACGCCGAAGTAGTTCTTGATCCGTCCGTCGAACAGCGACCATACGGCCTCTTCGCGGTTGAAGAGCTGCTGGACGGCGTGCGTGCTCTGCGCGGCATTGGGAAAGCTCGGAAATCCGCTATCCCCGGTGAACAGCAGCGTCGCGTCGGTGTAGCGAACCACCGAATTCACGGTCAGGTTTTCATTGAGATCGACCCCGAGCTTGGTCGAATAGGTCTTGTTGTCGTAGTTGTTCCCGATCGCTTTCCGTCCCGGCGGGAGCAGTTCCTGCGGGGTGACGGGAATGTCTCCGGCGTGGAGATGAGCGACGTTGACCGCGTAATTGAAGTTCTGTTCGGAGCCGCTCAATCCGAGCGTCTGGTTGAAGGTGTTGAACGAGCCGGCCTCGATTGACGCCGTGGCGCGCGGCGGACCTTCTCCCTTCTTCGTGATGATGGAGATCACGCCGCCGATCGCGTCGGAACCGTAGAGCCCGCTCTGCGGGCCTCGCAGAATTTCCATCTGCTGAATGTCCGCCGCAAGAAGATGAGCGTAGTCGAATGCGCCATTGATGTTGCCAGGATCGCCGATGTCGATTCCGTCGACGATCACCTTGGTGTGGTTGGCATTGGTGCCGCGCATGAAAACCGACGCCTGGGCGCCCGGTCCGCCGGCTTGTATGACATTCAAACCGGGGACCGTGTTCAGGATATCCGGGACGGTGCGGTATTGCTGGGTCTGAATATCCTTCTCGGTGACGACGGTCACGGAGCTTGCCAACTGGCCTGCGGGCGTCACGACACCGGTCGTGCTGACGATAACGGATGCTGTCGCGCCCGGAGCGTGGGCATCGCCGACGGCGGGTTGTCGAGAGGCGGAGCGGGTCGCACGGCGCGACCGCGAAGCTGCGCGGTGGGACGGCGGTGGCGAATCTGTCGTTCTCTCCGGCAAGGGCGCGATCTGGATCGGTGGCAGCAGGTTGGGAGAAGCGGATTGCTGGGCGAGGGAAGGCGTGGTCAGGCCGATCGACCCCACGGACGCGAGGACGGTGGAGGCAAGCAGGCTTCTGCGATAAAGCCCGGAAACGAAGGCGGCAGACATGAGGAAACCTCGGCAGGACGTCGGTGGCACGTCACAGCGAACGAGGTTTCACAGGAGCCCCGGGGGCGCCGGTGAAGCGGATGTCTGTAGTCCCCGACTGACACCTTCGCGTGTGACCACGGCTGACGGCAGGTCTCCTGGCTCGCGGGTCGTGACCTTGCGTCGCCTTCCCGGGGCCGAGATGTCCCAGTGGCCTGTGACGCAGATTCGCCGCTTACAGTTGCGGGGGCAGCCATGGCGTTGGGATGATCCCGCACCACGTTCCCTTTTGATCTCCCGAGGGAGAACCGTCGTCGGTCATTTAGAAGTGTGTCAAAGCCGTGTCAATTGACAGAGCGATTTGGACGCGGCTTTTCCCGCCTCCGGTGCATATCCGCCGCATCGGCATTTTCAAAGACGCGGAGTCCCGGATCGCATTTTCGATGCGTTCCGGAATAATGCGGATGGTCTTAAGCGTTCCGTCAGACCAATTCGCCTCGCGCCGCGGCGGCGGCACTGCGGATCGCGTCCATGTTCGCCTTGTAGGACTCCATCGTGCCGCCCTTGAACACCGCCGAGCCCGCCACGAAGGCATTGGCGCCGGCGGCACCGAGCTCGCCCGCAACGTCGGGCGCGACGCCGCCGTCCACCTCGATGTCGATCGGCCGCCCCGCCGTCATCGCGCGCAGATCCCGAATCTTGTCGAGCGCGGAGGAAATGAATTTCTGGCCGCCGAAACCCGGATTGACCGACATCACCAGCACCAGATCGACCATGTCGAGGACATACTCGATGGTGGAGAGTGGGGTCGCGGGATTGAGCGAGACGCCGGCCTTCTTGCCGAGGTTGCGAATGGCCTGCAGCGAGCGATGCAGATGCGGCCCCGCTTCGACGTGAACCGTGATGTGATCGCAACCGGCCTTGGCGAAGGCTTCCAGATAGGGATCGCAGGGCGAGATCATCAGATGGGCGTCGAAAATCTTCTTCGTGTGCGGTCGCATCGCCTTGATGACATCGGGGCCGTAGGAGATGTTCGGCACGAAATGGCCGTCCATCACGTCGAGATGGATCCAGTCGGCGCCCGCCTGATCGACGGCGCGGACCTCCTCGCCCAGCTTCGAGAAGTCCGAGGCCAGGATCGACGGTGCGATGACGAGAGGACGCGGCGCAAAAGTCTGAGACATGAACGTTTCCGGAAATTTCTGCGGGCTTGAGAGAGCCTCGCCTAACATGGGCCGCGGCCGGGAGCAATGCGTGGCATCCGTCCGAATCCGGAATGGCTTCGGGGCGCAGGCACGGCAAGTTCTGCCCGCGGGCGGCACGTTTTGCCTCGGTTTCGCCGGGGCGTTGCGCTGAAACTCCATATTCTATCGTGTTTCTATGGTGGCACGGCGCTTGCTCGAATGATTCCCGAACGGGACTTCCGCCGCGCGCGGCACCTATCGGGAGTATGGCCATGCTGTTTGCCCTAGGGGCCGCGTCGTCGGCGATCGATGCATTTCAATCGCTGACGTCATCGACCTCTTCGCCGGTCAAGACCGGGTTCGGTCCGTCCGCAACGGCATCATTCGATCCAGCCGGCACGGCGACGGTCTCAACCAGTCCCGGCCCCTCGTCGGGATCGGGCGGCGGAAACTGTATCGCGCCAGCGACCATGAGCGCGCTGCTGGCGGCACAGGGACAGTCGTCGGGCGCGCCGACCACCACCAGCGCATCCAGCGCGTTACAGGATCTGTTTTCGCAGATCGACGGCAACGGCGACGGCCAGATCAGCAAGTCCGAATTCGAGAGCGCGCTCGGCGCGGGCGGCACCAATCTGGCACAGGCCGACGACGTGTTCGGCAAGCTGGATACGAATGGCGACGGTTCGGTGAGCCTCGACGAGATGGCATCGGCCCTGAAAGGCGCAGGCGGCCACGGACACGGTCATGGCCACCGTCACTCTGTCGCGAGTTCAGACGGCTCCAGCAGCGCGGACGGATCGAGCGGTGCCAGCGGAGGGTCGAGTTCCGATTCACTGCTCGCGGCGCTCGACTCATCGACCTCGATCACCAATGGCGACGGATCGGTAACCACCACGACCACGCTTGCGGATGGAACCCAGGTGACGCTGACGTCACCACCGTCTTCGTCGATGTCAGGCACGGCGTCATCGTCCTACAACCTCATGCAGCAGGCGATCCAGCGCGAAGCCCAGGCGATCTCCGCGTCGGCTACTCAATCGCTCTCGGTCAGCGTTTAGCAGACGACCGGGCCGTCATTCCCGAAGCTGCGTTAGCGGCTGTCGGGAATCCAGTATCATGAGAAGAATTTGTGAATCCCGGATTCTCCGATGTGCAATTGCACATTGAGGCTCGCACCTCAGGTCGGCAATTGCCGACCGATGGTGCCGCCCCGGAATGACATTTTCTGACAATATCCGTAGCCGTTGCGATTACCGGTGGTAGCCTTGGGTTCGCCGCATCCGTATCATTGCGCCGCCGACGTCGATTTTCATGATCCGATAACCATATCCTTCAAGTAATCGTTCCCTCTGCAAAGTATTGCGAGGGACGTATGTATATACCACAAGTATTTCTGATCGCCGGCTGCGTCGGTCTCATCGGCTCCCACGCTTCCGCTGAAGACGACTTCACCGCGTCGTTCCGCTTGCGCGGCGGCTTCGATTCCAATCCGCAGTTTTCGATTGGGCAGGGTCGCGGCAGCGCTTTCATCGCCGCCGACACGGCGTTGGCGGCGGGAATGAAAGCCGACGGCTACACGCTGGGTGTCGCGGCGGAAGCCAATGCGACGCACTATGCGCAGCCGCTGTTGACGCCCGCTCGCGGCGGCAAGGTGATCCTGCGCGGTTCGATCGGCGACGACGATCTCAAGCTGGATTCCACATCGACCATTGCCGACACCAGCACCTACAATCTGCGCTCGACCGACCTGATCCAGTCGGTCAGGGGTGAAGCCCGATACGGCTCGATCAAGCTGTTCGCGACCGCGGAAGGAGGCCGGTCGAGCCTGAACCAGACCAACGCGATCTTTCAGGATTTTCTTCCCGACCCGCAGCAGTATTTGCGGGGCACGCTGATCCCCGGCGTCAGTCTCGTCAGCGGCAAGTCCGAGTTCGGCGCGTCCGTGAACCTGTCGGTGCGGCGCTATCTGCAGGAGTTCGACGTGTTCGGCTATCGTCGCCACAACGAGAGGGTGCAGCCGTTTCTATTCGCGAAATATGCCGACGACGCCGTGACCGCGTTTGCCTCCGTCTCGCAGTTACGCGGGACATGGCACGATCCGGATTTCACCAACGTCAATCGAACGCTGTTCGATGCCAGTTTGACCTGGCGTGCAGCGCCTTTTCGAATCGATCTGACTGCGTGGCGCCGCGCGGGCGAAACCACGTTTCCGATCTCGCCGATCACCATCGACACCGCATATTCCGCGAAGGTCTCCTGGAACGTGGAGCCGGAGGTGACGCTGGCGGCTTCGGTTGGTTATGCGGCATCCGACTATCTGGACTCGCCGTTTCGTGCGCGGACGCTGATCTGCGGCGTCGGCGCGACCCGCAACATCGACGACGACCTGACGCTCGGCATCGATATCGCTTATGCAAAGGGCTCGCTGATCTCCGGCGACGATGCGAACGGACTTGTGGTCACGTCGTCGATCACAAAGCGCTTTTCCGCCAAACCGCCGGGGCCGAAAAGTGGCTCCGGCGCGTGAGCCGCGGGTGCGGACGAGGTCGCCCCCGTCCGCCTTCCACCGACGTTCAGTGGCAGCCGCATCCGCCGCCGAGCAATCCGCCCAGCACGTTACTGCGGCCGAGCACCGCGCCGAGCACGCCGTTTTTGCCGGTGGTGACCGCGGTGTGGACGACCAGCGCACCGCGCCCGTTGAGCAGCCCGATCACGCCGCCGCGGCCGGTCAGCACGTTCGCTCCGATACCGATGCCCTGGCCCTTGGCGAAGGCCGGCGCGCTCATGAACGCGCTGGCGACCGCGGCGAGAACGAGAATTTTTTTCATGACGTTTCTCCACTGTTGACGTGCGCGGTAGCGCGCACCGGGAGACCATCGGCCGGTCACATCGTCGTCTCAAGTTATACCGGAAACTAACCTTAAGTATCGCAGATATTTTAGTACGTATACGTATGTATACTGAAATAGATACCTCGTTACATAAAGAGTATTCCGTACCAGCGCAAACCGCGGCAGGCGCCGCCGGGCGCGAGAAGAAATCTTTATCGCGCGAACCGATCCTTCCATGCCGGCAGCGCGTCCGGGAACGGCAGCGCTGCGGCCTCATAGACGCCGCGTGCGATCGCGCGAGCCACCGTGTTGGCCGCAACCATGCCGAGTTCGGTCAATCCAACGAGCGGATCGATCGGCTTCTCGCCGGTGGCGGCGGCAAAGACGACATCGCCGTCGAGCGGCGCGTGCACCGGATAGATCGCCCGCGCGAAGCCGGTTTGCGCGATGATCGCCAGCCGTCTGGCTTGCGGTTTGGTGAGCACGGCATCGGTTACGACGACGGCGAGCGTGGTATTTTCTCCGACGGTTGTCGCCGGGCTGCCCTTCAATCGCATCGTCAGCATGTCCGGCGCGAACGACGGCGGCAGTCCGCGTCCGCCGTATTCGCTATCCGATTCAAATGGCGCGGCCCAGAACCAGGGGCCGTCGCCGACCGTGACGCTGCCGACCGCATTGACCACCGCAAGCGCCGCCACCCGCACGCCGCCCGGCGTAGCGGCCGACGCTGAGCCGAGGCCGCCCTTCAAATTGGCGGTGGTGGCGCCGAGCCCGGCGCCGGCGTTGCCGAGTGCGAAGTCGTCTCCGGCGGCCGCTGCCGCGGCGTAGCCGAGATCGCGATAGGGCGCGAAACGGCCCCACCGCTTGTCGCCGCCGTTCAAGAGATCGAACACGACGGCGCCGGGTACGATGGGGACAACGGCGTCACGGATCGCGAAACCGCGCCCCCGTTCGGCGAGCCAGGCTTGAACGCCGCCGCCGGCTTCAATTCCGAAAGCGGAGCCGCCTGACAGCGCGAGTGCGTCGATTCGCTCCACCGTGTTGACCGGATCGAGCAGGGCGCTTTCGCGCGTGCCTGGCCCGCCGCCGCGCACGTCCATCGCCGCGACGGCCGGGGGATCGAAAAGCACCGCCGTGACGCCGGAGGCGAGCGCTGCGTCACCGGCGTGGCCGACACGAACGCCGGGAACGTCGGTGAGCAGGTTCTTCATGGTTCGGCCTCGTTCGGGCGCCGGAGACCGGCTGACCGTCAGATGAGACGGCATGGGCGCGCCAGGGTCAACCGATCACGGTTCGATCACAAATGGTGCGAAAGGGAGCGAAGGCCTTGCGTCCTGGCGTCATCGCAGGGCAAGTAGCCTCATGATTCACGACGTTTCCGTTCCCGCCGCGCTGGTCGCGGGCCTTGTCAGTTTCCTGTCGCCCTGCGTCCTGCCGCTGGTGCCGCCCTATCTGGTCTATCTCACCGGCGCGACCATCGAACACGTGGCCCACGACGAGACGACCAGGGTCTCGAAGCGGGCCGTGATGCTGGCCGCATTGGTGTTCGTGCTCGGCTTTTCCACGGTGTTCGTCGCGCTCGGCGCCAGCGCCAGCTTCATCGGCAGCTTCATCCGGGCCTGGTCGGCGCAACTGTCGATCGCCGCCGGCATCGTTATCATCGTCATGGGCCTGCACTTTCTGGGGCTGACGCGGATCGGCTTTTTGATGCGCGAAGGACGGCTCACCGCACCGAAGCCGGTCGGCCTGTGGGGCGCCTATGTGATGGGGCTCGCTTTCGCGTTCGGCTGGACGCCGTGCATCGGGCCAATCCTTGCGGCGATCCTGTCGGTAGCGGCGGCAGAGGCCACTGTCGTGAAGGGGGCCGGGTTGCTTGCCGTATATTCGGCAGGGCTCGGCATCCCGTTCCTGCTGGCGGCGCTCATGATCGAACAGTTTGCCTCGCTGCTTAAGCGCATGAAGCGTCACCTCAATACGGTGGAGCGCGTCATGGGCGTGCTGATGGTGCTGACCGGCATCGCATTCCTCACCGGCACCATTTCGAACGTCAGTATCTGGTTGCTGGAGGCCTTTCCGGCGCTGCAGAATTTCGGATAATCAGCAGGCGTTCGCTTTGTCGTCCCTGCGTAGGCAGGAACCCATAACCCCTGAGGTCAACGGCGGCTGTGCCGCCTTCCATCGACGGTAACAATCGCCTTCCGCATCATCGACGACACGGCGTATGGTCCCCGCTCCCGCTTTCGCGGGGACGACGCTGAGGGCGGGACGGCGGGCGTCTCAGGTGCCCTTGCCCGGGTCGAGCTCGGCATAGTTGCCCTTATCGTCCCATTTGTAGACGACATAGTTGATCTGCTTGACGTCGCCCTTGGCATCGAATTCCAGTTTGCCGAGGACGGTATCCCACGCGCCCGCTTTGATGACCTTCATGACCTTCATAGGATCGGTCGTGCCGGCCTTGGCGGCGGCCTGTGCCCACACCTGCATCGCCGCATAGGTGTAGAGAGTGTAGCCCTCCGGATCGACGCCCTTGGCCTTGAATCGATCGACGATCATCCTGGCCGCCGGCTTCTTGCGCGGATCGGGACCGAAGGTGAACAGCGTACCCGCGGCGGCCGGACCGGTGATCGACGCAAATTCCTTGGCGGCCAGCGCGTCGCCCGCCATCAGGACGGTCTTCATGCCCTGATCGCGCATCTGGCGCACGATCAATCCGGCTTCCTGATGATAGCCGCCGACGAAGACCAGGTCGATATCGTCGCGCTTCATGCGCGAGACGATCGCAGTGAAATCCTTGTCGCCCTTATTGTAGGACTCGAACATTTTCTCCTGGAAGCCGGCCTTGTTAAGCTCCTTTTTGGTTTCGTCGGCGAGGCCTTTGCCGTAGGTCGTCTTGTCGTTGAGAATGGCGACGTTCTTGCCTTTGTAATTTTTGAGGATGTAATTGGCGGCGACCAAGCCCTGCTGATCGTCGCGGCCGCAGACCCGGGCGACATTCCACAACTTGCGCTCGGTGAACAGCGGATTGGTCGAGGCGGGCGTGATCTCCAGCACGTTGCCGTCGGCATAGGCCTCCGAGGCCGGGATCGACGACGACGAGCAGTAATGTCCCGCCACGAATGGGATGCCCTGGCTGGCGATCTTTTCGGCGACCGAGCGGGCCTGCTTCGGATCGCAGGCGTCGTCGCCGACGAACAGCACGAGCTTTTTGCCGAGCACGCCGCCAGCGGCGTTCAGATCGGCAATCGCCTGATCGGCGCCGTTCTTGAGCTGCCGGCCGAACGCGGATTCGCCGCCTGTCATCGGGCCGGCCACTGCGATGGTGATGTCCTGCGCGAACGCTGCTGTCGACAGGGCGAGTGACGCCCCCAAGGCCAGGCCGATGAGCTTCAATGATGTCATACGGGATCCTCGCGATGATCTTTGACGGAAGGTCCGGCGCGGTGCCAGGTTACGAGCCGGCGCCATTGTCGGCTGAAACGGCGGCGAAGTCATCGCCAATTTGAGGTTGCGCGTCACTCGGGCGCGGTAATCGAACGGAATTTCGCCGCCTCATCCCGGCGAAAGCAGCGAAGGTTAGTCTAGGTTTTCCGGCCGCCTTCCAGATATGCCGCGCGGATTTCTGGCCGCGCCAGCAGTTCAGCACCGGTTCCGCTGAGCGTGATGAGGCCGTTGACCATGACGTAGCCGCGGTGCGCCAACCGCAGCGCATGGTTGGCGTTCTGCTCGACCACCAGCACGGTCAGGCCGTGCTCGCGATTGAGCGTGCGAATCGCATCGAAAATCTGGCGGGCGATCAGGGGCGCGAGGCCGAGGGACGGCTCATCCAGCATCAGCAGTCGCGGGCGGCTCATCAGCGCGCGGCCGATCGCCAGCATCTGCTGCTCGCCGCCGGACAGCGTGCCGCCGCGCTGGGTCAGGCGCTCCTTCAGGCGCGGAAACAGCGTCAGCACGCGCTCGAGGTTCGCCGCGCGGTCGCCTTCGCCCGACCCGGTTGCGTCGGCACCCATCTGCAGATTTTCGGCGACGCTCATGCGTGGGAAAATTCGTCGTCCTTCGGGAGACTGTGCGATATGCATCCGCGCGATCTCGTGGGTCGCCATGCCGGTGATGTCGCGGCCGTCGAACTCGACCTTGCCGGCCTTGGCGCGGGGGCGGCCAAAAATAGTCATCATCAGCGTCGATTTGCCGGCGCCATTGGCACCGATGAGGGTCACGATCTCGCCGGGCCTGATGACTAGGTCCACGCCTTTCAGCGCCTCGATCTTGCCGTAGGACGCGCGCAGCCCGCGGATCGCGAGCAGGGGGGTATCCTGCGAGGAGGGAGCGGTTGGAGCTTCGCTTTGCGGCACGGTCATGTGGTGTATCCGGCCGTGATGTCCTCGTCGTCGCCGGTGCCGAGATAAGCCGCGATCACCTTGGGATCGTCGCGGATGGCGCGCGGCGCGCCGTCGGCGATCTTGACGCCATAGTCCAGCACCACGATGTGGTCCGAAATCTCCATGACCACCGACATGTCATGCTCGATCATCAGGATCGAGGTGCCGCAGTCGGCGCGGATCGCCAGCAAGAGTTCGTTCAGCGCGGCACTTTCCCGCGCGTTCAGGCCGGCGGCGGGCTCGTCGAGGCAAAGCAGCGTCGGCTCGGTGCACATCGCGCGCGCGATTTCGAGACGGCGCTGGTCGCCGTAGGGCAGGTTTCCGGCAGCGTCATCGGCGCGGTCGAGCAGGCCGATGCGATCGAGCCAGGATCGTGCTCGATCGATCGCATCCCGCTCCGCCGTGCGCCACGACGGTAGGCCGAGCAGCCCGAGCAGCGTGAAGCCAGATGCGCGCATCAGCATGTTGTGCTGGGCGACCATCAGGTTCTCCAGCGCCGTCATCCCCGGAAACAGCCGGATGTTCTGGAAGGTGCGGGCGACTTTCGCCAGCTTGGAAATCCGGAAGTCATTCAAGCGTTCGAGGTGCAGAACCGCACCGTCGGCGTGCACGAGCCGGATCAAACCGCCGCTCGGTCTGTAGAATCCGGTTATGCAGTTGAAGACGGTGGTTTTGCCGGCACCGTTCGGCCCGATCAGCGCGGTGATCTTGTTTCGCTGCGCGGCGAAGGACAGGTCGTTGACCGCGACGATGCCGCCGAAGCGCATCGACAGGTGCTCGACGGCAAGGATGTCATCGCCGCCGTTCATCCCTGGCCTTCCTTGACGAGGTCGGACGAGATCGCTCGGTTATGCTCGAGAAAGACAGTCGGCGCGCGGTGGCCGATCAGGCCGCGCGGGCGCCAGATCATCAGGAGCACCATGACGAATCCGAACACCAGCATACGGTACTGGTCGAAGCCGCGGAAAAGCTCGAAGCCGCCGATCATGGCCAGCGCCGCGAGCGCAACGCCGAGCTGCGACCCCATGCCGCCGAGCACGACGATGGCAAGCACCAGCGCCGATTCCTGGAATGTGAACGATTCGGGGCTGATGAAGCCCTGCCGTGTCGCGAAGAAGGCTCCGGCGAAGCCGCCGAACAGGGCGCCGGTTGCAAATGCCGTCAGCTTGGTCGTCGTGGTGTTGATGCCGAGCGCGCGGCAGGCGACCTCGTCCTCGCGCAGCGCTTCCCAGGCGCGGCCGATGGGGAGGCGGCGCAGGCGAATCGTGACCCAGTTGGTCAGCAGCGCCAGTACAAGAATGATATAGAACAGGAACACGATGCGGTGGGTCGGGGAGAAATCGATGCCCAGTTTTGCGGCAAGCCCATCCTCGCCGGGAGACAGCGGAATGCCGAAGAACGTCGGTCGCGGGATGCCACTGACGCCGTTCGGTCCGCCGGTCAGATCCTGCCAATTGATGATGACGAGGCGGATGATCTCTCCGAACGCCAGTGTCACGATGGCGAGATAATCGCCGCGCAACCGCAGCACCGGAAACCCAAGCATCACGCCCCAGCATGCCGCGAGCAGGCCCGCAAGCGGCAGGCACTCCCAGAAGCCGAGCCCGAAAGTGGTGGCGAGCAGCGCATAGGAATAGGCGCCCACCGCGTAGAAGGCCACGTAGCCGAGGTCGAGCAGGCCGGCAAGGCCGACGACGATGTTGAGGCCCCAACCCAGCATCACATAGGTCAGCACGAGGATTCCGAGATCGAGGATATAGCGCTGGTCGTAGAAGATCACCGGAACCAGAAATGCGAAGATCAGCAGCGCCGGCGCCAGCAGCCGGCGCGCGCTGTCGAGCCCGGTCTGGACCGGCAGCGGAACGATCCGCACGGCGTCCGCGGGACCCCACCAATGCCGAAGCAGTTCGACGACGATGCTGCCGCCAAACACAATGGCGACCATCGCGGCGAGTTCGCCGAAGCGCGTCGTATAGGTCAGTTGCCCGCTCGGCCCGGGGACCGTGCGGATTCCGATCATCAGCGAAAATAGAATGAGCGCCACGAACGCACTGATGAAGGCTTTCTTCAGGATGAAGGCGATGCCGAGGCTGCGCGTCGCAGATTGGTGGTTCGGAGCGGGTGCTTCCACGTCCGGATCCGTCAGACTTTTTCGACTTCAGGGTGACCGAGCAATCCGGTGGGCTTAAAGATCAGCACCACGATAAGGATCGAGAACGCGGCGACGTCCTTGTATTCCACCGAGAAATAAGCCGACCAGAAGGTTTCGATCAGCCCGATTGCGAGGCCGCCGAGCATCGCGCCCGGCAGCGAGCCAATGCCGCCGAGCACCGCCGCCGTGAATGCCTTGATGCCCGCGACGAAACCCATGTAGAAATCGACGAGGCCATAATAGAGCAGGTACATGATGCCGGCGACGGCGGCGAGCGCCGACCCGATCACGAAGGTCATGGAGATGGTGCGGTCGACGTCGACGCCGAGCAGCGCCGCCATGGTCTGATCCTGCTCGCAGGCGCGCATATCGCGACCGAGCCGGGTGCGCGACACCATCCAGGTGAAGATCGCGAGCAGCACCACCGTGGTGATCACGACGACGATCTGCACGTTGGACAGCCGCACCGTGAAATCACCCTGTTCGTAAAGGGTATGACCACCGGTGATGAGCGGCGGGATCGGCTTGACTTGCGCACCCTGCGTGACCTGGGAAAAATTCGACAGCACGAACGACATGCCGATCGCCGACAGCAGCGGCGCGAGTCGGAACGATTGTCGCAGCGGCCGATAGGCGATGCGCTCGACGGCCCAGCCGTAAACGGCGGTGACCGCCATCGATACCAGCAGCACGATGAGCAGAATCAGCGGCACGGCAGTGAGGCCCATCGATACCAGAATCAGGAAGGTGATGAGGGCGATGAATCCGCCGATCATGAAGATGTCGCCGTGAGCAAAATTGATCATGCCGACGATGCCGTAGACCATCGTGTAGCCGATCGCGATCAGGCCGTAGATCGAGCCGAGCACGAGGCCGTTGATCAATTGCTGGGCGAAATAATCCATGCGCTGCCGTAATCTGCGTCCCCAACGCGGCGATATCAGACGCGGTGATGGGCTCCGGCAGCCGGACCGGCGCGTCTTGAATCAATGTCTAACAGTGGGAATCGGGAGCGGCAACCGCGACAACCGCGTCCAGGCGCCCGGCGGCTGTGCATTCCCTCGCGCTTTCCGGTTCCGGCGGCACACGAGCGGCCGTGGCAAGGTGCCAGAGGCCCGGTTAACAGCGGCAGAACTTGGGCCGGAAAGGCCGTCAGGAGCTGGCAACCAAAAGTTCCCGAGGTTTCCAGGAATCCCGCCGAAGGCAGGATTGTGTTTTTCTGCTCGCGGTCCGCCACGTTGTCCACAGGCCGACGGGCCGATTAAGGTAAACAAAAGGTTTCAATTGCGGCATCGCGTTTACCGGACGTTAATCGCCGTCAAGGCCGCGCCGGGTTCTGGAAGATAGCGGCCGCGCAAACAGCGGATGGCGGCATGTCGACGAACTCCTGGCGGATCAGCACGGTCAACGGCGCATTGCTGGCGCTCTATTTCATTCCGGTATGGACCACCGTGGCCTTCAAGATCGTGGTGTCGCCGGTGCACGGACTCTATGACCTTCCCAATGTGTCGGTGGCGCTCTTCCTCGGCGACCACCTGCATTTCGCGTCGGTGAACCTGGTGCGTTTCGCCTGGCTTCTGGCGCTCGGCAAGATGACCGTCGTCGTGTTCTTCGCAGTGTTCCTGCTGATGACGACGCGCGCCTCGGTCCGGAAAACCGGCGGTTGTGACGAGGCGCTGGCGATGGCGCTCGGCATCGGCAGCCTCATAACGTTCGGCAGCATGGTGATGGCGTCACGGGTCGGCGAGGTGGCCGCGATACGTCTGCATGCGACCGAACTGCTGCTGCTGCTCGGCGGCGCGATCCTGATGGCGGTCGAGCCGCCATTCCAGCGCAAAACGGAGCCCGTGCGGCAATGGCCGCCTGAGCCGGCAATCTATCCCTTCGGCAGCCCAAGCGCCTGAGCAATCGCACCGGCTTCCTTGACCGCGTGATTGGCTGCGGGCGCTTATGGACTGACTACCGTTGCATCAGGAAGCCGGCCACGGTTTCGGTGAAGGCGTGCGGTTGCTCGATATTAGAGATGTGTGCGGCGTCGAGGATGGTCATGCTGGCGCCGGGAATCCGGCTGCGGATGTATTCGCCGGTCGCGACGGGCGTCCCCGTGTCGTGCCGTCCGGTGATGACAAGCGTGGGGCTCTTGACGCGCGGCAACAGCGCGCGCTGGTCCAGCGTACTCAGCACCTCGCAGCAGGCGATGTAGCCCTCCGGTGGAGAAGCACTCAGCATGGCTTTTAGCTTCGCCGCGATCTGCGGCTGGCGTTCGCGAAAATCGGCGGTCAGCCAGCCGCCGATCACGGTGTCGGCGATTGCAGCGAGGCCGCCGTCCATCACAGTTTTGATGCGGGTGTGCCAGTTGGCCGGGTCGGGATAGTAGCAACCGGTGTTGGCGAGAACGATGCGCTCGAAGCGCTCCGGCGCGTTCGCTCCGAGCCATTGTCCGACCATGCCGCCCATGGACAATCCGCACCAGTGCGTCTTCGCGATGTTGAGGTCGTCCAGAATCGCGAGTACGTCGCGGCCGAACCGCTCCATCGAATAGGGACCGGGGGGCACGCCGGACTTGCCATGGCCGCGCCGGTCATAGCGGACGATGCGGAACAGTTTCGACAGCGCCGCCATCTGCGGCTCCCACATCTGCAACGTGCAGCCGAGCGCATTCGACAGCATCAGGGTCGGGCCGCCGTCGCGTCCTTCGACGGAGACATTCAGCAGGCAGCCGTCGGCATCGATCATGGGCATCGGGTATTCTCCGTCAAGACGTTCAGAGGTCATACGCGGGCTTGACCCGCGTATCCATCGATCTTCACAAATACATTTCAGAAGATGATGGATTGCCAGGTCAAGCCCGGCAATGACACCGCTTCTACGTTTATTTATTCAGCGCGCCATGCGTGGATCGTCGGTCAGGATGTCGCGCCGATCGCGTCGCGATGCTTATGCGCGGCGTCTTCCAACCACGCTCCTCTTTCTTTTTTATTCGCCGTTCCCTACTTGAAGGGCGAACGCCGTCGAACGGGGCGGCAGGCGGTCGAGGAAACAACGCATGGCCATGACGATGAACGGTGAAGTCCTGCTTGCGGCGTCCCGCGACGCGGTCTGGGCCAAGCTCAACGATCCCGAGGTGTTGAAGGCCTGCATTCCGGGTTGCGAGGAATTGACCAAGATCGATGCGAACGAATTCCAGGCCGTCGCCAAGATGAAGATCGGTCCCGTATCCGCCCGCTTCAAGGGCAAGGTGATGCTCAGCGATCTCGACCCACCGAACGGATACAAGATTTCGGGCGAAGGGGAGGGCGGCGTCGCCGGCTTTGCCAAGGGTGATGCGACCGTGGTGCTGGCCGATCAGGACGACGGTACCCTGCTCAAATACGATGTCGAGGCGCAGACCGGCGGCAAGCTGGCGCAACTGGGTCAGCGGTTGATCGGCGGTACGGCCAAGAAGCTGGCGGACGAATTTTTTGCGAACTTCGCCAAGGCGGTTCAGGGATAGACCCGTCGAAGCTTCGCCTTGTCATGACCGGCGCTGCCCCGCATGAGGTTGCCCATTATCGGGATGGCCCATATCATGTTACGATCGGGGATCGCGGCAGTGCATCCAAAGAGAGTGCCGATGGCCAAGATTTCGCTGATTGTGAACGGCAATCCGACCACTGCCAATATCGATCCCCGCACGCTGCTGGTGCAGTTCTTGCGGGAGAATCTGCGCCTGACCGGCACGCATGTCGGATGCGACACGTCGCAATGCGGCGCCTGTGTCGTGCATCTCGACGGCAAGGCGGTGAAGTCATGCACCACGCTGGCGGTGATGGCCGACGGGCACGAGGTCAGGACCATCGAAGGCCTCGCCGCGGACGGTGCGCCGCTGCATCCGATGCAGGAGGCCTTTCGCGAGCATCACGGCTTGCAATGCGGCTTCTGCACCCCGGGCATGATCATGACCGCGATCGATTTGGTTCGACGCAAGGGCTACGATCTTGACGACCGCACGATTCGCGAGGAACTGGAGGGCAATCTCTGCCGCTGCACCGGCTATCAGAACATTGTCGAATCGATTGCGGCGGGCGCCATGGCGATGGCGAAATCGGATCGTGCATGAGTTTGGAATCGCGACACCGCGAGACGATTCCGGGAAACTGAGCCATGTACGCATTCAAATATCATCGACCGGCGACCGTGCGGCAGGCTGCCAATCTGCTGGTCAAGAACGAAGACGCCATGCTGATCGCCGGAGGCCACACGCTGGTGCCGGTCATGAAGCAGCGGCTCGCCAGCCCGGCGCATCTGATCGATCTCTCCCATATCGAAGGTCTCGACGGCATCGAGATGAAGGGGCGCTCGCTGGTGATCGGCGCGACCGCGAAGCACGCCGATGTCGCCAACTCGCCGATCGTGGGCGAGGCGATCCCGGCGCTGGCCGAACTCGCCGGGCTGATCGGCGATCCCGCCGTGCGCCACAAGGGGACCATCGGCGGCTCGCTCGCCAACAACGATCCGACCGCCGATTATCCGGCGGCCTGCTTGGCGCTCGGCGCCACTATCGTCACCAACAAGCGCCGCCTGAAGTCGTATGAGTTTTTCCAGGGCCTGTTCTCTACTGCTCTGGAGAGCGACGAGATCATCACCAGGGTGATATTTCCGCTGCCGAAAAAGGCCGCCTATCAGAAATTTCGCAATCAGGCCTCGCGTTACGCGCTGGTCGGCGTGTTCGTCGCCAGGCGGCCGTCGGACGTGCGCGTTGCTGTCACCGGCGCCGGCGAGGGCGGCGTGTTCCGCCTGACGGGATTCGAAGAGGCCTTGAAGAAGAGCTTCAAGTCGAAGGCGCTCGATGGGTTATCGGTGTCGGCGGACGGCTTGAATAGCGATCTCCATGGCAGCGCGGAATATCGCGCGCATCTGATCGGGGTGCTTGCGCGCCGCGCCGTCGATGCCGCGAACGGCAAGGTATGATATGCAGATGCTTGCTGCGTTCGGTCAGGTTTCATCATGACGACGATATCGGCACAGCCGCCTTCCGTCGATGCGACGCTCGAGCTGCTGGCGAAGCACGGCTATCTCGCCGAGCGGTCGCTGGCGACGGTGGTGTTTCTTTCGCTGCGCATGGGACGGCCGCTGTTTCTCGAAGGCGAGGCAGGCGTCGGCAAGACCGAGATCGCGAAAGTGTTGTCGGCCGCATTGGGGCGCAAGCTGATCCGGCTGCAATGCTACGAGGGCCTCGATGTCGCGTCCGCCGTCTATGAGTGGAACAGCGCCGCGCAGATGATTGCAATCCGGTTGGCGGAAGCGGCCGGCGATACCGATCGCGAGCAGCTTTCCAGCGACATCTTCGCCGAGAAATATTTGATCAAACGGCCGCTGCTTCAGGCACTGGAGCCGGATGTGGCCGGCCCGCCGGTGCTCCTGATCGACGAACTCGACCGTGCCGACGAGGCTTTCGAAGCCTATCTTCTGGAAATCCTCAGCGACTTCCAGGTGACGATCCCCGAACTCGGCACCGTCAAGGCGCCGGCGCCGCCGATCGTCATCGTGACCTCGAACCGGACCCGTGAGATTCACGATGCATTGAAGCGGCGCTGTCTCTATCATTGGGTCGATTACCCTTCAGCCGAGCGCGAGTTGGCGATCGTCAAATCGCAGGTGCCCGGCATTTCCGCGAAGTTGTCGCAGCAGGTGGTCGGCTTTGTGCAGGCGCTGCGTAATCGGGACTTCTACAAGAATCCGGGCGTCGCCGAGACTATCGACTGGGCGACGGCGCTGACCGAACTCGATGCCCGTTCGCTGACGCCGCAGGTTGTCGGCGACACCATCGGCGCGCTCTTAAAATATCAGGACGATATCGGCCGGATGCAGGGCGACAGCCTGCAGAAGGTGTTGAAGGAAGCGACTAGCGAAAGTTAGTTTTTCGTCATTCCGGGGCACGCGAAGCTTGAACCCGGAATCCAGAAGCCTGAACGCGTTACTGGATTCCGGGTTCGCGCCAAGTGGTGCGCCCGGAATGACAACCAAGGTATTAGGCTATGACCATCAATTATCTCGACCCGCCGACTGGCCGGATCGCCGACAACGTTGTCGGCTTTGCGCGTGCGCTGCGCGCCGCCGGCCTTCCGGTGGGCTCGGGCGCCGTCATCGACGCGCTGAATGCCTTGCGCCTGATCGACATCGGCAACCGCGCCGACGTCTTCACCACGCTTGAATCGATTTTCGTGACGCGCCACGAACATGGGCTGATCTTTGCCCAGGCCTTCGATCTGTTCTTCCGCGTCGCGGAGGAATGGAAAAACATACTGGATTCGGTCCCGCTGCCGGACCAGGCAAAGAAGCCGCCGTCGCCCGCGTCGCGGCGCGTTCACGAGGCGCTGTCGCAGCCGGCGATCGCCAGTGAGCGCGACGCGCCGCAGGAGCAGGAGGTCCGGCTTTCCGTCTCCGACCGCGAGGTGCTGCGGAAGCGGGACTTTGCCCAGATGAGCGCGGCCGAGATCGCCGAGGTCACGCAGGTCATCGCGACGTTGAAGCTGCCGCAGGCCGAACTGCGCACGCGGCGCACCCGGCCCGATCATCGGGGACTGCGGCTCGATCTGCGCCGGACGTTGCGCGGCAGCCTGCGCACCGGCGGGGAGATCGTCGATATTCATCGCCTCGGCCTGATCGACAAGCCGGCTCCGATCGTGGCGTTGCTGGATATCTCCGGCTCGATGAACGAATATACCCGGCTGTTCCTGCATTTCCTCCATGCCATCACCGATGCGCGCAAGCGCGTCTCGGTCTTTCTGTTTGGAACGCGTTTGACCAATGTTACCCGCGCGCTGCGGGCGCGGGATCCGGACGAGGCGCTGGCCGCCTGTTCATCCGTGGTCGAGGACTGGGCCGGCGGGACCCGGATCGCGACCTCGCTGCACAACTTCAACAAGCTGTGGGGCCGGCGCGTGCTTGCGCAGGGCGCCATCGTGCTGCTGATCACCGACGGGCTGGAGCGCGAGGCCGACTCGAAACTGGCGTTCGAGATGGATCGCCTGCACCGGTCCTGCCGCCGCCTGATCTGGCTCAACCCGCTTTTGCGCTATGACGGCTTTGAACCGAAGGCGCAGGGCATTAAAATGATGCTGCCGCACGTTGACGAATTTCGTCCGGTGCATAATTTGTCGTCTATCGAGGGGCTGATCGCCGCGCTGTCCCCGGCGTTGGCACCGCATCGCCGCGATCCCCTCCGCCCCGCAGCTTGAATTGAGTGACCGCCATGCTCGATCGCGATGAGGATATTCTGAAGGCGGCCGAGGACTGGCAGAAGGCCGGCCACGGCGTTGCGCTCGCGACTGTCATTGAGACCTGGGGCTCGGCCCCGCGTCCGGCGGGCTCCAGCCTCGTCGTCAATGACGAGGGCACGTTTCTCGGCTCGGTCTCCGGCGGGTGCGTCGAGGGCGCGGTGGTGACGGAGGCGCTGGACGTGATCTCCAGCGGTGTGTCCAGGATGCTGGAGTTCGGTGTCGGTGACGAGACCGCGTGGACTGTCGGATTGTCCTGCGGCGGCACCATCCGTGTCTTCGTCGAGAAAGTCGGCTGACCGCGAAATGAAACTTGCCACGCTTGCAGAGATCAACAGGGAGCGAGCCGCGCGGCGGCCGGTGATCGTGGTTACCGATATCGGTAATGGCGAGCAGCGCGTCGTAAAGGCTGCCGACCTCGCCGGCGATCCTTTGCATACGGAGCTGGACAGGCATCTGCGCATGGGTAGGAGCGGGACGGTCGAAATCGACGGCCGGGAGCTGTTCCTGAACGTCTACGCGCCGACAGCGAAGCTTGTGATCGTCGGCGCGGTTCACATCAGCCAGGCGCTGGCGCCGCTGGCGCGTTCGCTCGGCTATGACGTCACCGTGGTCGATCCGCGCACGGCGTTTGCGAGTCCGGAACGGTTTCCAGATGTGCCGTTGATCGCCGAGTGGCCCGACGTCGCACTGCCGCCGCTCAACATCGATCACTATACAGCCTTCGTTGCCGTGACTCACGATCCCAAAATCGACGATCCGGCGCTACTGCACGCGGTTGAGCGCGATTGCTTCTACATCGGAGCATTGGGCTCGCGGAAGACCCACGCCGCGCGCGCCGACCGGCTCAAAGCACAAGGCGTTTCCGAGGCCGGCATCGCACGCATCCATGCACCGATCGGGCTGGAGATCGGCGCCATTTCACCCTCCGAGATCGCCGTGGCCATCATGGCGGAAATCACGGCGCAGCTACGGCTGCCGAAAGCGAGCGCGGCATGAAGTTTGGTTCTGCTACTCCGGACGACGCGATCGGCGGCGTCACCGTTCATACGCTGCGGCAGGGTGTGTTTGTACTCAAGAAGGGCACCACCATCGGGCCTGTGGAGGTCGAGGCGCTGATCAGGGCGGGCGTGAAGGAGGTCGTCGTCGTCCGCCTCGAGGATGGCGATGTCTCTGAGGACGTGGCGGCGGCGGATGTCGCGAAAGCTGTCGCCGGCGATGGCGTCACGGTGGAGCGGGCGTTCACCGGCCGGGCCAACCTGTTCGCGGCGCAGGCCGGCGTGCTGGTGATCGATCGCACAGCGGTCAGCCGTATCAACAATGTTGACGAAGCCATCACGTTTGCGACGCTCCCGGCCTACAAGCCGGTGGTCCAGGGCGAGATGATCGCCACCGTCAAGCTGATTCCGTTCGGCGTCGAGGCGAAGCTGCGCGATGCGGCGGTCGCGGCGGCGCGCCGCGATGTGTTGCGGATTGCGCCGTACCGCATCAAGCGTGTCGGCATCGTCTCGACCGTGCTCCCTGGCCTCGCGTCGAAGGTGATCGACAAGACCTTGCGCGTGACCGCCGATCGTCTCGCGCCCGCGGGAGCGACGATCATCGCCGAGCGCCGCGTGCCGCATGACGAAGCCGTGCTGACGGCGGCGATCAAGGAGATGCTCGATCTCGGCGCTGAACTGGTCATCGTGTTCGGTGCATCCGCGATTGCCGACCGCCGCGATGTCATTCCCGCGGCTCTCACCGGCGCTGGCGGCGTTGTCGAGCACTTCGGTATGCCGGTCGATCCCGGTAACCTGCTTCTGATCGGAAAAGCGCGCGGCGTGCCGGTGCTGGGCGCGCCAGGTTGCGCACGGTCTCCTGTTGAAAACGGGTTCGATTGGGTGCTGATGCGCCTGCTTGCCGGATTGAAGGTCGCGCGACGCGACCTGACCGGCATGGGGGTCGGCGGTCTGTTGATGGAAATCGTGACGCGGCCGCAACCGCGCATTTCGCCTGCGACCGACAACAATTGCAATATTGCGGCCGTAAT
Source organism: Nitrobacter sp. NHB1 (assembly GCF_036964665.1). Lineage (NCBI taxonomy): Bacteria > Pseudomonadati > Pseudomonadota > Alphaproteobacteria > Hyphomicrobiales > Nitrobacteraceae > Nitrobacter > Candidatus Nitrobacter laanbroekii. Next base: position 495,092 of record NZ_JBAMDA010000001.1, read on the forward strand.
CCTCGCCGCCGGGCGTTCGACCCGCATGGGCGGCCCCAACAAGCTTTTGGCGGAGCTGAACGGCAAGCCGCTGGTCCGCATCGTGACCGAGCAGGTGTTGGCATCAAAAGCATCGAGCGTGACCGTCGTCACCGGCCATCAGGCCGCAGAGGTCGAGCGCGCGCTGCGGGGGTTGAACGTCACCTTCGTGTACAATCCGGACTTTGACACTGGCCTCGCCGGTTCGCTCAAGACCGGCGTCGCGGCGGTTCCGAAAGAGGCTGGCGGCGCTTTGGTCTGCCTCGGCGACATGCCGCTGATCGATGCGCATCTCGTCGATCGGCTGATCGCGGCCTTTGCCCCGGATCAGGGCATGCTGATCGCGGTCCCTGTCAGCGATGGCAGTCGCGGCAATCCGGTGTTGTGGTCGCGGCGATTTTTCGGCGAGCTGCTGTCGCTCGAGGGCGATGCCGGTGCGCGCCATCTGCTCGCGCGCCATGGTGAAGTGGTGGCGGAAGTCGCGGTTGACGGTCACGGCGCATTTCTCGATATCGATACGCCGCAGGCGCTGGCGGCGGTTCAACGCGGCTGATCGCGGCGCCCCGCGCAGGATGCTGTCCAAAAGGCGGTGCAGCCGGTCTGAGCCTCGATCCCGAGGCTCCCTGAGCCCGTCACTTCCGGAACAGAACGCCAATGCGCCCATAGATGCCGCTGCGATCGAAACTGTCCTCAACGAAGCCGGCGCCGACCGACCATTCGACCGGTCCCGTCTTGAAGCCCGTGAGGTGCGCGCCGATCCGGTACTGGGTGCTGAACTCGTCGGCGGATGCGGAGATTTCAGGCCCGGCCCAGAAGCGGTCGAGGAGGCGCCAGCCGGCCGCCGCGCGGGCGCTGTATCCCGATCCGATCGTCGTGGCCGAGGCGGCGGCCGCCACCATCATCGCGGGCATAGGCTCCCACCATAACTCGGTCGCGACGCGGGCGCCGAAATGGCTGCCGCGCAGCTTGTCGGTCGGAATATCGGGTTTCAACGCATGACTTTCGACGGCCGGTCCGGCGAAGACCCTGATCTCGACATTGCCGCGCTTGACGCGCCAGCCTGGCAGGACCGAAGCGCGGAAGATGTTGGTGGTGAAGCGCTGCGTCGGCGTGTCGTAGCGCTCGAAATCGCCGGACATGAACAGGCGGATGAGGAGGCCGTCCTTGTTCAGGTCGCCCTGCGGCGCCAGCAGCATCCCGTCGTAGCCGGCCTGTCCGTTGCGCCAGAGATCGACGCCGCTGAAAAACAGGAATCGTTCGGGTTTGGAGCCGCCGCTGAGATTGTCGGCCAGCGGCGGACCGGCAGCCGCAGGCTGGGCCAACGGCCGACCCATGGTCGTGCACATCAGCAAGGCGGCCAAACACACTGCACGCGACGCCCCCAACGCACTGAGCCCCCACAAGCCCAACCGCTATATACGTACAACTACTGATAACAGACGATCGCGAGGGCGTAAGTGAACAATGAGAGAACTTCCCCAGAGACCTTGGGCCGGTGTCGTTCTTACAGCCGCCGCGCGATCAGGTTTTCCACCTTGACGCCGTCGCGTCCTTCGATGATCTCGGCGATCCAGCGGCGGTGACAGTGCTGATGGTCGCGCTCATAGCAGAGGATGCAGACCGGCCCGGATTGTTTAACGAGCGCCGAGAGTTCGTCGATTTCCTCGCGGGCCTGCGGCGTCTTCAGATGCGCTGTATAGATTTCGTGCAGCACATCGAATTTGCCGCTGCGCCGGGCCAGCCGGCCTTGCTTCGGCGTCCCAAGTTCGCGCAGGTGCAGGTAGGCAATGCCGCGGTCGTCGAGGCTCGCGGCGAGCTGGTTCTTTGAAAAGCCGGCACGGCGGGACGACGTGATGGCGCGGACATCGACTAGCAGCTTGACGCCGGCCTGTTCCAGTTCGTCGAGCACGGCCCTGGCCGGTGTCTGCTCGTAACCGATGGTGAAGAGCCGGTTTTTCACCGCCACATCCTATCCTCCCGTTATTTCACTCGCGCGATCAGCTCCATCGCGCCCGCGGGCGCGCGCACCTTGCCCTCGTGGATCACGTAGGCGTACACGTCGCGCGGTGTTGTCTTTGGCTTGGCCTTGTCGACGCGGGGCAGGTCGTCCGGCTCGCCGCCTTCGGCCCAGGACTGAAATCGCTTCGCCCAGGCATCGAGCTGCTTCGGAGGATAGCAGGTCTCGACCTCGTCGTTGCCCTTCTGCAGACGCGCATAGACGAAATCCGCGGCGATGTCGGCGATCGCCGGATATTTGCCGTGCTCGGCGAACACCACTGGCACCCCGAACTGCCGCAACAGCGCGATGAAGGCGGGCGTGCAGAAGCTGTCGTGGCGGACTTCGACCGCATGCCGCAGCGCGCGCCCCTCCAGCTTGCGCGGCAAGAGTTCGAGGAACTTGCCGAAGTCAGCTTCGTCGAATGTCTTGGTCGGTGCGAACTGCCACAGCACCGGCCCGAGACAGTCGCCAAGTTCCAGCACACCGGAATCATAGAAGCGCTTCACGGAGTCGCCGGCCTCGGCCAGCACCCGGCGATTGGTGGCGAAGCGTGGCCCTTTCAGCGAGAACACGAAGCCATCGGGCACCTCGCGCGCCCATTTGCGGAAGCTTTCTGGTTTCTGCGATCCGTAATAGGTGCCGTTGATCTCGATCGAGGTGAGTTTCGAGGCGGCGTAGGCCAGTTCCTTCGCCTGTGTCAGCCTGTCGGGGTAGAAAACGCCTCGCCACGGCGCGAAGGTCCAGCCGCCAATTCCGATGTAGATCTTGCCTGCCATGTGACCTGCCTCTTGCGGATATTCCGGCCGTACCCATCTCAATGGCAACGGCGATGTTGACGCCCGCTCCATCGCCGGGACGACCACGGGATAATTTGGTGCGCCGGATGTACGCGCGCCATGTTATTCGTGGTCGTTGGCTTTTTTTGCCTTATTTCCATCCATTTTCAACTTGTGGAAAATCTCCGGCTCCCGCGCGGGATTCGTCGTCCTGACGCCGGTTGCCTTGGCATCGGCGACCGTCACGGATATATGCTGGCGCCATGAATGAAGCCATAAGACCGGCGCCGGTCGATCCATCAACCGGAATGCCGCGCCAGCTTTCGGTCGTCGTGCCGACTTTCAACGAGCGCGACAACGTGATTGCGCTGTATCGGAAGTTGTCCGCCGCGCTGACGGGAATCGCTTGGGAAGTCATCTATGTCGACGACAATTCCCCCGACGGGACCTTCGACGTGGTGCGGAAGCTGGCTGCGATCGATGCGCGCGTTCGCTGCATCAGGCGGATCGGACGGCGCGGCCTGTCGGGCGCGTGCATTGAAGGTATTCTAGCATCGAGCGCGCCGTGCACTGCTGTGATGGATGCCGACCTTCAGCACGACGAAACCCGGTTGCCGAAGATGCTCGCGCTTCTGGAAAGCGATGCCGCCGACCTCGCGGTCGGCAGCCGCTACATCGAAGGCGGCAGCGCCGACAGCTTCGACAAGCAGCGCGCTGGCTTCAGCATGCTGGCCACCTCGGTCGCGAAGCGGCTGCTGCGCATCGAGATCGCCGACCCCATGAGCGGCTTTTTCATGATCCGCCGCGACCGCTTCGAACAGCTCGCGCCCGAGCTTTCGATCCAGGGCTTCAAGATCCTGCTCGACGTGATCGCAACCGCGCGCGGCGCACTGCGCGTCACGGAAATTCCCTTCACGTTCGGTTCGCGGCTGCACGGCGAGAGCAAGCTGGATTCGATGGTCGCGCTGGACTTCCTCGGCCTCGTGCTGGCGAAGCTGACGCGTGATGCGGTCTCGTTGCGATTCCTGCTGTTCGCGCTGGTCGGATCGGTCGGCGTCGTCGTGCATTTCGCCGGTCTGTTTGTCGCGCTCGATGCGCTGCGATGGCCGTTTCCGCACTCGCAGGCTTTTGGCGCGGTTCTGGCGATGACCAGCAATTTCCTGCTCAACAATTTCCTGACCTATCGCGATCAGCGCCTGAAAGGGCTCGGGATCCTGCGCGGCCTCCTTGTTTTCTACATGGTGTGCAGTGTCGGTCTGCTCGCCAATGTCGGCGTCGCGTTCTCGGTCTACAATCAGGAGCCGATCTGGTGGCTGGCAGGCGCCGCCGGCGCGCTGATGGGCGTGGTCTGGAACTACGCGGTGTCCAGCCTGTTCGTCTGGCGCAGGCGATAGTACCGCGATGGGTCTGACCGAGACGCGGTCCGTCCGCGCCGTTGTTCTCACGGTCCTCGCGCTGGTAGCGTTGCGGCTGGTCTTTGCGGCGTTGACGCCGCTGACGTTCGACGAAGCCTATTACTGGACATGGTCGAAGCATCTGGCCGGCGGCTATTACGATCATCCGCCGATGGTGGCGATCGTGATCCGTCTCGGCACCATGATTGCCGGCGATACCGAATTCGGCGTCCGGCTGGTCTCGATCCTGCTGGCGCTGCCGATGAGCTTTGCGGTCTATCGCGCGACAGTGTTGTTGTTCGACAGCACGCGTGCGGCGGCGACGGCAACCGTTCTTCTCAACGTCATGCTGATGGTGGCGGCCGGCACCGTGATCGTGACGCCGGACGCGCCGTTGATGGCGGCATCGAGTTTCGTGCTGCTAAGTCTCGCCGAACTGCTCGTGACCGGACGCGGCGCCTGGTGGCTCGCGGTGGGCGTGGCTGTGGGCGCGGCGCTGGTGTCGAAATATACCGCGCTGTTTTTCGGTCCGGTGATCCTGATCTGGCTGTTGGCCGTGCCGGAATTGCGCCGCTGGCTGAGGTCGCCGTGGCCTTATCTCGGCGGGCTGGTCGCACTGGCGATATTCTCGCCGGTCCTGATCTGGAACGCCGAGCACCATTGGGTGTCGTTCGCCAAGCAGTTCGGCCGCGCGCGCGTGGACCACTTTACGCTTCGCTACATTATCGAGTTGATCCCGACGCAGATCGCCTTCGCGACCCCGCCGGTGTTCGTTCTCGCCGCGATGGGGCTGTTTGCATTGTTGAGGCGCGACGATGGCACGTTGGCCGCGCGGGCGCTGATCAGCGCGACGGTCTGGACGCTGACGATCTATTTCGTCTGGCATTCGCTGCACGCTCGCGTCGAGGCCAACTGGTTCGGACCGATCTATCCGGCGCTGGCGATCGCGGCGGCGGTGGCTGCCGACGTAACGCGCTGGACGTCTCGCGGCCGGCGTGTCGCCGATGCCTGCCGCCGCTGGGCGGTCCCGGTGGGCGTTGCGATGTTGGTGGCGCTGGTGGTGCAGGTGAACACCGGCCTTCTCTCGGGATATCGGCGCGACGCCTCGGTGCGCAGCGTCGGTGTGGGCTGGCGCGAGGTTGCCGCTGAAATCGAGGCGGTGCGCGCGAAGACCGGCGCGCGCTGCGTGCTCGCTCAAAGCTATGGCGTTGCGAGCTGGCTTCGGTTTTATCTGCCGAAGGGCACTTGCGTGGTGCAGCGCTTCGAGCGCATCCGCTGGATCAACGGTCCGCAGCCGGCAGCCGACCAGCTCATGGGCAAGCTGCTCTATGTCGATGACGGAACGGAGGAGTGGGGGCGCCCCGCGCGGTATTTCAATCACGTTGAGACGGTTGCGACCCTCGAACGCAAGCGCGGGCCGCTGACGGTCGAGACCTTCGAGATCGACGTGGTCGCGGACCCCAAGGGCGACGTGCTCGAACCATTGCCGGAGGAGCTGCGGCCGTAAGCCCTCCGTTCAGGACGTCACACGACATGGTGTGCCGTTCGGCTACCGCTTCAGCGAAAGTCGGTGCTGCGCAGGATGAGACCGGGCGGCTTGCCCTCGAATTCCGAGTTCTGGAACTTGCGGATCGCGCAATCCTCGATCCGGTCGCGTAATCGCTCGAACTGCGCCGCGCGCTGGGCAGGCGCGATGCGCCCGGATTTTCCCAGGCTGTCCAGCGCGTCGGTGCTGATGGCGCAGGGGATTTCCACCTTGTCGTTCATCATCGAGAACAGCACGACCATGCGGTCGAATTCGAAGCCGCGAAAGGCTCCGCGTGTCAGCGTCATGACATTGTTTCCTTCTCTGTAGCGAGCGCACCAGATATCCGGCGCCCGATTTCACGTTCATCGACCGCTGCGGAGCAGTCCGCGTTCGACCCAGGCGAACCTATTCGCTCTCAGCCTTCACCGGAGAGCCTGGCAAAATCCGCGATCACGGCCGCGACGAGGTCGCGATGATGGGCATCGGTGTCGGCGAGGCTCGCGGCATACAGGTTTAGCACGTAGCGGGCCTTCGCCGCCGCCTCGTGCCACGAGGCGGCCGGAACCGCCAGCAACTCAATTTCGAGGATGCCCTGCTGTTCGCGAAGAACCTTCGCATGGGTCTCGACCTCGGCCAGCACGCGGCGGATATCGGTGGCTTTTTGCGCAGCCATGCCGCGATGTTTGTCGAGATCGACAGGAGTATCACTCATGTGATGCACTCGCGTCGTTGCGCTGCGCGTCCGACAGATCGACCGAACTGATGGTCACCATTTCCATCGTCGCTGTATGCGAGGCTGCGCCCGGCACCATGATCATGGTGGCGACACGGCGAAAGCAGGGAAACGACAACCCCTCGATCATCTCGTCGTCGGTGACGATCTCGTAAGGACCGGCGGGCAGCAGGCGACCGACGCCCTTCATGTTGAAGGGATGTTTGAAGTAAACTGTTTCCCGCCGCGTTCGCGTCGTCATGATCCGTCTCGCCCGTTTCGCCGCAGCGGAAATGCGATGTCGTCATAGAGGCTGCGAATCTGGTCCACGGTGAACCGCTCCTCGCCGACCTCGGGCAGCGCATTCTGAAGCAACTCTGACGTCAGGCTTTCCATGGCAAAATGGATCGCCTCGGCCGCGTTCGAAAAGCGCCGGTACGTCGTTGAACACGTCCGATCATGCGCTCTTTCGGCCCGGCTCGCTAACGATAACTTTTCAGCCGAAGGCAACGCGAGCCACGTCATCGTGCGGCGAAGGCCTTGTATCGGCAGGCTTTATCGCCATTTGTAGAGGACGACTGCGTTTATTTAGCGCGGCGTTTTTTCGCCAATCAGCCCGCTCACGTTTGAGCCAGGCGATTGATGGATGCGCGGATCAAGGCCGCGCATGACGGGAGAAAGTGCTTCGACGTTCTGCGCATAGTCATGATTTACCGATTCAAACAGCTCGAAAAATTTGAACACACCCCAGCGTTCTCGCGGCGCGCCCCGTGCCATTCGTGCCAACGAAAACACGCGTCCGCAATCTCGCGAAGCAAATGGGCCCGAGGTTTGCGCATTGCCTTCGTTGTCCACCGAAGGCGAAGCCCTCACGCAGAATGCGATTTCCAGTTCATGTAGCGTTTGTCTCCAAACAAAAACCCCAGCATCGCTGCCGGGGTTTTGCATTTCGTAACTGCGAAGGAAGCTTGGATTAGAAATCCATGCCGCCCATGCCGCCGCCTGGCATCGCCGGAGCAGCGCCGCCCTTCTTAGGCAGCTCGGCGACCATCGCCTCGGTGGTGATCAGCAGCGCCGCGACCGAGGCCGCGTTCTGGATCGCCGCACGCACGACCTTGGTCGGGTCGATAATGCCCTTCGAGATCAGGTTGCCGTATTCGCCGGTCTGCGAGTCGAAGCCGTACGAATACTGCTCCTTCTCGAGGATCTTGCCGACAATGACGCTGCCGTCTTCGCCTGCATTGATCGCGATCTGGCGGGCCGGCGCGGACAGCGCCTTGCGCACGATCTCGACGCCGGTCTTCTGGTCGTCGTTCGCGGTCTTGATGCGCTTGAGTTGCTCGGAGGCGCGGAGCAGGGCGACGCCGCCGCCCGGCACGATGCCTTCCTCGACCGCGGCGCGGGTCGCGTGCATCGCGTCATCAACGCGATCCTTGCGCTCCTTGACCTCGACCTCGGTCGCGCCGCCGACGCGGATCACCGCGACGCCGCCTGCGAGCTTGGCCAGACGCTCCTGAAGTTTCTCACGGTCGTAGTCCGAGGTGGTCTCCTCGATCTGCGCCTTGATCTGATTCACGCGCGCCTCGATGTCGGCCTTCTTGCCGGCGCCGTTGACGATGGTGGTGTTCTCCTTGTCGATCATCACCTTCTTGGCCTTGCCGAGCATGGCGAGGGTGACGTTCTCGAGCTTGATGCCGAGGTCTTCGCTGATCGCCTGACCGCCGGTCAGCACGGCGATGTCTTGCAGCATGGCCTTGCGGCGATCACCGAAGCCCGGCGCCTTCACTGCGGCCACTTTCAGGCCACCACGCAGGCGGTTGACGACGAGAGTGGCGAGCGCTTCGCCTTCGACGTCTTCGGCGACGATCACCAGCGGCTTTCCGGTCTGCACCACGGCCTCGAGCAGCGGCAGCAACTCGTTCAGCGAGGAGAGCTTCTTCTCGTTGATCAGGATGTAGGCGTCGTCCATCTCGACGCGCATCTTGTCGGCGTTGGTGACGAAGTAGGGCGAGATATAGCCGCGGTCGAACTGCATGCCCTCGACGACGTCGAGTTCGGTTTCGAGCGACTTGGCTTCTTCAACCGTGATGACGCCCTCGTTGCCGACCCTCTTCATGGCGTTGGCGAGGAACTTGCCGATTTCGGAATCGCCATTGGCCGAGATTGTGCCGACCTGGGCGATTTCCTCGTTCGAGGTGACCTTCTTGGAGTTCCGGACGAGGTCGGCGACCACGGCTTCGACAGCCAGGTCGATGCCGCGCTTGAGGTCCATCGGGTTCATGCCGGCGGCGACCGACTTGGCGCCTTCCCTCACGATCGCAGCGGCGAGGACCGTTGCGGTTGTGGTGCCGTCGCCGGCGGCATCCGCGGACTTGGAGGCGACTTCGCGCACCATCTGCGCGCCCATGTTCTCGAACTTGTCCTCGAGTTCGATCTCCTTGGCGACGGTGACGCCGTCCTTAGTGATGCGGGGTGCGCCGAACGACTTTTCGAGCACGACATTGCGGCCCTTCGGACCGAGCGTGACCTTCACGGCGTTGGCGAGGATATCCACGCCGCGCAGCATCCTGTCGCGGGCTTCGACGCCGAATTTGACATCTTTGGCTGACATGTTGGGTTGTTCCTCAGATTTGATTGCGACGTCATGGCCGGGCTCGTCCCGGCCATCCACGTCTGTCTGCATGGATGGGAAAGAAGACGTGGATCACCGGGCGTAGCAGGCGTAGACTGCGTAAACTTGTCTGCGGTCCCGATGATGACGGCTTCATCGCTGATTACGCGGCCTTCTTCTTGGCGGGAGCGGCGTCGGTGAGAACGCCCATGATGTCGGACTCCTTCATGATGAGGAGATCCTGGCCATCGATCTTGACCTCGGTGCCCGACCACTTGCCGAACAGCACCTTGTCGCCGACCTTGAGATCGATCGGGATCAGCTTGCCGGCTTCGTCACGGCCGCCGGGGCCGATGGCGACGACCTCGCCTTGCGAGGGCTTTTCCTTGACGGTGTCGGGAATGATGATGCCGCCAGCGGTCTTCTCTTCTGCGTCGATGCGCTTGACCACGACGCGGTCGTGAAGCGGACGGAATTTCATGCAGTCCTCCTAAGTTTCTGAAGATAGACGATATTTATGAATTTTGGCAGTCGCGGCCGATGAGTGCCAAGGCGACCGCTCAGGACATAAGCCGCCGCTGGAAGGGGGGCAAGGGTCTGAAGCGGATTTTTTAAGCACTCTAGAATGACGACTGCCAGAAGCCAGAAGAATGACGACTGCCAGAACTGGTTTCGTCAATCTCAACGTCTGGCGCGCCATACTGTTAGCAGACGCGGTAAGTCGCTGCCAGTGTTGAATTTATCAGCATTTTATCGAACTTTAGGCTTGTGATCGGCGTGCTGCGTGTCACATTTTCTTCATGACCCGTTGTGGGATGGCGGCCGTCAGGGCGCTGGTCCCGAACGCGGGTTCGTCGAGGGATTGGAGCGTTACGCAAAAACCGGTCGCCACCTTTTGCCGATAGCGCTGCCTCTCTCAAGGAGGTTTGACATGGTCTCGGAGCATGACGTGCAGTCCGGTGGTGTTTCGGACGACTTTCGCAAGCAGGTGCTGGGCTACGGCCTGACGACGGCGGAAATTCTGTATCGCCGTCCGGATCGGCGGTGGCTGCTCCAAAGCTACGTCTGGCAAAACTACGACATGTTTCCGAAATTCCCGGCGCTGTGCGACTTCCTCGCCTTTTGGGAGAAGCAACTCGACGGACCGCTGGTCTCGGTGACGGTCGCGCATTCGAGGCTGATCAAGCCAGCGGAACTGCGCGCGGTGGACGGCGTGTTCCGGCTGCATTGAGCATTGCCGCTGTGACCAGGCACTGCCAGCTTCCAAGGTGAGATGCGGCGCCAATCACTCAAAACGCGCGGATTTTCGTGCAGCCGAGGCGCACGTTCGCTGTCTTGACGCTGGAGGGGCTGCGCGTCATGTCATGATCGCTGCTGACGGCAAGGAGAGGTCATGGGTGACATCATCACCGCGGGCGTTCTGGTGATCGGCGACGAAATCCTGTCGGGGCGGACCAAGGACAAGAACATCGGCTTCATCGCCGACTATCTGACGAATATCGGAATTGACCTCAAGGAGGTTCGCATCGTTGCCGACGATGAAGCCGATATCGTCGCGGCGCTGAACGCGCTTCGCGCCCGGTACACCTATGTCTTCACCACCGGCGGCATCGGCCCGACGCACGACGACATCACCGCCGACAGCGTCGCAAAAGCCTTTGGCGTCGGCATCGATCATCATCCCGAGGTGGTGGAGCGGTTCAAGGAACGCTACAAGAAACCGGGCGAATTGAACGAGGCAAGGTTGCGCATGACGCGCATCCCGGATGGCGCCGAACCGATCCAGAGCGCGACCATTCTGGCGCCCGGTTTCAGGATCGGCAACGTCATCGTCATGGCGGGAGTACCATCGATCATGCAGGCGATGATGGATATCGTCGCGCCGACGCTGCAAGCGGGCGAGCGGATGCTGTCGGAATCGGTGCGCGGCGATTGCCGCGAGGGTGACATCGGCACGCCGCTGCGCGCGATCGCCGAGGCGCACCCGGACACCACCATCGGCAGCTATCCGTTTCTCGACGAGACCGGCAAGCCGAATACAAGCCTTGTGGTGCGCTCGCGCGATCGGGCCAAGCTGACGGCGGCGATGGACGCGGTGAGGGCGATGCTGGCGGGGCTCAAGGCGGCGCAGTAAACCGACCTTCGCTTGTCCGGCTGCGCGTCACTCGCGCGCAAGCGCCGGAATGCCGATACGATGAGACTGGATTGTCGGGCTCATACGCTGCAAGAGAGGCGCTCGTGGCTCGTGACGAGGGAAAAACCAAGTGACCGCAAACGCGACTCCCGCCAAGGCCTTTCCGGTGTCCTGGGACCAGTTTCACCGCGACTGCCGGGCGCTGACCTGGCGGCTGAACGAGACCGGACCGTTCCATGCGGTGGTCGCGATCACCCGCGGCGGCCTCGTGCCTGCGGCGATCGTGGCGCGCGAACTCGGCGTTCGCGTCATCGATACGGTATGTATCGTGAGCTACGACCACAACCGGAAAAGCGAATTGAAGGTGCTTAAGGACATTTCCGATGCGACCGCGAAACTCGGCGGCGGCACCGGCAAGGGCCTTCTGGTCGTCGACGATCTTGTCGATACCGGCGCTACCGCGCGGGTGGTGCGCGCCAGGATTCCGGATGCGCATTTCGCCACTGTCTACGCCAAGCCGCTCGGCAAGCCGCTGGTCGATACGTTCATCACCGAGGTCTCGCAGGACACCTGGATTTATTTCCCGTGGGATCTCGACCTTGCCTTCGCCCCGCCGTTGCGCGACGGCGCGGCGTGATTTTTGGAACTAACCCTTGGTCGTCATTCCGGGGCACGAGTAAAACGAGTGAACCCGGAATCCATACTCCCCGCCATGGTTATGGATTTCGGACAGCCGCTTCGCGGCTTCCGGAATGACGGTAGCAAGGTGCGCGAGACCCTCGACACGCAAAGGGCTGAGCTATTGCAGATCATCATCCGTCCCCTGCAAAACCGCGTCACGCCTTCAGGCGACATCGTCGCGGTGCCGACGCGCGGCACCTTCACCGGCAATCGCGGCATCATTCACGATCCGGCGACGCGGACGCTGCTGAAGCGGCGCTGGACCACAAAAGCCTGGCTCGTCTGCGTTTGCGAATTCCGTGGCCGCCGCCGCGATGTGATGGCGACGCGGAGCTGGACCGAGTTGTTCTTTCTCGACGAGGCGACGGCGTTCGCGGCAGGGCATCGCCCGTGTTTTCATTGCCGTCGCGCGGATGCCAACGCGTTTCGTGCCGCGTGGGAGCGCGGCAATCGCGCCGGCGGCCTGCGCGCGCCCGAGATCGACGCGGTGCTTCATGCAGAACGGCTGGATGGCCGCGCGAAGCGGCTGCATCCGCTGCCGATGCCGCTCGACGAATTACCCGATGGCGCGATGGTTCAGGCGGGCGACGACAGTTTTGTGATCGCGGACGGTCGGCCGCTGCGGTGGACGTTCGACGGCTATCGTGAAGCGAGTTTGCCGCTCGCAGACGTGCGGCTGATCACACCGCCGTCCACGGTGCGGGCCTTGCAGTCCGGCTATCGCACGGTGCTGCACGGGAGCGCGACAGGTGCGGCGCCGCAGCAGGACAAGCGTATGTGAGCGTTCGACGTCATGGCACCGAGTCTTTGTTGGCATCCCCGTTTATCTTGAGTGAGAGTTGACAAGACACCGATGGCTGGGCCAAGCCGACCAGACGAAACAAAGGAAGCAGGCCTATGATCGAATTCTTCTTCGACTGCTCCAGTCCCTGGACCTATCTCGCTTTCCACAACATCCAGCCGCTGGCGAAAGAATTTGGCGAACAGATCTCGTGGCGGCCGATTCTGGTCGGCGGAATATTCAATGCCATCAATCCGAGCGTCTATGCTTCGCGGGAAAAACCCGTGGCGGCGAAAGACCGCTATATGAAGAAAGATCTCGCGGACTGGGCGCGAGCGGCGGGGCTCGAGATCAAGATGCCGCCGACGGTGTTTCCGGTGAACAGCGTCAAGGCTATGCGCGGCTGCCTCTGGCTCGGCAACGATGCGATGGTTCCGTTCGCCAGGTCGGTGTTTGAGGCCTATTGGCGCGATGACAAGGACATCTCGCGCGAGCCGGTGCTGGCCGAGATCTGCAAATCGCTCGAGATCGATCCGGAAAAACTTCTGACCGGCATCGGCGATGAAGGCATCAAGAACGAACTCAAGGCCAACACCGATGAGGCGATCGCGCGCGGTGCGTTCGGGTCGCCGACGATCTTCCTTAACAAGACCGATATGTATTTCGGCAACGACCGCCTGCCGCTGATCCGCGACGCGCTGCAACGCAAGAAGGCCGCGTGATATCCGCGTGCCGCCGTTTGCCGCGAACCCGGTCGGCCGCGGAAATTCTGCAAGAGCACATCCCTACGTCTCCTTTTTAGATCTTGAGAAACGCGCGGGCGCGCGTAACTAGTCCACCATGCTCGGAGTTGGAGTTTGGCATCGCAGCGATTAGCTCGATTACCTTCTCGGCTTCCTTCAACCTGGTTTCGGCCACAATACGACGCCTGCCCTCCCTGCCGAGTTGCTCGCCGATCGACCGGTGAGATTGATCCAGCGCATCCCATTCCGCAGCAGCGTTTCTCAGCGCCTCGGCCTGCGATTCGATGAGGTCGGCGGCCGCCGCGCAAGCCTTCGCGGCATCCTTCACAACGACACCGTGCCAAAGTTCAGTGAGGTTGTGCTGGTAGCCCTCCCGAAGCATCTCGGCGTCTTGCCGCAACCGCTCCACCAGGTTGGCCACGTCCTCGCTTGGGATCATCGGGTCGTCTCCTGCATCATCTCAATCAGGTCCTGAAAATACTTCGACAATGGTGAATGCAATAGGCGGTATCGATCCGCTTGCGGATTTCTTTGAGGTGCTCACAGCGCCGCGGTGCAGCCGGTTGCTGTGCTCGCGCCTCCTCCGGAGAACGGGAGATGAACGTAATTTGCAAAACGCGAGGGGCCTGCCATTGCATTTCCTGTCTAAGTGTTTGAAAAGAAATGCGCGCGGGCATGGCGGAATCGGTAGACGCAAGGGACTTAAAATCCCTCGGCTCGTAAGAGCTGTGCCGGTTCGAGTCCGGCTGCCCGCACCATATGTTCAGGATGAGTTCGTATGACCCAGCATCAGCGCAATATTGTCACGCCCATCGATCCGGTAAAACTGGATCGTCTCGCCGAAGTCGCGGTCAAGGTGGGCTTGCAACTTGCGCCGGGGCAGGACCTCCTGATCACCGCGCCCGCCGCCGCGCTGCCGCTGGTGCGGCGGATCGCCGAACATGCCTACAAGGCCGGTGCGGGGCTGGTGATGCCGTTCTTCTCCGATGAAGACATCACGCTGTCGCGCTACAGGTTCGGGCCGGACGCGAGTTTCGATCGTGCCGCAGGCTGGCTCTATGAGGGTATGGCGAAAGCGTTTACCGCGAACACCGCACGGCTCGCCGTTGTCGGCGACAATCCGATGCTGCTCTCGGGCGAGGATGCTGCGAAAGTCGCCCGCGCCAACAAGGCGAACTCCATGGCCTACCAGCCGGCGCTCGAGAAAATCGTCGGCTTCGACGTCAATTGGAATATCGTCGCTTATCCGGGCACGGCCTGGGCGCAACTGATGTTTCCCGACGATAGCGAAAGCGACGCGGTGGCGAAACTGGCGGACGCGATTTTTTCAGCCTCGCGCGTCGACAACGACGATCCGATCGCGAACTGGACCGCGCACAACGTCGCCTTGCAACAGCGCACAAATTGGCTCAACGGCCAGCGCTTCCATGCCCTGCATTACTCGGGGCCCGGCACCGACCTGACGGTCGGCCTCGCCGACGGCCATGAATGGGTCGGCGGCGCGTCCACGGCGAAAAACGGCATCGTCTGCAATCCGAACATTCCAACCGAGGAGGTGTTCACGACGCCGCATGCGTTGCGGGTCGAAGGCCACGTCCGCAGCACCAAGCCGTTGTCGTATCAGGGCACGCTGATCGACGACATCGCCGTGCGCTTCGAGCAGGGTCGCATCGTCGAGGCCAAGGCGTCGCGCGGCGCCGACGTGCTGAACAAGGTGCTGGATACGGATGAGGGCGCGCGACGGCTCGGCGAGGTCGCGCTGGTGCCGCATTCCTCGCCGATTTCGAAGAGCGGCCTGTTGTTCTACAACACGCTGTTCGACGAGAACGCGGCCTGCCACATCGCGCTCGGCCAGTGCTATTCGAAATGCTTTGTCGACGGAGGCAAGCTGTCGCCGGAGCAGATCGCGGCGCAGGGCGGCAACAAGAGCTTCATTCACATCGACTGGATGATTGGGTCCGGCGAGATCAATATCGATGGCATCGGCAGCGACGGCAACCGCGTTCCCGTCTTTCGCAAGGGAGAGTGGGCGTAAGCCGCCTGATCGCACGGGCGGCCTCAATGCGGTCACGAGCCGGTGCTTTACGCAGTTTTAATCGGGTGCTTTACGCAGCTTCAATGCAGTCGGCCTGAACAGGGGACCATGTCGGACCGTATCGTCAACGACCGTCGTCAGTGGCTATCCGCCGCCGCGATCGCGTTGCTGGTCGCGGCCGGCGGTCTTTCCGGTTGTGCCAACCTCGGTGACGGTCCGGTCTCGGGGGCGTTCGTCGATCCCGCGAAGTACGATCTCTACGATTGCCCGCAACTCGACGCGCAGCGCAAGTCTTTGGCGGCGCGCACCGCCGAATTGCAGAGGCTGATCGACAAGGCCCATACCGGCGTCGCCGGCTCCGTGGTCGGCGAAGTGGCATATCGCAACGATTACATTACGGTTCGCGCTTCGGCAAAGCTCGCCGAGGAGGTATGGCAGCGGAACAAGTGTCACGAGGCGGCGCCTGCCGCAATCATAGCCCCGGCGAGCAGCGCGGGCGGTGCGCCGCCACCGAGGCGCCGCTCCGGCAGCGCCGTTTACTGATCTCCGACGATCCCGCAATGACGGATAAGTAAATGAGCCAGATCGACTGATTCAGGGCCGCCAATTGTAGATCCAGTCCTGACGCGCCAGCATACGCTGCGGTCCCATAGCCCTGATGGCGAGATCGCGCGCCAGAGCGGCGGCTCCTCCGAGATGGTAAATCCGCCCGTTCCGTTGCGCGAGCGCCTGCACGTGTGCGACGCGCGCGCGGCGCAAGCTTGTGTAGCGCGCAAGCGCAACGGCAGCGCCATCGGTGCTCTCGTTCGCGGCTTCGCCGAGACACTGCGCCAGGACCGCAGCATCCTCGATCGCCATGCCCGCTCCCTGCGCGGCAAACGGCAGCATTGCGTGGGCGGCATCGCCGAGCAAAGCCATGGCGTCGCGGTGCCACGCGGCCATCGGGGGAATCGTAAACAGCGCCCACTTGCGCCAGCCGTTTACGGCGTCGATCATCATGCGCGCCGGCTCAGACCAGCGCGCTTGTGCGAACCGGCGCTTGATGTCCGCAGCGTCGCCGGCGGCGCTCCAGCCGGGCTGATTCCAGGTGTCCGGCACCACAGCGACGATGTTGATCTGCCTTCCGCCCGACATCGGATAGGCCACGAGATGCGCGTCTGGTCCCATCCAGAGCCGCACGCGGCGCGCGGTCATGTCGTGCGGCAATTGCGCCGCCTCGATGGTCCCGCGCCACGCGGTCAGGCCGGAAAACAGCGGCCTCACATCCGGAAAGAGTTGATTGCGCAGCGCGGACCACACGCCATCGGCGCCGATCAGCACCCATGCAGTCTCCTGCCGGCTTGTCACGCCGTGACGCACATCCAAAGTTACGCCATTGCCGTGCGCCGCCGCGCTTTCGATCGCGGCGCCGAGGCGCAATTCGATGCCGGGATGATCGCGAACCTGTTCCAGCAGCGCCGCCTGCAGGCCGGCGCGATGCATTACCCAGTAAGGCGCGCCTGCGCGCAACGTTGCCGCGTCGCCAAGCGGCAGGCGGCAGATCTCGCCGCCGTGCCGCGCGCTCATGATACTGACGGCCTCCGGCACGAGTGCGCGTGCGGACAGGCGCGCGTGCAGGCCGAGGTCGATCAGGATGCGACTTGCGTTCGGCGACAGTTGCAGGCCCGCGCCGGTCTCTTCGAGGCGCTCGGCTGTCTCGATGATGAGGATGCGAAAGCCCTTGGCGGCCAGCGCAAGCGATGCCGTCAAACCTCCGATCCCGGCACCGGCGACAACGACTGTGCGCGACCGGGTCACAGGCCGATCAGGCCGCCTTGTCTCTCACCACGCATTCCGGGGGGCGGGCCTGTCCGGCGTCGAGATCGGTTGCGAAGCGGAACAGCGTCGAACAATACGGGCAGATGATCTCGTTATCATTCCCGAGGTCGAGAAAGACGTGCGGGTGATCGAATGGCGGATTGGCTCCGACACACATGAATTCCCGCGAGCCGATCTCGATAACGGCGACGCCGGCATCGTTATGAAAGTGGGGGACGACGTGATCAGACATGCTTTCCACCTCGGGTCGTTGCGCGACATTTAAAGCGCCGGATATGACGCGCCGAATACGCAACGACAATCGCGCCGCACCATACTGACCGGCACTTCCGATTTCTAGATCACCGGAAACAGATTTGGAAAATTTTGCGGGTCAATTATCCATACACATTCGACATAATTCTGTCGTCTGGGAGAAGCCCTTCTTTCGTCGGGGAAGTTGTGTCTGAATAACGGCACACCACCTTTAGGCGTACGACGAAGGCAGGTCTGGCGGGATTTCGACGATGCGATGGCGAATGGGCAGCACGACGACGGGGGCGGCGATATGCGCAACGGCGTTCGCCCTGCTGTGGCCGCATGCCAGGGATGCCGGCGCCGTGCTGATTGCGCAGGACGATCCCGCGCGCCTGTCCGATCTTCAACTCGATTCCGTACTTCGGAAGAATCCGGCACTGGTCGAGCAGAACATCGAGGCCGCGCTTGCGGCGCAAGATCCTGACCTCGCCAACAGCTTTGTCGATCTCGCGGCAGCGAGGGGAATACCGATACCCGGCGAGTTGTCGCAACGCGCCACTGAGGCCGTCGGAGAAGAAAATTCTACCGAACACATGGCCAAGAGATTTTTCACGGGGTTGGTCACCGGCAATGCCGATGACGGCGCGAGCCTGTCGGGCACGGTGGCGGGCGATCTGTGCGTATTCGGCGATGTCCGGGACATCATGCGCGAGGGCAAGCACCTGGCGATGGGCGAGGACACCGACCGGCTGTTGCTGGGGCTTGCCGCAACGGGTCTCGTTGTGACGGCGGCCACCTTTGTGTCCGTCGGCGGGGCGGCTCCTGCCCGCGCTGGCCTCACGCTGGTCAAGGATGCCCGGAAGGTTGGGCGGCTCGGTGAAGGTCTAAGCCAATGGGCGGGCCGTTCGGCGCGCGAGATGGTCGACACGCGAAAACTGCAAAATGCCGTCGCGACGGCGGCGCTGGCACGGCCGCGTCAGACCGCCGGCGCGATCAAGGCTGCGATCCGCGCCGAGAAGGCCGGCGGACTGGTGCGTCTCGCCAAGGATGTCGGCCGCATTGGCGAAAAGACCGGGACACGGGGCGCGCTCGACACGCTGCGGATCGCCCAGGGACCAAAAGATGTCGCGCGCGCAGCGCGGCTCGCCGGGGCCAAAGGCGGCCAGACCCGTGCGATCATCAAGATTTTGGGACGCGGGGCGCTCCTGCTCACCGCCGGCGCGTTCAATCTCGCGATGTGGGTGCTCAGTGCGGTGTTCGCGCTGTTCGGTTTCCTGTCATCAATCAAGGCCACGACCGAGCGCCTGACACTGTCATGGCTGCAACGTTCAAAAGCCAGGCGGCTGCGGCGACAGTCCGCCGCGCTGTCGTAAACTTCTCACCGGTCGTTTGCCGACCATCTCGTTGCCATCCCGATTCACGGACTTGCTGATGCCGAGCTTTCATTACGGCGACGTTGAAATTGCCTACCTCGACGAGGGCGAGGGCGACCCCGTCATTCTCGTGCATGGTTTTGCGTCGAGCAAGAACGTGAACTGGGTGTATCCGACCTGGGTGTCGGAATTGCGCAAAAACGGGTTCCGGGTGATCGCGTTCGACAATCGCGGCCACGGCGATTCCAGCAAGCTCTACGATCCGGAAGACTATCACATCGGCACGATGGCGAGCGACATTACCGCGCTGATGGATCACCTTGCCATCGCGCGGGCCGACGTCATGGGCTATTCGCTCGGCGCACGGATGACGGGAATTCTGGCACAGACGCGGCCTGAACGGGTGCGCTCCGGGATTTTCGGCGGTCTGGGTCTCGGCCTGATCGCTGGCGGCGGCCCCGGCGAAAGCGTCGCCAGGGCGTTGGAAGCGCCGTCACTGGACGACGTGACCGATCCGTTCGGCCGCACGTTTCGCGCATTCGCCGATCAGACCCGCTCCGATCGTCGTGCGCTGGCGGCGTGTTTGCGCGGATCGCGGCGGCTGATGACGGAAGCGGAGGTCGCCAGCATCAAGGTGCCGACGCTGATAGCGGTCGGCACCAAGGACGAGATCGCGGGATCGGCGCAGGCGCTTGCGAACATCATCCCCGGCGCGGAGGTGCTGGACATTCCGAACCGCGACCACATGCGCGCCGTGGGTGACAAGGTTTACAAGGAGGGCGTGCTGGAATTTCTGTCACGCCGGCCGTGAGGTCGTTCCAAAGCGATTGGTGAGGTATCGCGCCGCCGCGATCAGTACCACGAATGTTGCGATCCAGACCATGCGCGCACCGTAGCGGTTGTGGGGGCCGGAAATCACGCCACAGATGAAGGCGTTGCCGAGCAGTGCGACGCAGACTGTCGCGGCGAGCAGTTCGACGTCGTCAAGGCGCCGTCGCCACAGCGCCGCAAGGGCGATGCCGGCGAGCAACAGCATCGAGGTGAGCGCGACCGGAACGTGAATCCAGTTGATCGCCGCGAACTTGATGTTCCAGTGCTGCTGACGCGCGGCGCGCATGGCCTTCACCTGTTCCGGCAGATAGCGCTCGATGATGCCATAGGTGTGCGGAATCCAGCCGGTGGTGCCTTCGCCGGTGCCGACTTGCACGAGTTGTTCTGCCGTTGCTTCGACCGCCGCTTCGGTCTGCCAGAGCGGATAGGCGGCCAGTGCTTGTGTTGCGATGAATTCCATCTCGTCGTTCATGCCTTCGAAGCGGCCAAGCTTGTTGAACACGCTGTCGTTGCCCCAAAGAAAGTCGTCCGCTGTTGCCGGCAGTTGGTTGCGGTAGGGGCAGAGCTTCAACTTGATCTTGTCGCAGTGGTCGTTGAGGTAGCGCGCGACGATGCCGTCCTGCATCATGCGCCCGAACGACACGCCGGCACCGCCCGGCGTCCAGGCAAGCCGGCCCGACAGTGCGTAATTCGCCGCCAGCAGCATGGCCGCGCCGGCGACGAGCGTCAGGCAGCCCTGAACCAGGCCGGCGAGCGGAATCCTTCGGCCAAGCCATGGCTTGACGACCCATCCAGCGCAACACAGGCCCGCCAGCACACCGAACGTCGCTGTGTGGGTCGCAGCAGCGAACGACGTATACAGAAACAGCGAGACCCGCTCGATGGTCGAGAGCTTGCCGTTGTGCACGACGAGGATAAATAACGCGAGTACTGCCAGCCCCGCGAAAATGTCGGTCAGCAACATGCTGGCGAGCCACGGTAGCGCCGTGGTCAGGATCAGGATCACGGCGATGGCGAGAAGCCGCAATGGCTGCGCCATGGAGAGTACGCGCAGGGTCAAATGCAGGATCCACAGCGTCAGCAGAGCCTGACATGCCAGATTGAGCCAGAAAAACGAGTCCTTCCCCAAATGAAGGTAGATGCCGTACACGGTCGAGCGGCTCGGCTCGAGATAGCCCTCGTACCAACGCGCCAGATAGCCGCCGGTATCGTATTCCAGCAGCGGATAGCCGTTCCAGATCGCGGGGGCGAGCAGAAGAACGGGAATGACGATAGCCGCGATCCAGGCCCAGGGCGCTCTGGCGGCGCGCGCGTATAGGACTTGGGTAGAAATGGGGTTCTCTCCGGTGGGCGGCGCACCATTCCGCATCTTGAGTGTCCGGCGCAAATGCATAACTTGTTTGACGTAAATTGGCCCGAAGGTGGCCTGAACTGTGAGAATTCCGAGCCGCCCCGTGGTAAAGCGAAGCCCGCCGGCGGCCCGATATTATGCGGTCGTTCAATTGCTTAGATCGTCGGTTAACCCTAAGCATGTCGGATGAATATCGGCTGAACGGCGAGGACAACGACGTCGCGTCATGCTATGCTGCGCGCCGGAATTTGAGGTTGCGAGACGACCATGGCGATCCAGCACGTCAATTCGCAGAATTCGAAGCTTGCGGCGCTCGATCCGATCTGGGATCGCATCCGCGGCGAGGCCGAGGACATCGTTCGCCGCGAACCTGAATTGGCATCCTTTATCTATTCGACGGTCTTGCATCACGATCGGCTTGAGGCGGCGGTGGTGCATCGCGTCGCCGAGCGGCTCGACCATTCTGCGTTGTCGGGCGACCTGATCCGTCAGACTTTCGACGAGGCGCTGCGCGACGATCCCGATATCGGCAACGCGTTCCGCGCCGATCTGGTGGCGGTGTACGACCGCGACCCGGCGACGTCGCGGTTCATCGATCCGCTGCTCTACTTCAAGGGCTTCCATGCCATCCAGAACCACCGCCTCGCGCACTGGCTCCATCGGAAAGGCCGCAAGGATTTCGCCTACTACCTGCAGAGCCGCGCCTCGGCGGTGTTCCAGACCGACATCAATCCCGCGGCGACAATCGGCCGTGGCATCTTCCTCGATCATGCCACCGGCTTCGTGGTCGGCGAAACCGCCGTCATCGAGGATGACGTGTCGATCCTGCATGGCGTGACGCTCGGCGGCACCGGCAAGGAGAATGAGGACCGCCATCCGAAGATCCGCCATGGCGTGCTGATCGGCGCGGGCGCGAAGATTCTCGGCAACATCGAGGTCGGACATTGCGCGCGCATCGCCGCCGGATCGGTCGTCGTGAAGGCGGTGCCGCACAATGTCACCGTCGCGGGGGTTCCGGCCAGGATCGTCGGCACGGCCGGCTGCTCGGAGCCGTCGCGCACGATGAACCAGATGCTGAATGCGATGGGACTTTAAAAGACCGGCGAAAAATTCTTTTTGGATATTTGAGGTTCGAATAAACCGGTAGCGGCGCAAGCCGTCTCGCTCTAGAACCCTGCGAGCCCCAGATCATAGCGGAGACCGCCGTGGACGTTCAGGAAGTCAGAAAGCTCGACGCTTATCTCAAGCGCGTGTTCGGCAATCCCAGGATTCGCGTGGTGCCGCGGCCGAAGAAGGATGACTCGGCCGAGGTGTATATCGGCGAGGAGTTCATTGGCGTGCTGTTCGTCGATGACGAGGACGACGACCGCTCGTTCCAGTTCCAGATGGCGATCCTCGAGGAGGATCTGGCTGACGTCGGCTAATCACCGCGCTAGCTTTGCGGTTCGTGCAATTGCTGCACCAGCCGCTCCATCGCACCGGCCACGTCGCGCCACTCTGTCAGCCATTGCCGCGGAAAGCGGAACGTCAGGTCAGCGCCGCCGATGCGGCGTTCGCTCAGGCACATGCCCGGCGTCGCCGCATCGCGGGTGCATCGCGTCACCAGTGCCGGCGCCTCGGCAGAGAACAAATCTTCGCCCGCATACGGCGTGCCGTCGCGGAACGCGCGCATCGACAGCCCCTCCCGAGGTTGCGTCCGGGTCGCGTCGAGATAGCGCGGATAGATGGTGCGGACGAGGATGTCCGGCGCCAGCGAATCGTGATGCGCGGCGATCGACAGGAAGATGCGGTCGATCGGCTGCGGCGTATCTTCGATCGTCTCGGCGGTGACATGCCTTGGCGCGTCCGGCGCCGCCAGCGAGGGATAGGCGAAATTCAGATCGACGCGTTCCTGCGGTCCCGAATGTTTTTGAACTTTTCGGCGGAAGGCGTGCTGCGGCACGTTGAACAACGTCTCGCCGATACTGACCGGCAGCCGCTCATTGTTGTCAAACGCCTTGGACGTCCAGGTCGGCCACAACAGCCAGGCGACTGCCGTTACCGCAGGCGCCGCGATCAGGACGGCTGCGAGAAGCGGAGCGAGATGACCGCGCTGCGGTTTAACTGATCCGCGCGATCGGCGCGGGACGGACGACAGCAGGGTCATGCGGCAGGGTGGGGCTTTTCCGAGGACGAATCAGGCGCGACTATGCCACGCATTGTGGAGTTTTCATGGGGCAGGTCGGGCTGCACCGCACACGCCGCGAAAGGTCGCGGCCGCGTGCCGCGTTAACCCTTCCTTAAGGATAAGGTGGCGGGGAGAGCGGTATTTTGCGAAGCAAAGGACGTCGTGGTCGTGTAACGGACGTCCTTTCGATGTCGCCGGATGCATTGAATTCCTTCTTCGCCCTGTGCCTCGGATTCGCCATCGCGGGCACGCTGGCCAGCGGCTATCAGGCGTTCGTCAAACGTCCCGCTGGCTTCGGATTGCTGCAGCAGGGCGTTGTTGCAAGGGCCTTCGCCGCGGTGCCGTTCCTGGTGTTCGCTGCGCCCTTCATCATCATGCGCAACACGCTTCGCGGACGACGCATCGAACGCCGCCGCTTTGAATTCGTCATGATGGCGACCGTGATCGCCGGGTTCTGGAGCTTGATGTCTGGCACCTGCGTGGTGATGACGCTGCAGGCGGTCGGGTTGCTCGCCTGAACTGGGCCATGGCATGGTCTTCCTGCAGGAGGCCGTCATGGCGATTTACGAACTCGACGGGCAGGCGCCCGACCTTCCGAAAAGCGGACGCTATTTCATCGCCGACACCGCCGCGGTGATCGGCAGGGTTCGCCTGCGCGAGAACGCGAGCGTCTGGTTCGGCGCGGTGCTGCGCGGCGACAACGAGTGGATCGAGGTCGGCGAGGGGTCCAATGTCCAGGACGGCAGCACCTGCCATACCGACGAGGGTTTTCCGCTGACGATCGGGGCCAACTGTACGATCGGTCATAACGTTATACTGCATGGCTGCACCATTGAGGATGGTGCGCTGATCGGTATGGGCTCGATCGTCATGAACGGCGCGCGGGTCGGCCGTGGCTGCATCGTCGGCGCCGGCGCGCTGGTCACCGAAGGCAAGCAATTCCCGGAATATTCCATGATCGTCGGCGCGCCGGCGCGCGTAATCCGCACGCTGGAGCCTGTCCAGACCGAGGCGATGCGAAGCGGCGCGAAGTTCTACGCAGCAAACGGGCTGCGCTTCAAAAAGGGCCTGAATCGGATCGGTTGAGATTCGGCAGTACCTTGTGCGGATCGCGGAGAATTGAGCCAAAATTCGAGCGAATGAAGGTCGCCGGAAGAAACAATCGGGCACGGCCGGCGTATGTCATCGGTGGGACGAAGGGAAGCTGGACGGAGTTTGACGATGTTGCGCAAAACGATGATCGCATTGCTGGCGGTTGCCGCGGTGGGACTGGCCTCGCCGACCACTGCCTCGGCCCGCGGCGGCCACGGTGGATTTGGCGGTGGTGGTGGATTTCATGGCGGCGGCGGGTTTCATGGCGGTGGATTCCATGGCGGCGGATTTCACGGCTTCCACGGAGGCTTCCATAACCACGGGTTTTATGGCCGCGGCTTTGGTATAGGGCTCGGTTTCGCGTCGCCTTATGCCTATGGCTGGGGCTATCCCTACGACGATTATGGCTATTACGGTTATTACGGCTATCCTTACGGCTACAGCAGCTATTACGACGACGACGGCGGCTGCTATCTGAGCCGCCGCCGGGTCCACACCCGCCACGGTTGGCGCTGGCAGCGGGTCGAAGTCTGCCGCTGATCGCGGACATTCCAACGATCTGATGGCGGCGTGCGCAGTTCGCGCGCCGCCTCAACATTGACGAGCCCCGCAAAAAGCCGTGGTCGTCGCGCAGCCCTTGGGTTAGACATGTGCGCCGATCACAGGCTGGAGAATGCGGCGATGCGGGCGTTTCGGTGTGCGGGCGTTTTGGCGTTTGCTCTTGCGATTGCGTCGGGCAGCATCGTTCTGATCGATGCTCCGGCCACAGCAGCGGCCAGACCGCGGAGAAAATCATGACTACAGCATCAGGTTTGCAGATCACGGACACCAAGGATGGGGAGGGCCCGTCCCCGCAGCCCGGCCAGATCTGCATCATGCATTACACCGGCTGGCTCTATGTGAACGGGCAGAAGGGCGACAAGTTCGACAGCTCGGTGGACCGCAACGAGCCTTTCGAATTTCCGATCGGCAAGCGTCGGGTCATTGCAGGCTGGGACGAAGGCATTATGACCATGAAGGTCGGCGGCAAGCGCACGCTCATCATCCCGCCGGAGCTTGGCTACGGCCCGCGCGGCGCCGGCGGCGTCATTCCACCCCATGCGACGCTGATCTTTGAGGTTGAACTGCTCGGCCTGAGGGCCTGAGCCGCCGCTGTCGGCAAAGCCGATCCGCTGCTTGGGACTCCGGCACGTCGCGCTTCGAGGGGCGTGATCTGCTCCGGGAAGTGACTCTCCTTCAAACAGGCTGCTCTGAAAAGGGGTGCGGCCAGCCCTTGGGGGAGGCTGGCCGCGCGCGATCCGGTCTGGGACGGGGAGGGGTATGACCGGTCGCGGGTCTCGTGTTCTCTTGTTTATCGTGAGCTGGCCGTTGCGACCGCCGGATGGTTGTCGTCGAGCGCAACCCAGACATCAGGGTCGCTTTGCGATTGCCGTTTCATGAAGCGGTAGCCGGTCTTGGTCCAGGCCACGACGTCCTCGTTCTGGTTGTCGAGAATGAATTCGCCCTTGTCGGTTTTGACGGTCAGGACGGCATGACCGTCGCCCTGCTTGTCGCGAACCACCGTGATCAGCAACGCCTCGCGCGGCCAGCCCGCGTCGATCAGCATCTTGCGTTTCAACAGGACGTAGTCCTCGCAATCGCCGTAGCCGTCGGTCGGCAGCGACCACTTTTCGACGACGCCCCAGTGTTCCTGGTCCGTCATCGGCTTGATGGTTTCGTTGACCCAGCGGTTGACCTTCAAAAGATCGCGCCAGGCGTCAGGCGTCAAAACGATATCCCGCGGCTGCGTTGCGCCGTTGTGGCATTCCTTCGGATTGTCGCCGCAGAATTCGACCCAGCCGATCGGCGCCCGCGTGGTGCCGCCGAGACTTGCATAAAGCTGCCGTGCTTCTGCAGCGCCCACCGGCGTCGCTAGCCCCCATAGGACGGCGGCAACGACCGCCAGTCCCACTCCCTGTCCCCTGTTGACCATTGTGGCCCCCGTTTCTTGTTGGGACCACATTTCACACAAAGGATTTGCATCGCCGCTAAGTACTCGAAGTGTATTTGAACCGAATGCAAGTAAAGTTTTCCGCCAATTGAATCTGTACTTGAATCGAATTCGATTAAAATTTTAAGAGATCGCACTTGATTCAAATTTTAGATGTTAGCGATTGAAGCCCGCTAAAATCGGGGTTTCCGCATCGGAACGCGCGTGGCGTTAACCGAAAAATCGCTGCGCAACCGCGGCCTCCAACGCGGAGGAAGCCGCCGGCGGGGATCGCAAAGTCGGGAGTTTGCGAGAACCGCCGTTTACCGGGCGGTGACGTTATCTTCGAGAGTGTCGGGATGCTGCTCGTGAACGAACTCGAGCGCGAAGCCGTCTTCCAGGTTTCGGACCACGCGGGCGAGCACCTTGCCGAGCGCGACCCGGGACTGTAGCGGCGGCCTTGTTTCGGCCGAGATGGCGGCGCCCGACATCGACAGATCGACGATCCGGCATGTGATCCTGGTGCCGTCCTCGAGCGTAAGGGTCGCGATCGGGCTGCGTGGCACGATGCGGTCGTGGCGGCGGTCTTCGGGAAGGTTGAGGATATCGCGGTTGGCAAGCCAGGTGAGTTGCGCTGCGAGCTTGTCGCGCTTGCGGGGTGTTGCGCTGACGCTCATGGCGAACCCGCTATCCACAATCCGGGTGATCTTGCCTTCGACCCGGCCGATGTGGTCGAGATAGGCGACGATCCGGTCACCGACGTTGCCGATGCCGGGCGCAAGCATCGCCAGCCCGCCCGGGGACATATTGATGATCTGGCAAGGAAACTCGCGCCGGTCCGGCAGCATATAACGGCCCAGCAGGTGCACCTTGACCCGCTGAAATCGCCGGCGCTCAACCGGAAGGCTTGAGATTTTCTGCGCCAACGCCATAAATCGGTCCACCGGTCGACCGGTAATCGGTATTGGTGAACCCTACGGTTGTCAGGGTTAACGCGGCGTTAGCGATCCAGGGCGGTCCTCGATTGCGCGGGTCAATCCGTGTCCGGCGTTATGCACGCGGAACATCCTTAGACCGATTCCAATCATCACATGGTGTTGGCGACACCGGAGGGGCTTGTTGAAACCTCCCGGCCATGGCCTCTGGGGCAAAACGTAACCCGCTATCTGAAAGCACGAGTCGGCCATGCTTCGGAACTCAACCACTACCTGGGGCGCCCTGTCCCGCGCCTTTCACGGGATCCTTGGTATCGCGGTCATCGCCATGCTGGCCTATGGTTACTGGTTCAACCACTTCGTGCCGAAGGCGGACAAGCTCTTCCATCGCTCGATCCATGCCGACATCGGCTATGTCATCCTTCTGCTGATGGTCCTTCGCCTGATCTGGCGCGGCCTCAATCCGGTCCCGGCGCCGCCCGACGGCTCACGGGTGTGGGAGCGAGCGCTGGCGCACGTCAATCACTGGGCGCTCTATGCGATCACGATCGTCGTGGCGCTGCTCGGCTGGGCGCATTCCGGGGCGCATAAACCGGATTATGCCGACTGGTTCGGGCTGTTCCGGGTGCCGCAGTTCACCTCGGAAAATCGCGACAATGCCCGCTTCTTCGAGCACTGGCACATCTGGCTCGCCTACGTGCTGATCGGACTGGTTGTCCTGCATTTCCTCGCGGCGCTCTACCATCGCTTCATCAAGCGCGACCGCGTGGTGGCGCGGATGGTGACGGGCGAGTGAATACATCGCCGTGTCATTGCCGGGCTTGACCCGGCAATCCATCCCTTGAAGGAGGATGGATGCATGGATCAAGTCCACGCTTGACGAACCGATAAACGGTTCAGCTCTCCCCGAACACACGCCTGAAGATCGTCTCGACGTGTTTGAAGTGATAGTTGAGGTCGAACTGCTCGGCGATCTCGGCATCCGACATGTATGCCTTCACATCGGCGTCGTTCTTCAGCAGCGTCTGGAAGTCGCCTTCGCCGCGCCACACCGGCATGGCGTTGCGCTGCACCAGCCTGTAGGCGTCCTCGCGGCTCGCGCCTTTCTGCGTCAGCGCGATCAGGACGCGCTGCGAATGCACGAGCCCGCCGAGGCGATCGAGGTTCTTCTGCATGGTGGCGGGATAGACCAGCAACTTGTCGATCACGCCCGCGAGGCGATTGAGCGCGAAGTCGAGCGTCACCGTGGCATCGGGACCGATCATGCGCTCGGCCGAGGAGTGCGAGATGTCGCGCTCGTGCCACAGCACCACGTTCTCCAGCGCCGGCGTCACAAAGGCGCGCACCATGCGGGCAAGCCCGGTGATGTTCTCGGTCAGCACCGGATTGCGCTTGTGCGGCATCGCCGACGAACCCTTCTGACCCTCGGAGAAGAATTCCTCGGCCTCCAGCACCTCGCTGCGTTGCAGGTGGCGGATCTCGGTGGCAAGACGCTCCATCGACGACGCGATAACGCCCAGCGTCGCGAAGAACATCGCGTGGCGGTCGCGCGGGATTACCTGCGTCGAGACCGGCTCGGGGGTCAATCCCATCGCCCTGGCGACGTGCTCCTCCACGCGCGGATCGATCTGCGCGAAGGTGCCGACCGCGCCCGAGATCGCGCAGGTCGCGACCTCCTTGCGGGCGGCGATCAGGCGTTCCTTGGCACGCGTGAACTCCGCATAGGCGTAAGCGAGCTTGAGCCCGAAGGTCACCGGCTCGGCGTGGATGCCGTGCGAGCGGCCGATGGTCGGCGTCATCTTGTGTTCGAACGCGCGCGTCTTCAGCGCCCCGAGCAGCTTGTCGATGTCGGCGATCAGGATATCGGCGGCGCGGGTGAGCTGGACGTTGAGGCAGGTGTCGAGCACGTCGGAGGAGGTCATGCCCTGATGCACGAAGCGCGCCTGGGGACCGACGATTTCGGCAAGATGGGTGAGGAAGGCGATGACGTCGTGTTTCGTCTCGCGCTCGATGGCGTCGATGCGCGCCACGTCGAACGTCGCGTCTTTCGCCTTGGCCCAGATGGTTTCGGCCGCTTCTTTCGGAATCACGCCCAGTTCGGCCTGGGCGTCCGCCGCGTGGGCCTCGATCTCGAACCAGATCTTGAAACGGGTCTGCGGCTCCCAGATCGAAGCCATTTCCGGGCGGGTGTAACGGGGGATCATCGACGATCCTTGAGGTTTTCAGGGATGATGCCGCGCTTTAGCAGAGCTGTCGGAAGGACACAAACGATGCGGATTGAATGTCGAACTGGCGCTGCTTCCGCGAACGGCCTATCGTCATCCCCATGCGTTTGAAATCGAGTATATGGGTTGCGGCATATCTGCGCCGCTGTCAGACCGAGGGCATATTCGGCGCGGTGCGCCGGCGTGGTGCCGAGGAGGCCGGCGCCGTGTTCATCAAGCTGGCGCTTCTTGACGGCAACGCGATGCTGTACGCCCCGGCGCCGCAAGCCGTATACGATGACAGCCGGCCGGTTGAACGGGTTTTTGCTCCGTCATCAAGCGAGCCCGTTGCCGAGCAGGCGGTCGAAGAGCGCCTTGTGAAGGAAGTGCGGTTCGATCCAGACGCCTGGATCGTTGAAATCGAAGACAGGGCAGGGCGGCACTTCCTCGACTTAGCGCCGACATGACGAAGCAGTTTCAGTATTTGCTGTCGGCGATTTGACGCGCTCCCGTGACCCAGCGCCGCAGTTTCGCCAAGCGATAGGACTTTCCTTTTGCGCGAAATTACCCATGTTAGGGACGCTTTTCCCTGCGGAGAATAAAGGAACAACCACATGAAATTAATACAGCGGGCGTCCGGCGTGATGAAGGCCTTCGCCATCGTCCTGTCGGTGGCGCTCCCCTTGATGTTTGCCGTCTCCGCGGCGGACGCTCGCATCGGTGGAGGCAGGAGTTACGGATCGCGCGGTTCGCGGACCTTCTCCGCGCCGCCGGTCACCAGTACCGCGCCGAACGCGGCGCGTCCGCTCGACCGAACCATGGCCCAGCCCGGCCGCCCGGGCGCCGGCGCTGCCGCGACGGGTGGCTTCAACCGGCGGCCCGGCATGGGCATGCTCGGCGGCCTTGCCGCCGGCTTCCTTGGCGCCGGGCTGCTCGGCATGCTGTTCGGCGGCGGCCTGTTCGGCGGCCTCGGCGGTCTGTCGTCCATGATCGGGCTGTTGCTTCAGATCGGCCTGATCTATCTCGTCGTCCGCTTTGCGATGTCGTGGTGGCGGCGGCGCAATGCGCCCGCCTATGCCGGACCTGGATCTGGGCCTGCGCCGGGTCCCGCTGCTCAGGCGAACCCCCGCAGCGGTCTCGGTTTCGCTTCGGCGTCGAACGCACCTCCGCTGGAAATCACCCCGTCCGACTATGAAGCCTTCGAGCGTCTGCTCGGAGAAATTCAGACTGCGTGGTCGAATGAGGACGTCAACACGCTGCACACGCTGGCGACGCCGGAAATGGTGTCGTACTTCACCGAGGATCTCCGGGCCAACGACGCCCGCGGCGTCGTCAACAAGGTGTCCGACGTCAAGCTCCTGCAGGGCGATCTCGCGGAAGCCTGGCGCGAGCGCACTACGGATTATGCCACGGTGGCGCTGCGCTATTCGTTGATCGACAAGACCATCGAGCGCGCAAGCGGTCGCGTGGTCGAAGGCAGCGACAAGCCGCAAGAGGTGACCGACGTCTGGACCTTTGCGCGCCTCGGCGGCGGAAAATGGGAACTGTCCGCGATCCAGCAGACCTGACCGGCCGCCCCTTGGCTAACGAGAGGGCGCCGCGACAGCCTCGTGGCGCCTTTTTTGTTTGCGTTGAACGAAGGGCCCGATTTGCGCATTATCTCGGGATTAAATTTACGGCGCGCGGGTTGCAGGAGTATCGTGTTGAAACCAGGCGCGATAAATCGATCGGAGAAAGCGATGATTGCAGCTGACGGGATCATTCCGCGAATTTGCCTTGGTCTGGCCGCCGGACTGCTTTTGACGGCGGCTCAACCGGCCTATGCGCAGACGGCCGACATGAGCTTCTTCGTGACCAGCGTCGGGATCGGCAACGGCGGCAATCTCGGCGGACTCGCGGGCGCCGACAATTTCTGTCAGACGCTGGCGCAGGCTGCGGGCGCGGGAGCGAAGACCTGGCACGCCTATCTGTCGACCCAGGCTGTCGACGGCAAGCCGGCCATCAACGCGCGGGATCGGATCGGCAAGGGGCCGTGGCGGAACGCCAAGGGCGTCGTGATCGCGAAAGACGTGGCCGAACTGCATGGCGCCAACGGCATCAACAAGGAGACGGCGCTGACCGAGAAGGGCGACGTCGTCAACGGTTACGGCGATACCCCCAATCGTCACGACATGCTGACGGGCTCGCAGCCCAATGGGACGGCCTTCGCCGGCACCGAAGACCGGACCTGCGGGAACTGGACGAGCAGCATACATGGCGCCGCCATGCTGGGGCACTCCGACATCAACGGCCCCGCCAGCAATCCGACCGCCAAATCCTGGAACGCAGCGCATCCCTCGCGCGGGCCAGACGGCGGCTGTAGCCAGAACGATCTCAAGAGCACCGGCGGCGCTGGGCTGTTTTATTGCTTCGCGGTCAACTGACGCGGACTTTGCGTCACGCGCGGGCACAGCCGTTCGAAGAACGGCGTCGCTTCCGCTCGCCTATGAGACCCGTGCATCCATATTCGTCGGAGATAATGGATTGCCGGGTCAAGCCCGGCAATGGCGGATAATCGAGATGTTTCCGTCCGAGCGTGAAACGTTTTAGAAATTCCGGCCGTCGACCGGCGTCAATGTGAGCTTGGACAGCTCGACGCCGTCGATGCAGCTCACATTGAGCGCCACCACTTCGGTCCCGTCCGGCTTCTTGCCGCGTGCGAACACCTCGACACCGCAGTCGATGCAGAGCTGGTGCCGGATCGCGTGCTTGTTGAACAGGTATTCCCTGAGGTTGTTTTCGCCGGCCCGGAGCTGAAAACTTTGCGGCGGCAGAAACGTGAAGTGCAATCCCTTCTTGGTGCAGATCGAGCAGTTGCATGCCGTCACCATGGCAAGGTCCGTTGTGCACTCGAAGCGCACCTGACCGCAATGACAGCCGCCGGTGCATGTTTTCACGTCGGGCATTTGGCCCCCCAGTCCAGAACGAGCGGTCACATTACCAGATTCCGGGCAACAGCCGGTAGCGGACCTGTCCGATGTAGTCCTGATAGCCCGGCAAGCCGGCGATCAGGGTCCTTTCCTCGATCACGGCACGCATCGCGAACAGCCCGATGAAGATTGGTGTGATTGCGGCGCCCCACCAGGATCCCAGAAGCAGCGAAACTCCGAGGAAAAAGAAGATCGCGCCGTCGTACATCGGATGTCTGACGAGCGCATAGGGACCTGTGCGGATCACCTGATGTCCGCGCTCGGCCTGTATTTTCACCACCGGCGCTGCGAATGTGTTCTCCCGCATCACCCAGAACGAAATGGCGAGCGACAGTATGAACAGCGCGAAACCGACGACCTGAAATCCAGAACTCATGTCCGACCACTGATGGCGTTGATCGAGACCCATGACGACCAGCCAGATCATGCTGACCGGTCCTATTACCAGCATGAAGACCTTGTCCGCCTTCGGCTGGCCCTTCTGGATCATCGGCCGCATCCGTTCGGTCAGCAGTCCGGGATTGATCTGCACAAACCAAAATCCACCGACGATGCCGAGAAAGCCGAGCGTCGCCAGAAACAGCCAGGCGGCCGGCCAGTGCAGGCTGCCTGCCGGGATGAACAGCAGCACGCCCAAGATGGCGATCCAGACCGTGTTCTGGGTCATCAACCGGCGGATCAGGTCGCGCTTGTCATCCATGCGGTCCCCATTACCGTGTCTTCGCGGCGAACTTGCGACAGCAGCAAGCTCGCCGCCGGCGAGATCGAGCCGGAAGCGGATCTCAAATGAACCGAACAGGACTCGAAGTCGTCGTTCGTCACTCGTCGTTGCCGCGTGACACCGCGATTGCCGCGCTGGTCTTGGTGCGGGTGCAATGCATGTTCAGCCGCCGATAGCGCATCCGCACATCGTCGCCGCGCAACAAGCCCATGCGCCTGATGCAACGGGTAACGCCTCTCAGCGTATCGGCCTTCGGGATCGTGAAGATGATGGCGGAAGCCTGCGCCACCAGATCGTAAAACTCCGGCTTCGGTTTGCGGTTGTCCGTGCCCGCGATCAGCTCGTTGGTGAACTTGCGGTTCGGACAACCGAGGATCAGTTGCCTGGCTGCGGGATGCGACAGGAAGATCGCATTGGCGGCGGTCTTTCCGACGTGCAGGCCGTTGATGTGACTCTTGAGCTGGGCGGCGAGATCGTCGCAGCGGTCGGCGCGGGCCGGCGAAACAGCGAAGGCCATCGCGGTAGCGAGACAGAGGTTGGCGGCGAGGCAGGAGCGCAGGCTTGTCATTTCAAGGATCGATCTCCAAACGGAAACAATCAAGCTGGTTGGCACGCGCGGACAGCGTCGCGTTCATATCCGGCCAAACCTCATTCCACGACCCCACGACATATTCCGGAATGTCATAATGATCACGCCGGACCCGGCACGATTCACGGCTCCAGCGTCACCCGCGGGCCGTCGTCGCTTTCGACATGAACATAACGCGGCGCGATCGGGCGGCCTCGTCCGCTGGCAACGGTTACGATGTCTGCCAGCGGAGCGGCGCGCGCATCGGCCTCCGGCCGCGAAAGAATCAAATCGGCATGAAACAAACCCTCGGATTCGAGGCCGGTAGGGTCGATCTGGGCGGCTGCGAGGTTTGCCAGGCTGTTCTCGAACTCCTCGGCGTCGCGAAAGCGACGCTGGACGAAGGTCACGCCGCTCAGCCGTTCTGTCACCAGGCCGCGCTGCGCGAACGTTTTCGCAATCGCGTCGAAAGGGAACATTCGCAGCACGAAGGAAATGATCCATGGCTTCTTCTCTGTCGCATCGAGAAGCTTGCTGAATGTTTTTTCCGTCACATAGCCGATGCAGCCCGTCGACATGATGACATCGACGGGGCGGATAATGCGCGCGTTCTCCGCCGAAAGCGTTTCGTTTTCGAGATCGGCGACGATGCCCTGATCGAGAAGCCCGACGCGCGTCGCGTAGCGAACTGCCGGCGCCGACACATCGAGGCCGATAAACCGGGCTGGGCCGAGATCGGGCCAACTCGCATAGAAATTGCGATCGAACCGCATCAACTCCTCGGAACTGACCGCCTTTATTTCGCGCCGGGCGTAGCGGTGACGCAAGCCTCCGAATGTCAGCGGAAATCGGTGCACTGCGGCGTTGATGCCGTACGAGCAGCCGACATCGAGCACGACGGGTTTGGTATCGGTGACAGAAGCCTTGGCGGATAGAATCTGGCGGATGACGGGTTCGGCTACATCCGTGATCATATAGTCGAGATCGCCAAGGACCGAGAAATACGATCTGGGATCGTCCTGGATGTAGATATCATCGAAGACCGCTTTCGCCTGATTGATCCGTGAGAATTCTGCTTTCAACAATGCTTCATCCTTTTCCGAGAGTTCGACTGCCGCTCGCGCGTCTAACGCGAGTTGCTTATCGCAGAAACCAACGCGAAGATAAACCCGCCGTCGTGTGATGGGTGGATTGCGCTATAGGGCAAGCGTGGGCAATGAGAGTGTGGTCTCGCGCCACAGCGCAAACACTTCAACGACTTAAATGTGTTGCGGCAATGTGTTGCGGCGCGATAGAAAGCCACGCAATTTCCTGCAAATTCGTTGGACGGTTCGATCGGAAGGAACGAAACCCCTGACAATGCCTGCGGAATCATGTCAAACAGCGTGTTCGCGATTCCTGCCGTCACGATTGAGCATTTCCAGCCGACCATGCCTGTCATTTCTCCGAACAAGCCTTATCGAATCGGCCGCTCCCGCACCGGGCTCGGCCTCTTCGCCACCAAACCCATCAAGAAGGGCACGAAGATCGTCCGGTATTTCGGGCCGCTGCTCGACTGCAACAAGGAGAAGGACGACGCGGTCGAGAACAAGTATCTCTTTCAGATCACCAACCGCTGGACCATCGACGGCTCGGTGCGCAAGAACATCGCGCGCTACATCAACCACGCCTGCAAACCGAATGCGGAATCCGACGTCAGCAAGATCAAGCGGCGCGTCGACATCCGCGCCATCAAGGACATCGCGCCCGGCGAGGAAATCAACTACGACTACGGCACCGACTACTTCAAGGAGTACCTGAAGCCGATCGGCTGCAAGTGCGACGCCTGCGAAAAGAAACGCAGGAAGTTGCGGGCCGCGGCGCGCGAGGAGAAGAAGCGCGTCAGGGCGAGGGCTGAAAAGCGCGCCGGGGTCGCGCGCAACGGCAAAAATCTGAACGGCCACAAGGCGCCTGCCGCCGCTCCAAAAAAGTCGGAGAGGCGATCGACGGTCGCGAAGGGCCGGACATCAAGGAAGCGTTCTTAAGAGCCGCGTTGATCTGTCATGGCCGGTCTGGTCCGGCCATCCGTGGCGTATGTCCGGCGATGCCCAGGCATCCGGATCGTCTTGCTTGTGCTGGTCAAGAACTGACGTGAATGTTCGGAACCATGTAAAGCCATGGCTCGGCGGTAAGTCATGAGTTGACAGGTCCGGCAAGCGGTCTCGTGGTTGTTTCCGCAGACGCCGCTCTGCCCGGCGGCATGATCCATTATGCGCCGGCGAATGATGAAAATTCCGGGGCTCACCCTGAACTCTGCGCTATTGAGAGACTATATCACGGCGTGAAGCTCGGCCAGCACATGGGAGTACGACCATGACCGCCAGCATTGTCGGATGGGCACATACGCCATTCGGGAAATTGGGCGCAGAGACCGTCGAAAGCCTTGTGGTGACGGTCGCAACCCACGCGTTGGCCGATGCCGGCATTTCCGCCGGCGACGTCGATGAAATCGTGCTCGGGCATTTTAATGCCGGTTTCTCGCCCCAGGATTTTACCGCCTCGCTTGTCTTGCAAGCCGATCCGGAACTCCGCTTCAAGCCGGCGACGCGGGTGGAGAATGCCTGCGCCACCGGATCGGCGGCGGTGCATCAGGGTGTCCGCGCCATTGCGTCGGGTGCGGCGAAGATCGTGCTGGTTGTCGGCGTCGAGCAGATGACGCACACGCCCGGTCCCGAGATCGGCCGCAATCTGCTGCGCGCCTCTTATCTGCCGGAGGACGGCGATACCCCCGGCGGTTTTGCCGGCGTTTTCGGCAAGATCGCGCAGGCCTATTTCCAGAAATACGGCGACCAGTCGGATGCGCTGGCGATGATCGCGGCGAAAAACCACAAGAATGGCGTCGCCA
Organism: Nitrobacter sp. NHB1; assembly: GCF_036964665.1. Classification (NCBI taxonomy): domain Bacteria; kingdom Pseudomonadati; phylum Pseudomonadota; class Alphaproteobacteria; order Hyphomicrobiales; family Nitrobacteraceae; genus Nitrobacter; species Candidatus Nitrobacter laanbroekii. The sequence continues at coordinate 531,623 of NZ_JBAMDA010000001.1, forward strand.
ACCCTTACGCGCAGATACGCAGGGATTTCGGCTACGAGTTCTGCCGCTCCGAGAGCGAGAAGAACCCGTTCGTTGCCGGGCCGCTGAAGCGCACCGACTGCTCGCCGGTGTCGGATGGCGCGGCCGCGCTGGTGCTGATGGATGCGGAGACGGCCCGGTCCGCGCGTCGGGCGGTCAACATCCGCGCGACTGGTCACGCGCAGGATTTCCTGCCGATGTCGAAGCGCAACATCCTTGATTTCGAGGGCTGCACGGTGGCATGGCAGCGGGCGCTGGCAAAGGCTGGTGTGATGCTGTCCGATCTCTCGTTCGTCGAGACCCACGACTGCTTCACCATCGCCGAGCTGATCGAGTATGAGGCCATGGGCCTGACGCCGAAGGGGCAGGGCGCGCGCGCCATCAAGGAAGGCTGGACCCGGAAGGACGGCAAGCTGCCGATCAATCCGTCCGGCGGCCTCAAGGCCAAGGGCCATCCGATCGGCGCCACCGGAGTCTCCATGCATGTGCTGAGCGCGATGCAGCTCGCGGGCGAGGCGCCCGAGGGTATGCAGATCAGGGCCGCCAAGCTCGCCGGCATTTTCAACATGGGCGGCACGGCGGTTGCGAACTACGTCTCGATCCTTGAGCCCGCCAAGTAGCTGGCCAAGTCAAGTAAATGGGCTGCGCGCCGAAACCCTTTGAAGACTCGAAAATGCGGGTCAGGATATCACAAGCGGACTCTTGCGAACGCGGCCGGGAGGAAACATGCGCACCATCGGACACCTAATTGGCGGCAAGACCGTCAGCGGCAGGTCGGGGCGGTTCGCCGACGTTTACCAGCCGATGACCGGCGAAGTGCAGGCCAGGGTCGCGCTGGCGTCGAAAGCCGAGTTGCGCGAAGCGGTGGAGAACGCCAAGGCCGCGCAGCCGGCGTGGGCCGCGACCAATCCGCAGCGCCGTGTCCGCGTGCTGATGAAATTTCTCGAACTGGTGGCGCGCGACAACGATGCGATGGCCGAACTACTGGCGCGTGAGCATGGCAAGACCATTCCCGACGCCAAGGGCGACATCTTCCGCGGCGTCGAGGTCGTCGAATACGCCGTCGGCATTCCCGAACTGATGAAGGGCGGCTACACCGAGGGCGCCGGTCCCGGCATCGACAGCTATTCGATGCGTCAGCCGCTCGGCGTTGTCGCCGGCATCACGCCGTTCAATTTCCCGGCGATGATCCCGATGTGGAAGTTCGCGCCGGCGATCGCCTGCGGCAACGCTTTTATCCTCAAACCCTCGGAGCGCGATCCGGGCGTGCCGATGCGGCTGGCCGAACTGATGTTGGAGGCCGGTTTGCCGCCGGGCATTCTCAATGTCGTCAACGGCGACAAGGAGGCGGTCGACGCCATTCTCGACGACCCCGATATCGCGGCGGTCGGCTTCGTCGGCTCCTCGTCGATCGCGCACTACATTTATTCACGCGCGGCCGCGGCCGGCAAACGCGCGCAGTGTTTCGGCGGCGCCAAGAACCACATGATCATCATGCCGGATGCCGACATGGATCAGTCGGTGGACGCGCTGGTCGGTGCGGGCTACGGCGCGGCCGGCGAGCGCTGCATGGCGGTGTCGGTCGCGGTCCCCGTCGGCAAGACCACCGCCGACCGCCTGATGGAGAAGCTGATCCCGCGCGTGGAGAACCTGAAGATCGGTCCGTCCACCGATGCGTCCGCCGATTTCGGCCCGCTCGTCAGCAGGGCGGCGCTGGAGCGCGTCAAGAACTACGTCGAGATCGGTGTCAAGGAAGGCGCGACGCTCGCGGTCGACGGCCGCGGTTTCAAGATGCAAGGCTACGAGAACGGCTTCTACATGGGCGGTTGTCTGTTCGACAACGTCACCAAGGACATGCGGATCTACAAGGAAGAAATCTTTGGTCCGGTGCTGTCGGTGGTCCGCGCCAACGATTTTGACGAAGCGGTCAGGTTGCCGTCGGACCATGAATACGGCAACGGCGTCGCGATCTTCACGCGCGACGGTGACGCCGCGCGGGAGTTCGCCTCGCGCGTCCAGGTCGGCATGGTCGGCATCAACGTGCCGATCCCGGTGCCGGTGGCCTACTACAGTTTCGGCGGCTGGAAGCGCTCGGGCTTCGGCGACCTCAATCAGTACGGTTCCGACTCGGTGCGATTTTATACCAAGACCAAAACAGTTACCTCGCGCTGGCCCTCCGGCGTCAAGGAAGGGACGCAGTTCGCGTTCCACAGCAAGTGATCGGCAGGGATCACGCATGCAGTTCGCGCTCACTGAGGATCAGATCGCTGTCCGCGACATGGCGCGCGATTTCGCCGCCGGGAAGATCGCGCCGTTCGCGCTGAAATGGGATGAGGACAAGTATTTTCCGGTGGACGTGATGCGCGAGGCGGCAAGCCTCGGCATCGGGGGCATCACCATCCGCGACGATGTCGGCGGTTCGGCGCTGAGCCGTTTCGACGCCGCGCTGATCTTCGAGGCCTTGGCGCAGGGCTGCCCTACCGTGTCGTCGTTCATCTCGATCCACAACATGGCGTCGTGGATGATCGATGCCTATGGCTCGGACGAGCAGCGGCGCAAGTGGCTGCCAAAACTGTGCGCCATGGACTTGCTGGCGAGCTACTGCCTGACCGAGCCCGGCGCGGGTTCGGACGCCGCGGCCTTGCGGACCCGCGCGGTGCGCGACGGCGATCACTACGTACTCGACGGGCAGAAGCAGTTCATCTCCGGCGCCGGCGCCAGCGACCTCTACGTGGTGATGGTGCGCACCGGCGACGACGGGCCGGGCGGCATTTCGACGCTCGTGGTCGAGCGCGATACACCGGGGGTCTCGTTCGGCGCCAACGAGCGCAAGATGGGCTGGAATGCGCAGCCGACCCGCGCGGTGATCTTCGAGAACGCGCGCGTGCCCGTGGCCAATCGGCTCGGCGACGAGGGCATCGGTTTTAAGATCGCGATGGCCGGACTCGACGGCGGGCGGCTGAACATCGCCGCGTGCTCGCTCGGCGGCGCGCAATCGGCGCTCGACAAGACGCTCGCCTACATGAAGGAGCGCAAGGCGTTCGGAAAGCGGCTCGACGAGTTCCAGGCCCTGCAATTCAAGGTCGCCGACATGGCGACCGAACTGGAAGCGGCGCGAACTTTTCTGTGGCGTGCGGCCTCCGCGCTGGACCAGGAGGACACTGAAGCCACCATGCTGTGCGCGATGGCAAAGCGTTTTGCCACCGATGTCGGCTTCGAGGTCGCCAATCAGGCATTGCAGTTGCATGGCGGCTACGGCTATCTCTCGGAATACGGCATCGAGAAGATCGTGCGCGATTTGCGCGTGCATCAGATTCTCGAGGGCACCAACGAAATCATGCGCCTGATCGTGTCGCGCAAGCTGATAGAGGGCGCGCGATGAAGGTCGTTGCAGGCGACGAGACCGATCTGATCGCACGGCGGGAGGGAAGCGCGGGCATCATTCGCCTCAACCGCCCGAAGGCGATCAATGCCGTCACCCTGGAGATGTTCCGCGAGATCGGCAATGCGCTGGACGAATTCGAGGCGGACCCCGCAGTCGGTCTGATCCTTCTCGAAGGAGCGGGCGAGCGCGGCCTGTGCGCGGGCGGCGATATTCGCTCGCTCTGGGAAAGCGCGAAGGTTGCGGGCGATCTCGGCAAGGTGCTGTGGCGCGAGGAATACATCCTCAACGCGCGGATTGCGAAATTTCCAAAACCCTATGTCGCCTTCATGGACGGCATCGTGATGGGCGGCGGCGTCGGATTGTCGGCGCATGGCGGGCACCGCGTTGTTACCGAGAGAACCAGGCTCTCAATGCCGGAGGTCGGCCTCGGCTTCTTTCCGGATGTCGGGGGCACCTGGCTGTTGTCGCACGCGCCGGGCGAGACCGGAACCTACTTCGGGTTGACCGGCCAGCCCATGAACGGGCCTGACGCGATCTACGCCGGCTTCGCCGATGCCGGGGTGCCGTCGCGAAAACTCGCGGCGCTTCGCGAGGCGCTGGCCGATCTCGGCGCCCGCGCGGATGCGGCCCGCGTGAGAGCAACGATCGCGAGCTTTGCGAGCGGCGAAACCGCGGGCCCCGTTGCGGCAATCCGGCCGCGGATCGATGCGTGGTTCGCTCATGGTCGAATGGACGACATACTCGCGACCCTGAATCGTGACGGCTCCGAACTCGCGCGCTCGACCCTCAAGACCCTGAACGAGAAGTCGCCGCGCGGCATGGTCGTGACGCTGAAGCTGCTGCGACTCGCGCGCGCCTCGGCCACGCTGGAGGAATGTCTCGCGCGTGAATATCGTGCAGCGCTTGCGGTCTTCGCGAGCGACGACTTTCGCGAGGGCGTGCGGGCCGCGGTCATCGACAAGGACCGCGAGCCAAAATGGTCGCCGCCGCGGATCGAGGAGGTTACGCCGGAGATGATTGCGCCGTATTTTGCCAACATCGGCGCGGATGAACTCGTATTCAATTAGAAAAAATAACCTCGACTGGAGGCCAGCATGGCGACCATCGCATTCATCGGTCTCGGCAACATGGGCGGACCCATGGCGGCCAATCTCGTCAAGGCGGGCCACAAGGTGAACGGTTTCGATCTCGTGCCAGCTTTGAGGGATACGGCCAAGGCGGACGGCGTAGCGATCACCGACAGCGCGAGGGCGGCGGTGACGAATGCGGATGTCATCATTACCATGCTGCCGGCCGGTCGGCATGTGGTGTCGGTCTGGACCGATGTTATTCCCTGCGCAGTCAGGGGCGCGCTGATGATCGACTGCTCGACCATCGATGTCGAAAGCGCGCGGCGGGCCCATATGCTGGCGGCCACGGCTGTGCTGCCGTCGGTCGATGCGCCGGTCTCGGGAGGCGTCGGCGGCGCCAGGGGCGCGACGCTGACCTTCATGGCTGGCGGCGAAGCCGAGGCCTTCGTGGCGGCGAAACCGTTTCTTGAGGCGATGGGAAAGAAGATCGTCCATTGCGGCGGTGACGGCGCGGGGCAAGCGGCCAAGATCTGCAACAACATGATCCTTGGCATCTCGATGATTGCGGTCGGCGAAGCCTTCGTGCTGGCGGAAAAGCTCGGCCTGTCGCATCAGGCGCTGTTCGATGTCGCCTCGACCGCGTCGGGCCAGTGCTGGTCGCTGACGAGCTATTGCCCGGTGCCGGGCCCGGTTCCCGCGTCGCCCGCTAATAACGACTTCAAGCCCGGCTTTGCCTCGGCGCTGATGCTCAAGGACCTGACGCTTGCGCAGGAAGCAGCGAAATCCGGCGGTGCGGTGACGCCGCTCGGACAGCACGCGCAGGAGATTTACAAAACCTTCGACGCGGCCGGAAACGGCGGGGTCGATTTCTCCGGCATCATCCGGCACATCCGCGCCCTTGCGGACAACAGGGGCGGCCGATGACCACGTTTGTCGAGGCGCGCGCGTTTCTGCTGCGCCATCGCACCGATTACGATGCCGCGGTCAATGGGCTCAAATCGATGTCACGGCGCTCGAATCAGATAGCGAATTTCCTGCGCGCGCAGGGATTGAAACGCGGCGATCATTTGCTGCTGTTGCTCGGCAACGTCGTGCCGCTTCGGGAGGCCTACGTCCTGCTGGTCGGCGGGGCGGAGCGTTCGCGCGAGACGGCGCTGTCGATTTACAGGCACATGTTTGAACGACTCGCACCGTTCAAGCGCATTCGCAAGCTCGAACTCGTTCCCGAATTGCCCAAGACGATTTCGGGAAAGATCCGCCGCGTTCAGCTTCGCCGCCTCGAACACGACAACGATCGCGGCGACGCACTGCGCGAGATAGAATTTTGCGAGGAGGATTTTCCGGAGCTTCATGCGTTGAAGTCAAAAGCTGCGGAGACGTGAGTCGTGAATGAGGTCTGGAAGACACCGCCGGTCTCGCTCGATGCCTATCGGCAGATGGTCGGAAAGGAGATCGGCGTTTCCTCATGGCACTTGATCGACCAGAAGCGGATCGACGACTATGCCGGCGTGGTCGAGGACCATCAGTTCATCCATGTCGATCCCGACCGGGCCAAACGCGAAACGGCATTCGGCACCACCGTCGCGCACGGGTTCCTGACCCTGTCGCTGCTCAGCGTCATGTCGTATGAGGTGATGCCGCGGGTCGATGGCGTGACCATGAGCGTCAACTACGGCTTCGACCGGCTCCGGTTCATCTCGCCGGTGAAATCCGGCTCTCGCGTTCGGGGCCGCTTCACGCTGACGGAGGCGACACTCCGTAAGCCCGGCGAACTGTTGTCGTGCACCGCCGTCAGCGTCGAGATCGAGGGCGAGAAGCGGTCAGCGCTCGTCGCCGACTGGCTCACCCTCCTGTACTTTTCCTGATAGCTTATGGATGCCCTCCATACTCAAGCCGCGATCCTCGGCGCCGGTCCTGCCGGGCTGATGGCCGCGGAGGTTCTCGCGCGAGGCGGCGTGCGCGTGACCGTATTCGACGCGATGCCGTCCGCGGGCCGCAAGTTCCTGATGGCGGGGCGCGGCGGACTCAATCTGACGCACAGCGAGCCGCTGCCGCAGTTTCTCGCGCGCTACGGCGCGGCCGTACCCCATCTCAAACCGGCCATCGATGCGTTCACGCCCGAGGCGTTGCGAAAGTGGGCCGACGATCTCGGACAACCGACGTTCGTCGGGTCGAGCGGGCGTGTGTTTCCGAGAACGCTTAAGGCGTCCCCATTGTTGCGCGCGTGGCTCAGGCGGCTCGATTCCCTCGGCGTGACGCTGATGCTGCGGCATCGCTGGACCGGGTGGGACCGCGATGGCCGCCTGCTCTTTCAGACGCCTGATGGCGAGTGTACCTTCGAGGCGGATGCGACGGTCATGGCGCTCGGCGGCGCGAGCTGGCCGCGGCTCGGTTCCGATGGCGCGTGGGTCGAATGGCTCGCGGGCAGGGGGATCGCGATCTCGCCGCTGCGGCCTGCCAATTCCGGATTCACCGTGGCGTGGTCCAGCGTCTTCCGTGATCGTTTCGAAGGTCAGCCGCTGAAGAACGTCGCGCTGTCGTGCGGCTCGCACGAGGTGCGTGGCGAAGCCGTCATCACGCGCACCGGTGTTGAAGGCGGCGGAATTTACGCGCTGTCTTCGGTGTTGCGCGAGGCGATCATCGCGTCGGGCCATGCGACGCTTCACATCAACTTGCGGCCCGATGTTGCGACGGACAATCTGTCGGCGCGATTGAGCGTGCCGCGCGGAAAACAATCCGTCTCGAACTGGCTGCGCAAGGCGGCGGGTCTTGCGCCCGTTGCGATCGGTCTGTTGCAGGAAGCGGCGATGGTTACCGGTCAACAGCCGGGAACGATGCCGCCGGCATCGCTCGCGGCGTTGATCCACGCCGTTCCGATCACGCTGACCGGCATCGCGCCGATCGCGCGCGCGATCTCCTCCGCCGGCGGACTTGCGTTCAGCGAGCTTGACGACGACACCATGATCCGCCGGATGCCGGGAGTGTTCGCTGCCGGCGAAATGCTGGACTGGGAAGCGCCGACCGGCGGTTATCTGCTGCAGGCGTCGTTCGCGACCGGCGCGGCGGCTGGGCGAGGCGCGCTGAAATGGCTGCGGCGTTAACCCTCACGCTCCCTCGATCTCCTCGCGCAGCATTTCCAGTTCGAGCCAGCGGTCCTCGGCCTGTTGCAATTCGGTGTGTGCGGTCGTCAGCGCGGCCGACACCTTGTCGAAGGTGGCGCGATCCTTCGTATAGAGGTCGGGGTCGTCAAGGCGCTGCTGCTGTTTTGCGATCTCTGCCTGAAGTTTTGCGATGGATTTCGGCAGCGTCTCCAGCGCGTGCTTCTCGTTGAAATTTAGCCGCCGTTTTCCCGGAGCGACCGCAGGCGCCGCCTTCGCGGAACGCTCCGCCTCGGGCGCCGGTGCGGATTTCGGCACCTCGCGTGTCAGGTCCGCTCCGCGCTGCGCCAGCATGTCGGTGTAGCCGCCAGCATATTCGATCCAGCGGCCATTGCCCTCGGGAACGATCACCGAGGTCACGACGCGATCGAGAAAGTCGCGGTCGTGGCTGATCAGAATCACGGTGCCCTCGTAGTCGCCGAGCATGTCCTCCAGCACATCAAGCGTTTCGAGGTCGAGGTCGTTGGTCGGCTCGTCCAGCACCAGCAGGTTGGACGGCTTTGCCAGCGCGCGCGCCAGCATCAGGCGTCCGCGTTCGCCGCCGGACAGCACCTCGAGCGGCGTGCGCATCTGCTCCTGCGCGAACAGAAAATCCTTCATGTAGCTGACGACGTGTTTCGGCTTGCCGCCGACCATGACGTGATCGCCGCGGCCGCCGGTCAGTGCCTCCGCCAGCGTCGATTTCGGATCGAGGCTTTCGCGGTGCTGGTCGAGCGTTGCCATCTCGATATTGGCGCCGAGCCGGATCGTGCCGCCGTCGGGCATGTCGGCTCCCGTAAGCATGTTGATCAGCGTGGTCTTGCCGACGCCGTTGGGGCCGACGATGCCGATGCGGTCGCCGCGCTGGACGCGGATCGAGAGGTTTTCGACGATCGTTCGATCGCCATAAGACTTGCCGATGCCCTTCGCCTCAATGATCAGCTTGCCGGACTTGTCGGCCTCTGCCGCGGCGAGATTTGCACTGCCGTCCGTGCCGCGATAGTCGCGGCGCTGCTGGCGTAGCGCGTGGAGATTGCCAAGCCGCTTGACGTTGCGCTTGCGCCGCCCCGAGACGCCGTAGCGCAGCCAGTGTTCCTCGGCGACGATCTTGCGGTCGAGCTTGTGCTGGTCGCGCTCCTCTTCCGCCAACACCTCGTCGCGCCATTCCTCGAATTTCGCGAAGCCGCGGTCGATTTGCCGGATCCGGCCGCGATCGAGCCAGGCGGTGCTGCGCGAGAGGTTGGACAGGAAGCGCCGGTCGTGGCTGATCAGCACCAGCGCGCCGCGGCGAGAGGCAAGTTCGCCCTCCAGCCATTCGATGGTCGTGAGATCGAGATGGTTGGTCGGCTCGTCGAGCAGCAGGATGTCGGGCGAGGGCGCCAGCACCCGCGCCAGCGCCGCGCGCCGGCTTTCGCCGCCGGAGAGATGGGCAGGGTCTTCCTCGCCGGTGAGGCCGAGCTGTTCGACCAGATAGTGCGCCTGATAGGGATCGTCGCCGGGGCCGAGCCCGGCCTCGACATAGGCGAGCGTGGTTTTGAAGCCGGCGAAGTCAGGCTCCTGCGGCAGATAGCGCACGGTGGCGCCGGGCTGCACGAAGCGGCTCCCGCTGTCGGGCCCTATGAGACCGGCGGCGATCTTCAAGAGCGTCGATTTACCGGAGCCGTTGCGGCCGATCAGGCAGAGCCGCTCAGATTCGGATACCGCGAGTTCGACGCCGGACAAAAGCGGCGTGCCGCCAAACGTCAGCGCGATGTCCTTCAACTGGATCAGCGGCGGCGCCATGGTCCTAGCTCTTTAGCGCAGCGAAGGCGCGCTGGATGCGGCGGATGGTCTGGTCCAGAGCCGACAGGAACGCCGAGCGGTCGCGTGGCTGGAACGGGCGCGGACCACCGGTAACTTCACCGGTTGATCGCAGGTCGGTCATCAGGTTGCGGACAGCGAGCGTCATGCCGATCGACTGCTCCGTGAACGGCTTGCCGTTCGGCGCGATCACGCTGGCACCTGCCTTGACGCAGCGGCTCGCCAGCGGAATGTCCGCCGTGATGACGATATCGGTCTTGCCGGCGCGTTCCACGATCCAGTCATCGGCGGCATCCATGCCGGGTCCGGCCGCGATGCGCTCGATCAGAGGATCGTCGGGCACGCGAATATACCCGCCCGCGACCACGCTGACGGGCAGGCCGTGGCGCGCGGCGACGCGATAAATCTCATCCTTCACCGGACAGGCATCGGCGTCAACGTAGATACGAATGGAGGTCAATGGCGGATCATCGGCTGCGAGGTCGTGACAGCGCGTGTTACTCCATGTCAGAGAAGATTGCGACACTGAAAATTTTGCAGTGCAATATCGTTGTCGAGTGGCTGACGGGAAGCGCGGTCTGGCATAGGAAAATCCGTCAGAATGGCGTTTGTCGGCCGGCTCTCGCAAAATTGTTTCTCGGACCAAGCGTCCGGGGACCCAGACTGCGCAATCGGACATTCGGCCCGCGCGGGCGGTTGCGCTGACGACCTGCGCTGCTAAACTTTCCGTGAAAAAGAATAGCTCGTCGGCCCGGCGGGTCGCGGAAAGACGATTTCATGAATGACGATACGCTGCGTCGCGCTGATCCTGAATCGCGCGGCAGCCCGCAGGGACTGGCCGTGACTATGGCAACGGCTGTCGGCGATTCGCCAGCTGACGTCTCCGGCGTTTATGCCGCGCTCGATCTCGGCACCAACAACTGCCGTTTGCTGATCGCCTGTCCGAGCGAGGGCGGCTTTCGCGTAATCGATTCGTTTTCGCGGATCGTCCGGTTGGGCGAGGGCATCTCGTCGACGGGGCGTATCAGCGAGGCGGCGATCGAACGCGCGATCGCCGCGCTCGTCGTGTGCCGCGACAAGATGCGTGCGAAGAAAGCACGTCGGCTGCGGCTGATCACGACGGAGGCCTGCCGAGCGGCGTCGAACTCCGCGGATTTTCGCAACCGCGTCGCCGCCGTAACCGGCATCGAGCTTGAGGTGATCGATCGGGAGACGGAAGCCGCGCTTGCGGTAATCGGCTGTTCGCCGCTGATCCATCCGAAAGCGCGCGGCGCAATCCTGTTCGACATCGGCGGCGGCTCGACGGAACTGGTCCGGATCGAACGCGACCGCGAGGGCAGTGACCCGCATATCAAGGCATGGATGTCGATTCCGATCGGCGTCGTGACGCTGGCCGAGCGGTTTGGCGGACACGATATAACGCCGGAGTCCTACGCGTCGATGGTGAGTGAAGTCACGGCCCATGTTGCGGCGTTCGGGGCCGAGCATGGCTTGAATCTCTACGGGATGCACCTCCTTGGCACCTCGGGCACGGTGACCACGCTTGGCGGGCTCCATCTCGGTCTTGCGCGCTACGACCGCCGCAAGGTCGACGGTATCTGGATGAACGACATCGAGATCACCCAGGTTATCGCCCGGCTGTGCGGGATGGATTATCAAAAGCGAGTGGTCAACGGCTGTATCGGGGCCGAGCGCGCCGATCTGGTTCTGGCGGGGTGCGCTATCCTGGATGCCATTCGGCAGGCCTTTCCCCTGCCGCGGCTGCGAGTGGCCGATCGTGGCCTGCGCGAGGGTATGCTGGTCGAAATGATGCGCGAGGACGGCGTCATTCAACTGAGTTGATGCACAAAGGTTGGTCCTCCGTCATTGCCGGGCTTGACCCGGCAATCCATCCAGAGTGAACAAGATCATGACATCGCGCAGTGCGGTTTGTTCTTTTGATGGATGCCTGGATCAAGTCCGGGCGTGACGGGTAGATATGGCGAAAGACACCACCGGCCGGCTGCGCGTGACCGTCAAAACCGGCGGCAAGCGAAAGCTGTCGTCCAAACTCTGGCTGGAGCGGCAGCTCAACGATCCTTATGTGGCGCAGGCCAAGCGCGACGGCTGGCGCTCGCGCGCCGCCTACAAGCTGATCGAGATGGACGACAAGTATCATTTCCTGAAACCCGGTCTGGCGGTGGTCGATCTCGGCGCAGCGCCCGGCGGCTGGAGCCAGGTCGCGGCCAAGCGCGTCGGCGCCGTCGACGGCAGGGGCAAGGTGGTCGCCATCGATCTCCTGGAGATGCCGGAAATCGTCGGCGTGACGTTTGCCCGGCTCGATTTTCTCGATGCCGATGCGCCCGAGAAACTGATTGCGATGATGGAAGGGGGCGCGGATATCGTGCTTTCCGACATGGCCGCCAACACCACCGGCCATCGCAAGACCGATCAGCTCCGGATCATCGGCCTCGTGGAGAGCGCGGCTGCGTTCGCAGCCGACGTGCTGCGGCCCGGCGGGACGTTCATCGCAAAAGTGTTTCAGAGCGGAGCGGATGCCGACCTGCTGGTGCAGCTCAAGCGCGATTTCCGCACGGTCCGGCATGTGAAGCCAGCCTCGAGCCGGCAGGATTCATCGGAGCGCTACGTGATGGCGACGGGGTTTCGCGGCACGCCAGCAGAGTTACGTGCGGGTTAAAGCGTCACTCGTCACGCTTCAGCTCAGTTTCTGATCGCGCGCGGTAACGGTCTCGCGAGCGGCTTCTTCCTCGGCCTCGGACTCGCGGGTGGGATCGGAAATCACCACCATGCGCCGCCCCGACACCTGATGGCCTGCATCGGCGGGCATCCTGAAGAAGTAATAAGTGGACGTCGCTGCAAGCACCGCGACCACGAGGAAGCCGGGTCCGAAATCCGCAGCCGTGAGTTCCGTGCTGTGATCGAACAGCATCGCGGACTCCACGGAGAAGGCACCGACTGCGACGCCCGCCGAAATCGCCAGTTGCTGGTTGACGCTGGCCATCGTGGTGGCGCGACTCATCTGCTCCGGCTCGACGTCGGCATAGGCCAGCGCGTTGATCGCGGTGAACTGTAGCGAGCGGAAGAAACCGCCGACGACCAGTATGATCATGATCAGCAACAGCGGCGTCGTGATGGTGAACAGCGCGCAGGCCGCGAGAAAAACCGAACTCACGATAGCATTGATAATCATGATGTTGCGGAAGCCGAAGGTGCGGATGATGCGGGCGGCAAGCGCCTTCATGCCCATGGAGCCGACGGCCGAGGAGAATGTCACCAGTCCCGAGCCGAACGGCGACAGCCCGAAACCGACTTGCATCAGGAGCGGCAGCAGAAACGGCAGCGCGCCGACGCCGAGGCGGAACAGGAACCCGCCATAGATGCTGGCGCGGAACGTCGGCAGGCGCAGCAGCGTGAGATCCAGCACCGGCGAGTCGGTGCGCCGGGCGTGCACCACATAAAGCGTCATCGAGACCGAGCCGATGCCGATCAGCGCGATCACCACCGCCCACGGCAGCAGGTTGAGACCGGCGACCGACAGGCCGAAGGCGATGCCGCCGAGCCCGACGCCTGCCAGCACCATGCCGTAGAGATCGAAGCGTTCGAGGTTCTCGCTGCGGATCGGATCGATGAAGCGCTGCGCCAGCACGATGCCGAGCAGGCCGACCGGAATGTTGATCAGGAAGATCCAGTGCCACGAGAAATAGGTGGTGATGAAGCCGCCGAGCGGCGGACCGACCACCGGCCCGATCAGGGCGGGCACCGTCACCCACGCCATCGCGTTGACGAGCGCGCTCTTGTCGATCGAGCGCAGCAGCACCAGGCGGCCGACCGGCGTCATCATCGCACCGCCCAACCCTTGCAGGGTCCGCGCGATTACGAAATCCGTCACCGACGACGATAGCGCGCAGCCGATCGAACCGATCATGAACACGGCGATCGCCGTGCTGAATACGGTGCGCGCCCCGAACCGGTCCGCGGTCCAGCCGCTCGCCGGAATGAAGATCGCCAGCGACAAGAGGTACGAGGTGATCGCGAGCTTCAGCGTCAGCGGGCTGGTGCCGATGTCGGCGGCGATCGCCGGCAGCGAGGTCGCGATCACCGTGGAGTCCATGTTTTCCATGAACAATGCGGCGGCGACGATGAGCGGGATCAGGCGTTCCTTGTTCATGCAGGCTCGCGGGAGCAACCGGACGGCGGAGCGGGGCTGTAGCATCGATAGAGCCGGCGCGCTATTGCGCAGCCGGCAGGCCTTCCTAAATCCCTGGTGAGTTCTGGGAGACCCCGCGATGATCTATGTGCTCGCCGCCTTGCTGCCGCCGCTCGGGCTGTTGTTCAACGGGCAACCGTTCTCGGCCATCCTGAACGTGGTCGTGATCGTGCTTTGCGCGATTTTCGGGTGGATTTTCCCGATCCTGTTCCTGGTGCCGTCCGCCCATGCGCTGATCGCGGTCCACATGAAGCGGGAGGACCGCCGGCACCGCGAGGTGGTCGATGCGATCCGGGAGCACGGGCCGCCGCCGGACTATCCGCGCTGAACCTCCGGGAAAAACCCGTGCATGGCAGCCAAACGCTTTGATTCCAGAGGCTGCCATGCTATCGACCACCGCCAATCCAGCCGATGGAACTTGATTCGACGGCGACGCCAAGGTGTCGCCGACCGGCCATTCCATCCTGATGGGTTTTGCGGCGTCCGTGCCGCCCAATGGAGTTGGAGTTGGCGATGGCGCGTGCAAACGGATTTCGGGATTTCAAGGAAGCCTACACGTTCGATGACGTGCTGCTGAAGCCCGGCGCATCCGACATCGTGCCCTCCGAAGCCGATATCCGCTCCCGCGTCACCCGCGCCATTCCGCTCAACATCCCGATCATGGCGTCAGCCATGGACACCGTCACCGAGGCGCGGATGGCGATAGCGATGGCGCAGGCCGGCGGTATCGGCGTCATCCATCGCAACTTCGATGCGGAGGGGCAGGCTGCGCAGGTGCGGCAGGTGAAGAAATTCGAGTCCGGCATGGTGGTCAATCCGCTGACCATCGGCCCCGACGCGATGCTGTCCGACGCGCTGGCGCTGATGAACGACCACGGCTTTTCCGGCATTCCGGTGGTGAACGGCGGCAGTGCGACCTCGCCGGGCAAGCTCGTCGGTATTCTCACCAACCGCGACGTCCGCTTCGCGACCGACCCGCGGCAGAAAGTTTCCGAACTGATGACGCACGAAAATCTCGTGACGGTGCGCGAGGGCGTCAGCCAGGAAGAAGCCAAGAGGATGCTGCACAAGCATCGCATCGAGAAACTGCTGGTCGTCGACGACAAGTATCGCTGCGTCGGTCTCATCACGGTCAAGGACATGGAAAAGGCGGTGGCGCATCCGCTGGCCTGCAAGGATGCGCAGGGTCGGCTGCGCGTTGCTGCGGCAACCACGGTCGGCGAAGGCGGTTTCGAGCGCACCGAGCAACTGATCGATGCCGGGGTCGATCTGATCGTCGTGGATACCGCGCACGGCCATTCCAGCCGCGTGCTCGAAGCGGTCAATCGCATCAAGCGGCTGTCGAACGCGGTGCAGGTCATCGCCGGCAACATCGCCACCACGGAAGGCGCGCAGGCGCTGATCGATTCCGGCGCCGACGCCGTCAAGGTCGGCATCGGCCCGGGTTCGATCTGCACCACCCGCATCGTGGCAGGCGTCGGGGTGCCGCAGCTCACCGCCATCATGGATGCGGTCGATGCGGCGAGAAAGGCCGACGTGCCCGTGATCGCCGATGGCGGCATCAAGTTTTCCGGCGATCTCGCCAAGGCGCTCGCCGCCGGTGCTGACATCGTTATGGTCGGCTCGCTGCTTGCAGGCACCGACGAAACGCCGGGCGAGGTGTATCTGTGGCAGGGGCGCTCCTACAAGGCCTATCGCGGCATGGGTTCCGTCGGTGCGATGTCGCGCGGCTCGGCTGACCGCTATTTCCAGCAGGACATCAAGGATACGCTGAAACTCGTTCCCGAGGGGATCGAGGGGCAGGTTCCCTACAAGGGGCCGGTCGGCAACGTCATGCACCAGCTCGCCGGAGGTTTGCGCGCGGCGATGGGATATGTCGGCGCCCGCACCATCGCCGAATTCCACGATAAGGCGCGTTTCGTCCGCATCACCGGTGCGGGCTTGCGTGAAAGCCACGTCCACGATGTCACGATCACGCGTGAAAGCCCGAACTATCCCGGCGGCGGCTAATCGTCCAAATTGAGCCGTACAGCGGCGCGAAAACGGATTACTGTCGGCGTTGTATCGGATCCTCCGCGCCGGAACCGCGCTTTGGAGCGGTTGCCTCGTTTCCGAGATGACCTCACGAATTTTATTCAGAAGAGAACATGGAACCATGGTCGATTGGACGGATGACAGAATTGCCGCGCTTTCGGATTCCGATCTGAAAAATTTGCTTGCCAATGCGGAGCGGAAATCGGTCGACGAGCTGGTTGTGCGATGCCATGCGGAACTCGATAAGCGAAATGCGTTGAAGCCGCGCAAGGCTGCGAAGCCGCGCACCGAGCTGAAGGATTTCGAGCGCGATATGTCGGTTCGTCTCGCCGAGGTCGGCAAGCAGATGGCCGAAAAATACGATCTGTCGGAAGAGACCGCGAAAGCGAAGTCTGCCGGCGTAAAGGGCTTTCGCGCGCACAAGCTGGTGGGCAGCGACGGGCAGGCCAAGCTCGGCGGATTGCAGCGCGCGGGATTCGTCGCCGTCGATCGCTACATCTCCTATCGGCGCGGCAACGACATCGTCTCGCTCGGCGTATTCCTGCCGAAGGATCAGGACATTTCGGAGCACATGTTCTTTGTGATCGCGCCGCAGGCGATGCTCGAGCGCGGCGAGCCGGTCGACGCCATTCGCGACAATCACGGCCAGAAGCAGTCCGCCGACAGCGGGCTCGCGTTCAAGGATCTGGAAAGCGCAGCGGATGCCTTCGACAAGGCTCTGGCCGGGATCGCGGCGTGACAGATTGCGTCGGCGCAGGGAACGGGGATTAAAAAATGTCTGTTCAAGCGGTGCTGATGCCGGTGTTCGTGCTGATCGGACTGGCGTTCGCGTTGCTGATGGGGATGGCGGTAGCAAGGACGAGGTCTTTGAGGTCGGGCGAGACCCGGTTCGAGGACATCGCACTCCGCGAACCGAACTGGTCGATGCGCGCCACCCAGATCGCGAACTGCTTCAGCAACCAGTTCGAAGTGCCGGTGCTGTTTTATGTCCTGATCGCGCTGGCGTTGCCGCTGCGTCACGCCGACCTTGTCATCGTGCTGCTGTCGTGGGTATTCGTCATCACACGGTTCGTCCATGCCGGCATCTTCGTGACATCGAACAACGTCCCGCGGCGTGGAATGGTCTGGTTCGCGGGAGTGGTGGTGCTGCTGGCGATGTGGATTTATTTCGCCCTGCGCATCTTGCTCGTGTGAGCGCCCTCGCTCCAATCGAAAGTTTGCCATGACACCGGCCGCGCGGCTCTCCGCCGCAATCGAAGTGATCGAAACCATCGACGGCCAGCGGGTGCCGGCGGCGAAGGCGCTGAAGGAATGGGGCACCGCGCATCGGTTCGCCGGCTCGGGCGACCGCGCCGCGATCTCCGGGCTGGTCTACGATGTGCTGCGCCGTCAGGCGTCCAGCGCCTGGATCATGGACGATGCGGCGCCGCGTTCGCGCCTGCTCGGAATGCTCAGGATCGAGCGAGGGCTGGGTGCCGATGCCATCGCGGCGCTGTGCGACGGCAGCCGCTTCGCGCCCGCACCGCTCTCCGAGGGTGAACGCGCGGCGCTGGCCTCGCGCACCGTCATGGACGCGCCCGCGCATATCGCCGGAGACTATCCGGAATGGCTGGACGGATATCTGGCGGACGTGTTCGGTGACGACCGCGCCGTCGAGGCCGCGGCAATGGCGAGCCGCGCGCCGCTCGACCTGCGCGTCAATACGCTGAAGGCGAAGCCTGAGAAGGTGCTTGGCGCGTTGCGCCATCTCGGCGCGACGGCGACGCCGTGGTCGCCGCTCGGCTTGCGCATCCAGCTTGGCGCCGATGCCCGTAATCCCGGCGTCCATGCCGAGGAGGACTTCATCAAAGGCGGCATCGAGGTGCAGGACGAGGGCTCGCAACTCGCGGCGATGCTGTCCGGAGCAAAACCCGGCGAGCAAGTGATCGACCTCTGCGCAGGCGCGGGCGGCAAGACCCTGGCGCTGGCAGCCATGATGCAGGGTCGGGGGCGCCTCATTGCAACCGATCGCGACAAGCGCCAGCTTGCCCCGATCCACGAGCGGCTGTCGCGCGCCGGCGTGCACAATGCCGATGTCCGGACCCCGAAGGGCGCGGACGATCCATTGTCCGATATCAGGGCGTCGGCCGATCTCGTGCTGATCGACGCGCCCTGCACCGGAACCGGCACATGGCGGCGCAATCCCGACGCCAAATGGCGGATGCGCCCGGGTGCACTCGAAGTACGGTTGAAAGACCAGATCGAAGCGCTTGATCGTGCAGCCGCTTTGGTGAAACCCGGCGGACGCATCGCCTACATCACCTGCTCGGTGTTGCCGCCGGAAAATAGCGAGCAAGTCCGTAAGTTTATCGGCCGCCACTCAGATTTCACCGTGACCCCGCCGGCGCAGACCGCGTCCGTGCTGTGGGACAAGACGGACAATTTTCTCGCGGCGACGTACCGGTCGGACGAAGGCTTGCTGATGACACCGCGCCGGACGGGAACGGACGGGTTTTTCGTCAGCGTCTTGCAAAAGAAAGCCTGAGATTTTGGATTAGCCACCGTCATTGCGAGGAGCGTACGGGCGACGCGGAGCGTCGTCCCGGCAGCGACGAAGCAATCCAGTCTGCCGTTTTTCTCTGGATTGCTTCGCTTCGCTCGCAATGACGGTCCTTCAGGGTTGCGACGCCGGTGCCGCTCGCGTAATTCCTTGCCATGACAGCCTCCAGCAAAACCTCCGCTTCATCGCCCGGTCCGTCCGCCCATGTGGCCTCGGCGCACGACAAGATTCTCATCGTCGACTTCGGCTCCCAGGTCACCCAACTGATCGCCCGGCGCGTGCGCGAGGAGGGGGTCTATTCCGAAATCGTCCCGTTCCAGAAGGCGGAAGCGGCCTTTCTTGAGATGAAGCCGAAGGCGGTGGTCCTGTCGGGTGGGCCTGCCTCGGTTCTCGACGAGAATGCGCCGACGGCGCCGATGTCGATCCTCAAGGCGGGCGTGCCCGTGCTCGGCATCTGCTACGGCGAGCAGACCATGGCGCAGCAGCTCGGCGGCACCGTCGAGGCCGGGCATCATCGCGAATTCGGCCGCGCCGCCATCGAGGTCACCGACACCTGCGCGCTGTTCGACGGCGTCTGGGAGAAGGGCGGTCACTACGACGTCTGGATGAGCCACGGCGACCGCGTCACCAAACTGCCCGATGGCTTCCGGGCGGTGGCGAAAGCGCAGGGCTCGCCGATCGCGGTGATCGCGGACGACAAGCGCAAGTTCTATGCGATGCAGTTCCACCCCGAGGTGGTGCATACGCCCGACGGCGCGAAACTCATTCGCAATTTCGTCCGCAAGGTCGCGGGACTGACCGGCGACTGGACCATGCGCGCGTTCCGCGAAGAGGCGATCGAGAAAATCCGCGCTCAGGTCGGCCAGGGACGGGTGATCTGCGGCCTGTCCGGCGGTGTCGATTCGTCTGTGGCGGCGATCCTGATCCACGAGGCGATCGGCGATCAGCTCACTTGCGTATTCGTTGATCACGGCATGCTGCGCAAGGACGAGGGCAAGACGGTGGTGGAGCTGTTCCGTCATCACTACAATATCCCGCTGGTCCACGTTGATGCGTCGAAGCAATTCCTGGGCGAGCTTGCCGGCGTTACCGACCCGGAAGCGAAGCGCAAGACCATCGGGCGTCTGTTCATCGACGTGTTCGAGGCGGAAGCCAAAAAGATCGCAGCCTTGGGAAAAGGATCGGCGGAATTTTTGGCGCAGGGCACGCTCTATCCTGATGTGATCGAGAGCGTATCGTTTACCGGCGGCCCGTCGGTGACGATCAAGTCGCACCACAATGTCGGCGGCCTGCCTGATCGCATGAACATGAAACTGGTGGAGCCGCTGCGCGAACTGTTCAAGGACGAGGTCCGTGCATTGGGGCGCGAACTCGGGTTGCCGGAGATTTTCGTCGGCCGCCATCCGTTTCCGGGGCCGGGCCTTGCGATCCGTTGCCCCGGCGAGATCACCCGCGAAAAGCTCGACATCCTGCGCGAGGCTGACGCCGTGTATATCGACCAGATTCGCAAGGCCGGGCTGTACGACAAAATCTGGCAGGCGTTCGCAGTGCTGCTGCCGGTCAAGACGGTCGGCGTGATGGGCGACAGCCGCACCTACGATTATGTGGTCGGCCTGCGCGCGGTGACCTCGACCGACGGCATGACCGCCGACTTCTATGCCTTCGACATGGCGTTTTTGGGCGCGACCGCGACACGCATCATCAACGAGGTCAAAGGCGTCAACCGCGTGGTCTACGACGTGACGTCAAAGCCGCCCGGCACAATCGAGTGGGAATGACGGGGGGTGCCACGGAGTAGTATCAGATAGCAGGAGGACACTCGGGCGAATCCTGGGCCATGGATAGCAGTCGATAGATGCTAAGCGGACCCGTAGTCCGCCGCTCCATCGGGCGTCACGCCGCTTAAGCGGGTGCCTTCACGTCGACGTCATTGAGCACATAGATGGCCGACGGTTTGGGATCGTGCTTTTCGGGCCAAATCACGCGGTCGTAGATCGATTACTGCTCCTTCTTGAACAGATCCTGGAAGATGAGCTGGCCCCAGGTGCGGCCGCGTGCGTGCACCAGCGTGCCACCCTCGTTGAGCTTTCCCAGCTTGACGGGTGCGAACCCGAGTTGTTTGGCCAAGGCCGCCACGGGAGCGGTCGCGTCCTCGTCGTCGCTCGACAGAAAGACGACCCGGTGCCCGCCCTCGACGATCGGATCGGCAGCCAGGGTGGCTGCAATCAGGTGATTGAACCCTTTGACGAGCTTGGCGCCGGTGAACGCCTTCGCGACGAAGGCGGAGGACGGAAGACCGTCCAGTTCTTCAGGCACTGGAAACGCGTTCATCGCGTCGATGACTGTCTTGCCTTCCCAGTTCGGCAGAGCCTTCGCAACCTCGCGGTGCTCCCAGAACGGGACCGCCAAGATAATCGTGTCGGCCTCGAGTGCTTCCCGCAGCAACTTGGCGACGACCGTGGGGCCAATCGCCCGAGCCTGCGGCGCCAACGCCTCGGGCGGCCGGCGGCTCGCGACGGTCACGTCGATGTTTTTACGGGCGAAGGCGTGGGCGAGGGCCTGGCCTATCTTGCCGAATCCTACAATCGCGTAGCTCATGATGCTTCTCCTATCCGTGTTGGTATTGATTTCCCCGGCCTTCAACGGCGCTGGGTAATCCGTCTTGTTGTGTAGACGTCCCGTCGTGAACGACTTCCGCGCGGCCTGGTCGACCGTTCAGCGCGGAAGTCCTTCAACCACGGACATGCCAGTACCCGCCGATCAGCCGCTTCCCGCGATCCGGCGCGAATTCAGATGGCCGAGAGGCCGCCATCGACAGACAACTCCACCCCATTCACGAAGCTCGAATCGTCTGAAGCAAGAAACAGCGCGACCGCTGCAATTTCCTCAGGACGCCCCATCCTTCCCCGCGGGATCACGGATTCGAACATCCGCTTCGCCTCCTCGGTGAGAACCTGGTCCTGCATCGGTGTGGCGATCGGCCCGGGGCTCAGCACGTTCACCCGGATATTCCGGCCTTTCAGTTCGTTGAGCCACCCGCGTGCGAATGCGTGCAACGCCGCCTTGCTCGCCGCATACACGCTGAAACCAGGAAAACCTTTCACCGAAGCAACGGACCCGGTCATGAAGATCGATCCGCCATCGTTGAACAGCGGCAACGCCTTCTGAACCGCAAACAGCGTGCCGCGTGCATTCAGGTTGAAGGCCGTATCGAAGTGCTGCTCGGTAATCCCGCCCAGTGGGGCGGCTTCGCCCGTGCCGGCGCTCGCGTACAGGACGTCGATCTTGCCCTTTGCCCGCTTGACCGTATCGAACAGGCGGTCGAGGTCGTCGAGATTGGAAGCGTCGCCGCGCACGCCGGTCACGTTCCGGCCAATCAGCCTGACGGCCTCATCGAGCGCCTCCTGCTTCCGGCCCGTGATGAAAACATAGGCGCCTTCTTCAACGAACCGCTGGGCGCTTGCCAGCGCCATGCCGCTCGAGCCACCCGTGACGACTGCAACCTTACCCTCAAGCTTTCCCATGACTTCTCCTTTCGTGGTTCGGGACAGCATCTGCCCTGAGAACCTCGAAATGGGGCCGCCGGCGTCAGTTGTTGAGTGCGCAAGCGCGCACATCGGTGGTGCGAAATCGATCCGGATGGACGACTGACGCCATCCGCGACGATCGGTGTCCGCCGTTCGGAATTGGGCCGCGCTCGTTGACATAAGCTATGATAGACCGCCCGTACTGCTGCTCGATGTGCTAGATACGGGCTTCGGAAAGGCGCACCGCGGTGCGGGATTGCACCATGATCGACTGGGATGACGTTCGCTACTTTCTTGCCGTCGCGCGCGGAGGCTCGGTGCGGGCTGCCGCCGAGCGCCTCGGGGTGAACCACACCACAGTGCTGCGACGCATCGCTCAGCTCGAGGAACGCCTCGGAGCGCACATGTTCGAAAAGCTGCCTTCGGGCTACCGCCTGACGGCTGCGGGCGAGGAGGTCCTCGATCTCGCGAACCAGATGGAAGCTTCGTCGCACCAGCTGGAGACGCGCGTCTTCGGTCGCGACCGGGGCGTGCGCGGGCTTCTTCGGGTGACACTGGCGCCGCCCCTCGCGACACACCTGCTCATGCCCGACTTCGCTGAGTTTGCGCGTCTGCATCCGGACATCGAGATGGAAATCTTGTCGTCCGGCGAGTTGGCAAATCTGACCAACCGAGAGGCCGACGTCGCGATCCGCGTCGTTTACGACCGCAAAACCCTGCCGCTCAATCTTCACGGCCTGAAGGGACCGGAGCTGTTCGGCGGCGTCTACATGTCCCGCGATCGACTAGCCGCGTGGCGTGCAGGTGCGCCGGATCCCATCCGGTGGATCGTCATAAGCATTCATGGCATCCCGGACTGGGCCCGCGAGGGTGAGGTTCGTACCACGGGGGTTCCGTTCAGGACCACGGACGGCGAGGCGCAGATCGTTGCAGTACGGCAAGGGCTCGGGATGACGATACTGCCGTGCTTCGTCGGAGATGCCGACCCACTCCTGGCGAGGGTGCCGGGCACCGACCTGCACATGCATGGAACGCTCTGGCTTCTTACGCAGGGGGAAACGCACAAGACGAAGCGCGTGCGGCTCTTCACTGAGTTCGTATCCCGCAGGCTCGCCGCATACGCGCCGCTTCTCGCGGGGCTGTGCTTATCGCGCGACTGACGCCCGGCGGGTCGCCGGCGACGCTTGCCGTACCCGATTTACGTGTGCGGCGGCTGATGGCGTCGGTATTCTGACGGCATGCAACAGGCTCGGCGAGGGAGGTGCTGCCCTGTCGCCGGCCCGCTGTTTGCACGGCACCGGTCAGATCACGCCCAGCATTTGCATCGCCTCCGCCACGCGCACGAAACCCGCAATGTTCGCGCCCAGCACATAGTTGCCCGGCGCCCCATATTCGTCGGCGGTAGCGGCGCAGGTATCGTGGATGTTGCGCATGATCGTGGCGAGACGCTCCTCGGTCTGTTCGAAGGTCCAGCTGTCGCGGCTGGCGTTCTGCTGCATTTCCAGCGCCGACGTGGCGACTCCGCCGGCGTTGGCCGCCTTGCCGGGAGCGAACAGCACGCGCGCCTCCTGGAACAGCCTGATCGCTTCGGGGGTCGATGGCATGTTCGCGCCTTCGCCCACCGCGATCACGCCGTTCTTCACCAGCGTGGCTGCATCCTTGCCGGAAAGCTCGTTTTGGGTGGCCGAAGGCATGGCGACATCGCAGGGCACATCCCAAACGGAGCCTTTGCCGGCGGGAACGAAGTGCGCGCCCGCGCCCCTGGCCTTGGCATATTCCTCAATACGCCCGCGCCGCACGTCCTTGATTTCCTTGATTAGTGCGAGGTCAACACCGCTTTCATCGACGACATAGCCGCTGGAATCGGAGCAGGCGATAACCTTGCCGCCGAAGGACTGCACCTTTTCGATCGTGTAGATTGCCACATTGCCCGAACCGGAAACGACCACCTTTCTGCCGTCGAAGCCGCTGCCTCTGGTTTCCAGCATCGCCCGCACGAAATAGGTGTTGCCGTATCCGGTCGCCTCCGTCCGCGCGCGCGAGCCGCCATAGGCCAGCGCCTTGCCGGTGAAGACGCCGGCCTCATACCGGTTGGTCAGGCGCTTGAACTGGCCGAACATATAGCCGATCTCGCGCCCGCCCACGCCGACGTCGCCGGCGGGCACATCGGTGTATTCGCCGAGGTGGCGGTACAATTCGGTCATGAGCGACTGGCAGAAGCGCATGATCTCGCCCTCCGACCGGCCCTTGGGATCGAAATCGGTTCCGCCCTTGCCGCCGCCGATGGGGAGGCCGGTCAGCGCGTTCTTGAAGGTCTGTGCAAAGCCCAGGAACTTGATGATGCCGACATTCACCGAAGGGTGAAAGCGCATGCCGCCCTTGTAGGGGCCGAGCGCGGAATTGAACTGCACGCGAAAGCCACGGTTGATTTGCACATGGCCGGCATCGTCCACCCAGGGGATGCGGAAGATAATCTGCCGTTCGGGTTCGCAGATGCGCTCGATCAGCGCCTGGTCGAGGTAATGCGGGTGCTTGGCCACCACGCGGCCGAGGCTCTCCAGCACGCCCTGGACGGCCTGGTGGAATTCCGCCTCGCCCGCGTTGCGGCGGATAACAGAGGCGAGGATGGGCTGGAGCTTTTCGTCTATGCTGTTCATTGCGGGAAGCCTGTGGTGATGCGGGGTTCATGATCGGCGGGCGTGGGTGGGAGCGGATCATTCGAACACCTGCGCCGAAAGGCTGGCGGCCATGGCCCTTTCGCGAGTGCTCGCGGTGAGGCCGATGTGGTGACGAACAAGCCTTTTGGCGGCCTTGTGTGCCGATTGAGATTGCCGAGGAAATCGCGGATTGCGCCAGGGCCGACGCTGTTGCCTAGCCCATAGCGTTTAGCCTGAATGGAGGCCCGATCCAAGCCCCAGCGCGTCCTGATCGATTACGCCGTCAACGCCATCATCGCTGCTGCGGCCGAGTGCGCGCCCGGCATCTGCAGCCGATCCGCCACAGCCCATGGCGAGCAGCAGATCGACGATCGGCCACGCGAAGAAATCCGGCGGCGCCGCGCGGACGTGATCGCGCAGTCCCTCGGCGAGCGCGACCTCGATCCGGCTACGGACCTCTTTCAAGAGCTCACGGCAGCGCAACTGATTTGGGTGCGTAGGGCCTTGCGCTGGAAGGATGGTGTCGGCGGAGAGGATCGAACTCCCGACCTTTGGTTTACAAAACCGCGGTTGTAAACACCTAAGTTATTGGTTATAAACAATAGTTTCTCTTATTAGGCATCCCTTAGGCATCTCGATGGTGGTGCCGGCGGAGAGGATCGAACTCCCGACCTTTGGTTTACAAAACCACTGCACTACCGCTGTGCTACGCCGGCCTGTCGGCTGTTTAGCAAAAGGAGGCCCCTCAAGTAAGAGGGGCTTAGTGGGCTTGCCGGGGACGAAGGGTGCCGACAAGGTTCTTGCATCCAGCGAGTGTTCAATTGCTGGCATGGTATCCCTAGGGGTATCTGAGCGCGGCGATGAAGTCGCCATACGGGTCGGGAATGAACTTCGGCTCCTCTATCATCCGACAGTTGGCGAATGACGCCTCGCAGAACGGGGAGCAGAATGTCTTGCCCTCGTGGTGCCGGCGCATGAGGCCGAAGGCGGACTGATTGCAGAAGTCGCAGGTCTTCTGGATACGGGGTTGGTGCTTTAAGAGCCACATGGCGACGCTCCTCAGTTGTGGAGGCGTACGGCGGAGTGGAGATACTCAAGAGCGCAACTGCAACATTATGCTCGCCGCACAATTCCAAAACCGAAGAATCGAATTGGCCACCCGCATTCTAACACGGCTTCATAATGCCTATAGAAAAGTACACAGCTTTCTTTGTAGAAGACGCTAGAGCCGATCTCTTGGTTTATGGAACTCCTTGATGCGGGCTTCGTCCAGTATCGAGCGCTGGTGGCGGCGCAGAACGTCCCACAAAGGAAAACGCGCCCTGTTCGGAGCGCCTTTTCCTTTAGAACAACAGCAAGACTATCATCTTGGGTTGTGATTGCTGTAAATGATGCCATGTCTAGCTAATCACCGGCTCGGCTCTGCCGTAGGCGCCGGAGATAGAGAAATCTGGAGATAGGATAGCGTGACCGATTATCGAGTATACATCCTCAACGACAAAGGCCACATCCAGAGCGACACGCTCATAGCGAGCGCAGATGACGCTCAGGCAATCGAAGCTGCAAAGAAGATAGTCGGCGCCCGTAACGTGGAATTGTGGGACGGGGAACGCTTGGTTGGACGCTTCAAAACAGAGCTTAGCAGTTAGTCAGCGGATTGTTTCGCTCACGGGAATGACTCGCCGCACTTCGGGCACTTCAGTTGATTTATTCCCGCGCGATCGATCATTCTTTACCCCTTGCACAGTACGTGGATCAGAAACGCTGAGTGCAGGCGCATATCGCTCAGAATACCTCAACACTATTGAACCGCAACGACAGGGGAGCCAATAGCCGGTTGAACGTTCACGTCGGATGTTCAAGAAAAGCCAAGGATAGCGGAAGCGCTTAACGGTCTCAAAAAATTTCGAAGCTATCGACACAAAACACCCGGCATGGAAAATCATTAGTCAGAGTGCGTCGTTCGGTTGCTCATCACGACGGGACGGCGATGTAGTACGCTACATCGGCCATCGTCTGCACCTCTGGTTTAAGGGGTCCTTTTACCCGCCCACGTGCAAGGCCTTTGGAAGTGGTCGCAGACAGCTCCCTCAATTCCGACTCCAAAATTCATTAGCAATAATGAGCGCTCGCACGGTGGCCCGAATATCGCCGTCACACGACACGATTCGCTTGGTCGGTAGCGGATTCGAGCGGGTCAGGGCAATGCCGACAATCCACCGTGGATCAACGCGCGGGCCCAAGTCCGGCATCTCGCGAGCAAGGAAGGGATTGCCACGCGCACGCCCAACCGATGCAGTGCTGCTTATTTGTAAAGCGATCCTATTTGTTGAATCTACTTTCCCCATGTCGGATGAGCACCAATGTACCTGTTCTCGCTCTGACGATGTCGTGATGGCAGACGGGACAAATGACGAAGACCGGCGGCGGTCCCTACGCGAACGGATGACCTCAACGACAAATGGTCTGTTTGGGAAACCTTTACAAAGGGAGCCACGCGACCTCCCGCTCACCACAATGCGCGGCTGTTAACTTAGTCATCTGGTTATCACACCGGACGCTTGCCGCGCTTTCAGTCAGCAGGAGTCATCAGTTCCGTCGACGGTTAAAGGGAGACTCCAATTCCCTATTCCAATTTTGCGCATTGCGCGGAGCCAGGGTCAATAACAAGCGCTTATTCTCGAAGAAGACGATGGCCGAATTGCACAGACGATGGAGTGCTTTTGCTGTGCGCAATCGACATCGGCATCATCGGTTCGCGCTTGGTCAACGTTGCGCAATCGGTCGACCATCGCGATTAGCGCAGAGGAGATCGTCCCATCGCGCATGGATTGCAGCGTTGCAGAAATCAAAAACTCTAGTCTATGCTAGCAAATCATCTGGGAAGAAGTCCCCCCAAACCGCCCGCAAGGCTGACGACTCCTACTGCGGTATTGATCGCGGTGGGAGCGTTTACCTCAAACCCAGGTTGGTGGATTTGTTTGCCTGCAAGTGAGCAAGCAGACTCTCGCCGCCTAACCCTGCGCACGACAAACGACGGGAGGAATAGCATCTCCCGGCGAAGGGTAATTCTTTGGAGAAGGAAAGGCGCGATGGGCAGTATCGATATAGCGGTTAGACGAGAAGAATGTGAGTGACAAAATGTAAGTGACGACAGGCCTCGCGGCCGGACGAAAAACAGGAGACGCTGATGAGCTGGATACTTGACCTAGTTAATCCCCGAGAGCGCAAGTGGGAAGAGTTCTACCGCAACCGCTGGTCCCACGATAACGTTTTCCGCAGCACGCATGGCGTCAACTGCACCGGTGGCTGCTCCTGGGCGATCTACGTCAAGGACGGGATCATCACCTGGGAGATGCAGCAGACCGACTACCCGCTTCTTGAGCGCAGTCTGCCGCCCTACGAGCCGCGTGGCTGCCAGCGTGGCATCTCTGCCTCGTGGTATGTCTACAGCCCAATCAGGGTGAAGTATCCATACGTCCGCGGTCCGCTGTTCGACATGTGGAAGGAAGCGAAGGCGTCGCACGCCGATCCGGTGCAGGCTTGGGGTGCGCTGATCGGAGACGAGCAAAAGCGGCAGCGCATTCAGAAGGCACGCGGCAAGGGCGGCTTCCGCCGCGCCAAGTGGGAAGAGTTGGTCGAGCTGATTGCTGCTGCCAGCTTGCACACCGCGCGCAAGCATGGACCGGACCGGGTGATGGGCTTCTCGCCGATTCCGGCGATGTCGATGCTGTCGTTTGCGGCCGGCACACGCTTTCTGTCGCTCTTCGGCGGCGGGTTAATGAGCTTCTACGACTGGTACGCCGATCTGCCGACCTCGTTCCCGGAAATCTGGGGCGACCAGACCGACGTGTGCGAAAGCGCGGACTGGTACAACAGCAAGTTCATCGTTTCGATGGCGTCGAACTTGAACATGACCCGTACCCCCGACGTGCACTTCATCTCGGAAGCGCGCACCGAGGGAACCAAGTTTGTGGTTCTCTCGCCGGACTTCAGCCAGGTCGCCAAATACTGCGACGAGTGGATTCCGATCCAGGCGGGACAGGACACGGCGTTGTGGATGGCGGCGAACCACGTCATCCTCAAGGAATACTACATCGATCGTCAGGTTCCGTACTTCGTCGACTACATCAAGCGTTACACCGACCTTCCGTTCCTGGTGGAGCTGGAGCCCAACGGGAACACCTACAAGACGGGTCGCTTGCTGCGTTCCAACCGCGTTCCGCGCTACAAGGATGTCGAGAACGGCGACTGGAAGATGCTGTTGCTTGACGCCAACAGCGGTGAACTGCGAGCGCCGAAGGGTCAGGTCGGTGATCGCTGGGGTTCTGTGCACGGCAAATGGAACCTGTCCGGCGAGGATACCCTGGACAATAGTCCACTCGATCCGGTGCTGAGCTTTATCGATCGATCCGATGACGTGGTGCAGGTTGGGTTCGACGATTTCGCGAACGGTCGCGTCGTCTCGCGCGGCGTGCCGGTGAAACGGATCGCAACAGACAAGGGCGAGATCCTGTGCACGACCGGCTTCGACATCATGATGTCCCAGTTCGGTCACAGCCGCGGTCTCGAGGGTTCGTTTGCGACCAGCTATGACGACGAGAATGCGCCCTATACGCCAGCATGGCAGGAGCGCCACACCGGTATCGGTCGCGAGACGGCGATCAGGTTTGCGCGTGAGTTTGCGACCACCGCAGAACTCACCAACGGCAAATCCATGGTGATCGTGGGCGCCAGCGCCAACCATTGGTACTACAACAACCTTTGTTACCGGTCGGCTACGGTTGCTTTGATCCTGTGCGGCTGTTGCGGCGTCAATGGCGGCGGCATCAACCACTACGTGGGTCAGGAAAAGCTTGCGCCCGTTGCGCCATGGGCCTCGATTGCTCTGGCTCTCGACTGGTCCAAGCCGCCGCGGGTCGTGCAGTCGTCGACCTGGCATTACGCCCATAGCTGTCAGTGGCGCTACGAGGCGGAGTTTACCGAGTACGGCCTGACGGCGCCAAATCCGAAATGGGCCAAGGGGCATGCGATCGACCTCGAGGCGAAAGCGGTCCGTTGTGGCTGGATGCCGTTTACGCCGAATTTCCACCGCAACCCGATCGAGGTCGTGGCTGAAGCGGAGCGTGCCGGTGCGAAGAGTGCTCAGGAGATCGAGGCTTACGTTGTCGATCAGGTCGCGAGCAAGAAGTTGGATCTTGCGATCGAAGATCCCGATGCCGAGGAGAACTGGCCGCGGATATGGTTTATCTGGCGCGGCAACGCGATGCAGTCGAGCGCCAAGGGACATGAGTTCTTCCTGCGCCATTACCTTGGTACGCATGACAACGTGATCGCAGAGGAGCGTGCAAGAGGTAAGTCGACGACGGTTAAGTATCACGAGACAGCGCCGCGCGGAAAGTACGACCTGGTGATCGACATCAACTTCCGGATGAACACGACGGGGCTCTACTCCGACATCGTACTGCCGACGGCGTTCTGGTACGAAAAGAACGACCTCAACACGACAGATCTGCACTCGTTCCTGCACGTGCTGGGACAGGCGGTTCCGCCGGTGTGGGAGTCCAAGACGGACTGGGAGATCTTCAAGCTGCTCGCCAAGAAGGTCAGCGAGCTGGCTCCGCTGGCGTTCTCCAAGCCGGTGCGCGATGTGATCCTTCAGCCGCTCATGCACGATACCCCCGACGAAATGGCACAGCCGGAGATTCTCGACTGGACCTTGGGCGAGTGCAAGGCGGTGCCGGGCAAGTCGTTCCCGCACGTGCGCGTGGTCGAGCGTGACTACGCGAATTTGTACAACAAATTCATTTCGTTCGGGCCGAAGGCGCGGGAGGATGGCGTCTCTGCGGTCGGGGTGAATGTTCCGATCAAGAAGCAGTACGACCGGATGCTCGAAAATCCCATCATGCCGATGCCGGATCCGAAGCATATGCGGTGTGTGGAGTGGGGCGGCAAGCGTTACCCGAGCCTCGAGGACGTGCTCGACGCGTGCAACACGGTGCTGACGTGTGCTCCGGAAGCGAACGGCGAGGCTTGCTATCAGGCCTTCCATCAGGAAGAGCATCACGTCGGCCTCCCGCTCGTCGATCTTGCGGAGCCCAACCGAAACGTTGCGGCGACGTTCTATGACCTTACGCGTCAACCGAGACGGATCATTACGAGCCCCTGCTGGACGGGCATGGTGAACGACGGGCGTGCTTATTCAGCCTGGTGCATGAACGTCGAGCGCCTGGTGCCTTGGCGGACGCTGACCGGCCGGCAGTCGCTGTACCTCGACCACCAGTGGTACCTCGACTTCGGCGAGCACATCCCGACCTACAAGCCGCGGCTCAACCCGCGCAAGACCGGCGATATTGTGAAGAGCCGGGTTGATGAGCATTCGTTGGTGCTGAACTACATCACGCCGCACGGCAAGTGGGGCATTCACTCGACCTATAAAGATAACCACCGCATGTTGATGTTGTCTCGCGGCATGGATCCGGTGTGGATCAATGACAGAGACGCGGAGAAGGTCGGTATCGAGGATAACGACTGGGTCGAGGTCTATAACGACAACGGTGTGGTCGTCACCCGCGCCAACGTGAGTCGCCGAATTCAGCCTGGCACCTGCATGTACTATCACGCGGTCGAGCGTACGGTGTACATTCCGAAATCGCAGGAGCGTAAGTGGCGTGGCGGTGGCCACAACAGTCTGACGCGTATTCGCATCAACCCGCTGTTTTTGGCTGGTGGCTATGCCCAGTTCACATACGGCTGGAACTACTGGGGTCCGACTGGTATCTTAACGCGTGACACCCACGTCGTCGTGCGCAAGATGGAGAAGCTGGAATGGTAGGTGTCTCACGACGCATGATCATGATCACGAACCGGTTCCGGCGCATTTCGGTGCGCCTGAGCGGGTTGGCGTCGGGAAACACTTGACCAAATCGCGAACTCGTCAACACCATGCTGCATCTGGGCGTCGATAAGGTCGCATCCTTGAGCCGTTCTCACGTGCGGCCGTTTCCGGGATAAGAGCGATTTGCAACGCAGCGTGCCGGTGAGCCCTTCATCCGCAACCGCGTTGCAAACCGATCGGACCGCGACGCATAGTGAATGGCGGAGCGGGTCGGTGTTGACGCAGACGCTCACTGCATGTGTTTCGGTCTGCCCAATATTGCCGCCCTGAGCCGGGGGGGGGCGACCTCCCATGCTCGCGCTCGCAAACCTATTCCTTGCCCGCAGGACACTTGCGTCCGCTTGACAAAGTCGCCGGGCGAATGCCGCCCGCGGCAGGTGTAAACAAAGGATCCTTCACCGCCAACGCAAACCTGTTGCGACTACTTCAGAAAAAGTGACGTTGCTCAGAGGTTCCTTAGGTGGCGCAAGTGACGGGCAATCTGGAGATCCATCGGGCGCCGTTTACATCTACGCACCCGATCGCAAATCTGAACGGCCAATTACCCATCTGAAGGGCTTCAAGGGCATTCTGCTGGTCTCACGTTCGGCCTGGCTTCTATGAGCTCGCCGTATCTGGTCCGGCACCGATCGCCATCCGCTACGCCCTGTCGCACTGGGAGGGCCTGACGCGCTTCATCGATGACGGCCGCATCGAACTCGACAACAACACCGTCGAGCGCTCCATCCGCCCGATCGCGCTTAGCCGGAAGAACGCATTGTTTGCGGGTTCTAACGGAGGCGCCGAGCATTGGGCCACCGTCGCGTCCCTGATCGAGACCTGCAAATTGAATGACATCGACCCGCTCGCGTATCTGACCGACGTCCTCACGCATCGTCAATGGTCACCCCAACCGCGATATCGATCAGTTGCTGCCGTGGGCCTACAGAAAGAACTCAAAGCTGTGGCATAGGAACAGCGCTTACGCTATGAATCCTATGTAGGTCCGACTCGGACGGCCGGGCCAGCGCGCCAAGCCTACTGGATAGGAAGTTCTGTGACTTTTTATCTTTTGTGGCATGCGATAAGCGCCGTTCAGGAATCATATAGGCAATCGAGAGCGGGACTACAAAAGGGTTGAGCCAGTGCTGATCACCGCTTTCACCATCCTCGGAATTGCCGTGCTGCTGGGCTCCGTGCTTGCGGTTCTGTATATGCGTGAAGGCGCTGCAATGCCGTCCTGGCGGCTGGCGGCATTGCACGGACTGATCGCCATCGGCGGTCTCGGCTGTCTCGGTCTCGCCTTACGTGGGCCGCCTCGTGGGCTCGAGCAGGGGGCCGGCTCGTTCGGCATGATTGCAGCCGTGCTGGTCGCGCTGGCGGCCGTTGTCGGCTTGACGCTCTTTTCAGCACGCCTTCGCAAGCGGCGGCTCTCGGGCACGCTGATCGGCATTCACGCCACGCTCGCGATCAGCGGCTTTGTCGTGCTCATCGTCTACGTGACGGCTTGAGGCGGCTGGGACCGTCACGGGCGTCCTGCGGCAATCCTACGAGCGTTGTTGGCAAGCACGCGTTGATCGCGCATCCCTGCTCAAAGTCGGCGACCAGGCCTGGATGCCGCTCGATAGTGAGACGGAGCTTTTCCACGCGTAGTAGTGTTGGAGCCATGAAGTTAGAGACGTAGCGTCTAATTTTGTGTGTGCCAAAGCCTCGATCGACGCCTTTCAGCTGAAGGTAGACCATCAAACAGCCGCTGCGCCTCTGAGCGTCGGTACTGATCGTAATCCAAGCGCAGCTATGTCTGCCGCTCCTCCGATTTCCGAACCGCTGCCGCAGCTTTGCTGGACGTTCGGCGATTGCGTTCCTGTAAGTACCGCTGGAGATACTGGCGGACCCCGCCAAGGGTTTGGGAGCAAACCTAGTCTTCCCCGCCTCAGCCAAGGCATAGTCGAATCCGTCTGGGAGTCGTGCCGGGAAAATATTGACTGGGACTCAAGGGATGGAATCGCCTGATGGGCCGGTCATGGAAACGATGCCGAAGCCGGCGACCGACATGGCCTCGCCAGCTTTTCGCGTTAACATTTCGATAGCGGGATCAGTCGCAATTGAACGCCGGCGCATGCCTGCACGTTAGGCTTACCGGCAGTTTCGGCGGTGGCTTTAACCCTTGCCGGCGCCGGTTCGATTAGGGTCTGCCCTAAACCGGAACCTTGTGATGCGTATCGGACTCGCGCTGGCCATTCTGATCGGGACGTCGTTGACAGCTCTCGCGGACAGCGGTCCGGTGATCGTGATTCCCGGCCGGCCCGGCGTTCCCATCATCATTAACGGTGTCGATGCTTCCTACGCCATTGTCGAGGGCGACTGGGGCCTTGCCCGACGGAACCATGTGCAGCCGACGGTGTATGGCGGACGCTACGTCGATCCCGAGCCGCACGTCGGTCATTATTATCCGAGCCTCGGTCACGCGCCCGGTTACGGTCGGCTTGAGATCGAACCTCCGGCAAATCGCAAGCCGCCGCCGCGCGCCGAAAGCTTTCACCAATCATGGTCGGCCCATTCCGAACCCACGCCCGCGCAATCCGATATCCCGCAGACGCCTCCGGCGGTGATCCTCGCGCCCCAGATCGGACGCTCGGATTTGCCCCGAGGCTTTCATTGAGACCCCCGACAGTTTCGAAAGCTTACGACTTCAAATCGAACAAAGAAGCAGCAGGAGAGAGTCAATGCGTCAGATGATTTCAGGATTGGTCGCGGCCGTTGCCGTGGTGGCCGCAAGCGCCGCGCCCGCGATGGCGTGCGGCGGGCTGTTCACGAGCGGATGTTCGCCGTGCCAGGCTTACAACCCATGCGCGCGCGGTTATTATCAAGGCTATTACGGCGCTGGCTACGGCGTCGCCGCCTATCAACGTCTGCCGTCTCCGACACAATATTATTATGTCAATCAGGGGCCGGCCTTCGGCGGTCCGGGCAACTTCGCGCCGGTGCCGACCTATCAGGAAAGCGCCGTAGCCGGATGGAATGCCTACAGGCGCCCTTATTACTACCCCTACGACGGCGGCCGTTATGCCAATGCCATGCATCACTACTATGACGGCGCGCGCGTGACCGGCCCGGTCGTGTACAGCTATCGCTGGCGCCACCCGCGTTCGCATTACGGCGTGCATCGCCATGGCGTTCGTTATGGCTATGCGCCGCGCCACTATGGCCATCGCTTCGCAGCCCCGCGCGTGGTCTATGGATCGCGGCACTATCGTCATCATCATGGCCACCGCCATCACGTGCTGCGTCGCCGCTACTGATCTGACGCTCATCCGAGAAATAAGCGCCCGCTCGCAACGCCAATGCGAGCGGGCGTTTTCGTGCGCCGTCAGCGCATCAGGCCGAGGCGGCTCGCGCCGATATAGAGCGCGAGCACCGCGGCGTTCGAGACGTTGAGACTCTTGATGTCGCCGGGCATGTCTAGACGCGCGACTGCATTGCATGTCTCCCGCGTTAATTGGCGCAGGCCTTTGCCTTCGGCGCCGAGCACCAGTGCCAGCGGTTGTTGCAACTGGATGGCGGCGAGATCCTCGCCACCGGCGCTGTCGAGGCCGACGGTCATGAAGCCGCGGTCGTTCAGTTCGGTCAGTGCCCGTGCCAGATTCTGCACCAGCACGAGCGGCACCAGTTCCAGCGCGCCGGATGCGGATTTTGCGAGCACGCCGGTGGCCTCGGGGCTGTGACGCGCCGTGGTGACGACCGCCTTCACCGCGAAGGCCGCGGCCGATCGCATGATCGCGCCGACATTGTGCGGATCGGTGATCTGGTCCAGCACCAGCACGATGCCTTCCTGCGCCAGCGTGTCGATATCCGGCGAGGGCAGGGGATCGGCTTCGGCGAGCAGCCCCTGATGCACCGCGTCTGGGCCGAGACGCTGGTCGATCGCACTCGGACGCACGATCTCGGGCGTGAGCCGCGTCTCGATGTTTTCATCCGCAAGCCGCCGTGCCGCGTTTTCGGTGAGCAGCAGCTTCCGGATTCGGCGGCGTGGATTGGCCAGTGCGGCCGTCACCGTGTGCCAGCCATAGAGGATGGCCGGGCCGTCGGCTCCGGTCTCGCCGCCATTCCGCGCCGAACCCCGCCCCCGGGGGCGTTTCCGGTCTCCGGCCTTCCTGGCACGGCTGTCTCCCCATGGCCGGGAAGTGCGCTGGAATCGCGGGTGTGGATCATGATCGCTCATGTGCGCTTGTCTCACGGGCCTGAAACAATGGCAATTTCATCGTTTTCATCGTCCGATGTGCGGAAACACGCAATCCCCAACGCTCTCGGTTGACTTTGACGGGGCGCTTCGCTCATAAACGCGGCGCAACCGCACGCCCGGCTTCCGGGCAGGTGCCTTCAATGTCATCCACGGTCGGCCCGGCCACTTTTCGGTGGGGTGACATCCGACGGCGTTGCGGGGGAGTGTCCCGAGTGGCAAAGGGAGCTGACTGTAAATCAGCCGCCTTATGGCTTCGCAGGTTCGAGTCCTGCCTCCCCCACCACCATGATTTTACAGCATAAAGTCGATTTTCGTCGCCGCGATCCGGGGTGCGTTTTCTTTTTCATTTTTGTCCAAGGGTAACAACCTGGGTAACGAGAACTCCAGCTTTTGCTGGATGCGGTAAGGTCGCGTTTTGTGCGATCGACGCTGCACAGCCGGGCACGGGGCGGTCAGTCGCGCGGCATTGCCCGCGTCGAAGATTCGTCGCACCCTTGGGTGTGGGTCGGGGTGCGGTAAGTCGGCGGATACTCGGTCGGTACTGCTGGATCGTAGACGAAGCCGGTAATGCTCCCAAGTCGTGAGGTCGCCGACTGTGCTGTTGAGCAGAGAGAGCAGCGCGACGCGCGTCAGCCGCTAAGATTTGGGTCACAAAGAGGCCCGCCGGTAGTTGGCCACAGCGGGCCCAAGTCGGGTTCGGGAATTGCGAGGGTGAGGTATCCCGTTCCAGCCGGTTAATGCGCGGGGAAGGGAAGGGTTCCGGGCACAGCTTAACCCCGCCCCGACTTGGCTTCTATCAAGCGCAATTCGCATGGCTTAATGCTAGTTGGGAGCGTTAGCTAATCGGGCGTTTGACTGGAAGGACGCCTCCGAGCGGCGGCCTCGACACCCCTTGCACGATCTGCACAAGAGGATGTTGTTGGCCGCTGCTGAGTCTCATAGACCCAGCCCCGGGTTTTCTATTCTGACCAATCTTACAGTTTGTCGGGGTTTCTACCCGCGCGGTGACGAGCGGGGCGGATTACATGGACCTGCCTCGCCGAAAAGTGAGTATCCGAATGTCTCCTTGGTTCATTCAAGAGCGGAACTAACCAAGGATAGCGGATGTTTGCGCGGGGAGGAGGAGTTCCCATGCGCAGAATCTTCTCGGAATTAGATGAACGGCAGAGACACTTTTTGCTGATACTGACGGATTTCGGCATCGCGGTTTGTTCGGCAAAGCTGATTGTGCATTTAATCATCCTCTTCTGAGTACGTGTATGTTGCCGAGGGAGGCTTTCGTCATAGTCGGATGCCTCACCGCGTGTGCGACGGCAAGATAAAGGCCGGCAGAAATGCCGGCCCTTGGAACGACGATCGGACAATCAGGTAAGGAAAATCGCCATCAACGCGAGAACGGTGGCGGCGGTCGATGCGAAGATCGTTCCTAATTTGACGAAGAAATTATACGTTTTCTCATGCTCCGGATAATCCATCCATTCCGCCGTCGAGTACACGATTTGGCTATGATCAGACATGTCAAGTTTCCCAGGATACGGTTGATCTTGCGTCTTTCACGACGGTGACCGGTCAGACAGATATAGCTGAGCGTCCGCGGTAGCCGCCATTCGACGAGCCAAGGATACATACCTGTTGCATGAATGATTTGCGGTAGCGCAATAGGATGCGTGAGACGCATACCAAACCCATCGCGATTACGATGATGAGGCCTTCCGAAAAAGGCGCCCGAAGCAGATGCGACGGCCTTTTGACATAGGCGAGGGAAGCGCTCCGCCGGGGCTTTCTATTTTCTTAGCAAGCCACGCAAGCCCGCGAGGCTGAGAATGATTTTCGTTCTGGCAATTGTGCTGTTCGCGGTCAACCAATGGGATCAGAATTATAACCACGGGACATTGACCCGCGCCGGCTTTTCATTGGCAAGGACTCTCGACCAATCGTTCGGCATATAGAAGGGCTGCCGGACGGCATCCGGGCCGGCGACGTTTTCTATTCCGGCCTTAAGTGCGCCTCGATCGACCGTCGTGATGTCACGGTTTAAGCACCGTGTTCGTCGTTCTACCTTCGGGCATCTGGTCAATGACCAGGAGTTCGACCGGCTCCGCGCCTGTATTTTCGCCGTAGTGCCATCCATCGAGAATCTCAACGATGAAGTCGCCGGCCTTGTAATCGTAGCGTTGGCCAGTGTCGGCGGCATAGACAGCGAGATGTCCTGCCTGGACATATGCATAGCGCGGATAGGGATGCTTATGGACCGGCAGCGTGGCGCCCGGTGCGATGATGTAGCGCGACACTGAAACTGTGGTCCGTCCTGCTGGAAGGGTGATCGGCTGGCCTGAGGCGGTCTTGTTGGTCGAAGCAAGCGGACTGACGGTTACTGCCTTAGGAACCGCGTCTGCCAGAGCGTGGCCCGAAAACAAGCAGGCTATAACGAGGCCAAGGCATAGGGTGCGCTGATCGGAGTAAGACATTGTTGCCTTCAATGTTGGTGAGTGCGCTCTTATTTGTTTTGCATTCCAGTCCCTAAAGCCGAGAACGCGCTTGCCGTATTCCCTGATCTCGTCCTTCGGGCCTACATAGCAGTAGAGGGTACTGGCGAGATTAAGCCCACCCTTTCGCATTGCGAAGTCTAATTCCGCTTTCGTACAGGGTCGTTTTCCAAAGGGGTTTCAAGAGAAGTAGGCTATCGACCACATGCAGGTCCACGCTACGAGGGGCGAAAGTTGACGGCAGATCGAAAAGAGCATCGCAACGCAACGGCTTCACCGCCGCCCGGCTAACCACATGCCTGCATCGTGTAAATCCTCGAAGCTTTCGGTGGCAAATCGTAGCGATGTATTGTGATGGTCGCGAGATCAGCAAGCCGCTCACGTTCGACGTAGGCCGCAGCGCGGTTACCGCCCAGCCGATTCTTCTTGCCAACACTGCTCGGTTGCTCGGTTGCCCATATCCATGCCCGCTTCAAGGGGGAACGCTTCCGGCGCGTCCATCCGGCGTGCGTGCGGGTAGCCTCGAATTTTTGTGGTAAATTACATCCGGTCGATTGGCTTGTTGGGAGATTACAAATGTCAGGATTCTCAGATGCGGTGAGAGTGATTGAGCCCGGCCAGACCTATGTCGGCAAGCAGGGCTTTACTTACGGAGCCGGCGTATCGAAGGAGACGGCCGGAGCAAAACAGGTCTGTTTGAATGTGCTGCCGATGCCTCCGGGTGCCAGGGCAAAGGTCCATTACCACAAGGGTATCGAGACGATCGCTTACCTTTTGGAAGGTGAATGCGCGGTCTATTACGGCGACAAACTTGAGCATCGCGTCGCAGTCAAGGCCGAGGATCAGGTCTATATGCCGGCGGATGTCCCGCATGCTCCGTGCAATGAGAGCGGAGCGCCGTGCAAGTGGCTCGTCGTGCATTCATCAGGTAGCGATCAGGACGGCATCGTTCTGCTACCAGAACTTGATGCAATGTTGTCGCAGAGGTCGAGCGCGACAGCCTGACGAGCAATAAATTCGTGCTTCTGCGGTTGGCCAGAGCCGCCCGTGACGGATGAGCAGAGCACGGCCGCTGTGCTTGGTGAGTCAGACGTCAACTTGTTTCGCTATTGCGAAGCAATCGATCAAACGGCCATGCTGGTCTCGGCCAACTGATCGATGCCGCTCTATTATCCGATGCATCACATGATCGTGACGCGCCGAAGGATCGACAGAAATGGAGACTGCGCTAATTTGTCACGGTAGATCAACCATGCCTTGGGAGGATTGACATGTCGGACCATAGCGAAATGGTATTCACGACGGCGGATGGAATGGATTATCCGGCGCACGAGCGGCAGTTTAAGACTTTCGTCAAGATAGGGATGACCGCCACAGCGACCATAGCCACCATTGTCGTGCTGATGGCGATTTTCATCGGCTGATTGTCCGGTCGTCATTCCGGCCGGCCCTGATTTCAGTTTGCTGGCAATGTGGCGCAGTGCTTTGGTCGTGCGCGTGATCCGTGGCTTTCCACCTGCCGTCACGGGTTGCGCGCATGACCTGAGCCGGGGGAGTGAGAATGAGTTTTTACTTGCTCGCGGCGAGCGCTTCTACTTCGGCCAATCGATTAGCACAGGTCCTTCATTTTATAGAGCCTGGTATCATCGAGTAATCGCGTAAAGTATGGCCGCTTCGATACCTACACGGGATGAACAGCACCCCGGGCTTGAATAATGAAAATCAACGCGAGCTAAAGGAAGAGCGTGGCTTCAAGCGCATGCCATGGCGTGAACGAAAGATCGTTCAACGGGCCGGATGGGTTGCGGCGCTAGTGATCATGTTCGCCAACATCGTCGCTGCGATGCGTTGAGGCAACAAAAAAGGCGTGGTTGGCTCCCTTTTATCTAAATCTCATCGTCGGGGCTTTCGTCTCAATCTCTTCATCGACAAGTTTTTTTAGCTGATTGAGCGCCGTTTCTTCGTAAGACAAATCCAGCAATTTCTTGATCGCTGGCACAGCAGCCACGAAGTTCGTTGGGAATAGGCAGACCAAATCGTCGTGCGTGTCGGCCTCAAAGTCCGCAGTATATATCCGTTTTTTACCGCGGTATTGGACGGTGCCGGTGATTTTGTCTTCGTTGCTCATGGTCGCACCTTTCGTTTCATTGTCCCGGATCAATGATAACCTCCGGCGCTTGGCGATCTCAAGGGCGAGACTATCCCAAATGGAGGGCCTTCAACCGCTCTACGACGGTCTCGCGATTCGCCGTCCGCTCAATCTGCTCCGGCATTTCCCACAGCCATTCGAATATTCCCAGAAGCGGAGGAAGGCAAGCGTGTCGTGATCTGCATGCGTGCCGCGAACTATTGGGGCTTCGAGTCGGCTATCGCTTCGGCATATCGTTTTTAGATCCGGTGACGACGAGGGGAGGGCGCATGACAAAGGGCCAATGCGCGAGAGGATTTTAAAGATCGCGCGAGAGGCTTTAGCGTGACCCAATGGTTCACGATCGGAGAACAAGCGCGAGTTGACGGCTGAACACGACGTGAGGCGTTGGCCGTTGCGCAAGCGTTTTTTGCGTCGAGCGCGGGGCGTGTACATAGGAACAATTGTCTCGCAGTGGGCTGTATCCAACATCTTCGTCCGATTCACTCAGGCAGTGTTATCGGACGAGTTAGCGCGGTGTGGGCGAACTGGCGCGCTGTCATCGCCTTGCTGAACAGGAAGCCCTGAGCGACTTCGAAACCCAGCTGTCGCGCGGTGACGAAGTCGGCGCGGCTCTCGATGCCTTCGGCGACCGTCCGAACACCGTGTTCGTTCGCGAAATCGACGATGCCGCGGCAGACGCTCTGTTTCAGGCGGTCATTGCCAAAGCCGGTGATGAACTGGCGGTCGACCTTGAACTCAATGAACGGAACGGTCGCAAGTGCGGCTAGCGCAGGCCAGTCGGCGCCGATATCCTCAATTGACACCGCGATGTTGTGAGAGCGGATGCGCTCGGCAATATCAATGACGCGCTCAAGGTTGGCAAGCACCTCGGTGTATTTCAGTTCAACGACCAGACCGCCGAAGGCCGGGTGCGTTGGCATCTTGCTGCACAGAGATGTGAAGGCTGACTCGTCGAACAGGGATGATACGGGAAGGTTGATCGACAGATTCACCGGGCCATTGTGCTCGATGAAATAGTGCCAGTCATCGAGCGCCTGTCCGATTACGAAATCCGAGAGACTACGGAAAGCTGTGTCGTTATTATCAGGGAGGAAGCCGGTCGGTAACACCACGCCCCAAGCTGGATGACGCATACGGATCAGCGCCTCCGCACCACGTGGGACAAGGGTGCAGATGTCGATCTTGGGCTGGTACCACAATTCGAGCCATCCGGCGCTGAGCGCCTCGGCCACATCCACCACAGGGCTCGGCGGGGCCTCGGCCGGGATCAGCGCAGCGATGGTTCTGTGCAACATGTCGGCAGTGAACAACGCTGGCAGCGCGGGCAGGGTTTCAATGCCGAGATCGCGCGCTCGTTCCTGGATGGCGAAAGCGAGTATCGACCTCGGCACTGCGATCGGCAGCACCTTGCCCTCGAATTGAATCGTGGCGAGCGTTTGTAGAATCTTGTCGATTTCGATATCGTCGGCCGACGCCCCGAGCACAACGAGACTAAACGTCTGCGCCTTCAGCAGAGTGTGCATCTCGGATATGTCGGTGCATTCGACAGTGATAAACCCGATGTCCTCCAGCACATCGATGAGGAAGGTGCGGTTGCGCGGTTTGCTGTCGACGACGCATACCCGCGGCCTCAAGCTGAGTCGGCCGGAAGCCGCCGATCGAACGGAAGTATCTTTGTCAGCCGGTGTCATGAAGTATCTTTGTCAGCCGGTGTCATAATGTCCTGCTCTCGCGCCGGGCTTAAGGTGTCATGCCAGCGGAGACGGCAATATGGGGCTGAGATAATGTTCAACAGGAACGACGACGTAAGGTTAAGCCGGCCAATGCGATTCAAATTATTCGGATCGGACGCCATCTTGCACTCTCCGCACCACCCACGTCGCGATGCCTGCGTCAGCAGGTCGGAGTAGGGGCTCACGCGATACCTCGATGACGGCCGCATCGAGATCGACAGCAACATCGTCGAACGCTCAATCCGGCCGATTGCGCTCAACCGCAAGAACGCGTTGTTCGCCGGCTCCGACAGCGGCGGCGAGCACTGGGCCGTCATCGCCTCGCTGATCGAGACCTGCAAGCTTTGCAGCATCGAACCGCATAACTATCTGGCCGACGTCATCACTAGGATCGTCAACGGCCATCCCAACAGCCAGATCGACGACCTGCTGCCTTGGGCCTATACCGCTGCGCTGGATACCAGGGAAGTGACCTGAAAACACCGCTTATATCGCTCATGTCGAAGCAGAACTCCGTTCCAAATGGAGATCATGTCGTGACTGCCCGAGAGCGGAATCGGTGGAAACCTCACGCGGCGTGCGTTCCGTTTGCGGAACGTCCTTCGCAGCCGGAAGTCGCCACCCCGTTGCGCGTCCTTAACGATCTCGTCGCGCAAAGCCATGGGAACGCTGCCTGCGAAAACAGTTGCAGCATGTGATATCGAATGATCTCGTTATGGATTCCGACCCTTGGATCGTCAAGCTGGCGCAGCACGCCGCCGTAAATGCAAAGGACAGAAGGCTCTCCCATTTCCAGTGCTTCGCGATTTCATTGCGCGTATTCGAAGATCGCGAATACAGCGATGATAGCAAGCAACAGTAATGCGCCGTAAATGAAACTATTTCTACCGCGCCTGATGCTGTCACCCTCTCCCTTGAATTCTTGCAAAGAACTGCGCCATTTCCAAAAGTCATTCATTGTTCAAGCCTCCGTCGTCTCAAAGGTCGTCGTTTCGAGCCATTGGCGGCGCTGGTGTATCCCACACCTACCCCCCACCGCTGGCAAGCTCCTATTTGATTTGACTAGGCTTTTTGGCCTCAGGCCATTACCCGGCGGTCCGTGCAAGCCCGCGGTTTAACCTAAACCCTCAATGTTAATTCATACGCCTATCCGCGTCTAGCTGGACAGGTCGTGGTTGCCGGTCATAGGTAGCCGCTATCATGACCAGCGGTTCCATGCCGGACATTTCAGAGCAGGGCTTTAGTTGCTGCGTTCCCGCACTCCAGCATTTCCCGGAGATACGATGATCCGACTGCTTCTTGCATCGGCGATGCTTTGCATTGTCGTTACACCTTCGTCTGCCAAATCTTCTTCTAAAAAAATGCAGATTGCCACGGGCTGCGATGTGATGCGTCCCTGCTATGGCAACGGGAGGCCGCTGTATGACTCGGCGGAGCCCGCCCGCGCCCGTTCCCGTCATTCCGCGGTCAGACACCGGGCAGGTTACAAATCGCACAGGCGAATCCCGAAAGGGCTTGCACGGGTCATGGCCGAAGGCGCGGGGCGGGCGGCCGGTGTGGTTCGCTCGGCCTCCGGCGCCACGGCGCATGTTGCCAGCCACGCCACCGGTGCTTTCCAGTGCCTTGTTTCGGCCCTTGACCGGCAGGGTTATCGGATCCGCTTTATGGGCGGATGGCGCGCGCATGGCAGCGTGCGTGCCTCGCTGCATCCGGCTGGGCTGGCGCTCGATATCAACCAGTACGGGCGTAACGTCACGCGCCCACGGATGCCTCACAACGAGATCGCGCTGGCGAACTCCTGCGGGTTGATTTCCGGCGCGCAATGGGCAAACGCCGACAGCGGACATTTCCAGCTTGGCGGCTGGAGCGGACGAGGACGGCATGACGCGAGGCGTCACCATCATCGTCATAACCACTATGCCAACGCGCGATGATGTCCATCCGCGGATGCATTCGGTCGCATCTGCCGCCGTCGCAGC
This sequence comes from Nitrobacter sp. NHB1, assembly GCF_036964665.1. Lineage (NCBI taxonomy): Bacteria > Pseudomonadati > Pseudomonadota > Alphaproteobacteria > Hyphomicrobiales > Nitrobacteraceae > Nitrobacter > Candidatus Nitrobacter laanbroekii. The sequence continues at coordinate 575,467 of NZ_JBAMDA010000001.1, forward strand.
GAAAAGGCGCGGCGAGGTTGCCCCGCCGCGCCCCCAGTGTTGTCTCGCTGGTCCCGGGCGCTGAGCCGCCCATCGCCAGGCTCAAAAGCCTAGCGGGCGATCCCAGCGAGGTGACAGCGCTCGTTATAAGACACTGAATCACCTCCTTTCGTTTGATGGAAACCGGAACATAATAGGCGCAAAATCGCCGCATGTTAAGGGAGCTGGCTCATCCTTTCCGGGCGCGACCGTCGCGCTGCGGGACGGTTGAGGGCACCGGCGCGACGTGATAGGTGATCGGCGAGCGCGGGTGTAGCTCAATGGTAGAGCAGCAGCCTTCCAAGCTGAATACGAGGGTTCGATTCCCTTCACCCGCTCCAAAATTATCTCGCGCTATCAAAAGCTTAAATCGATTTGCCAGTTTTTATCGTGTGCCACAATGCATTTCCGTGACGAGATTCAAAAAATCCTTATTTGACCGGCATTTCCAAACATTCCGGCGACCGATACCAACCATTCCCAAATGCTCCATGTCACACGTACGGCACATGATTTGATGTCAGACGTTCGCGCCGTTGTTCACTCAATGAAGAGTCGTTCGATGGCGTCGACTGCAAGCGAGCCGCTCAAGAGATCTTTGGACGACCGCCGGCCCTAATGACCCCAACGCCGGCGACCGATACCTGGACAAGATTGCGGGTTCAGGCGGGACCTCCCCGCAGGCCACAGGCGCGACAAGGCATTCGAAGGTGCTGTCAGAGCTGGTCCGGAGAATTTGGCCGTCCTTCCTGCTCTTGAGGCTCAAGAAGAACACCTCGCAAAGTTCGTACATTCCTACGGTCGATGAAAGTCTAGAAATGATATTCTAGTCCGGCGTAGACCGTGCGGCCTGCGGCTGGGAATCCGACTGCATAATCGTACTTGCTGTTGAACAGATTGGTGGCGCGCACATAGCCGCTGATGCCGTGACCAAAGGATTGGCGGATCCGTGCGTTGACCACCGCATAGTCGGGAAGCGCCTGCCGCACGGCGGCGTTCGATTTCGAACCCACCGACTGGTCCATGAAATAGGAGAGGTCGCTCGACACCTGCAAACCGGGATAGGGTTCATAGGCGACCAGCATATCGACAACATGGCGCGGCCGATAGTCGACGGGCAATCCCGACGACGGATAACGCATGTCGAGATAGGTATAACCAGGCCGGAACGTCAGTGTCGACAGCGGCGAATAGACGCCCGAGACCTGGACGCCGGAGATAATGACGTCGCGGTTGACGAAGACTTGATTGATCTGGTCGTTGAGGATGAAGTTGCTCACATCGTTGTGGAACGCGCTTGCGCGTAACTGTGCTCTCGGCGCGATCGTCCAGGCGAGGCCGGCTTCATAGTTGTCCGATTGTTCGGGGCGCAGCGTCGCGTTGCCCTGCTGCGGGTTGAAGAGCTGATCGATAGTCGGAAAACGAACCTTGCGGGCATAAGTGCCGAAGGCAAGCAGATCCGATGTCAGGTCGTAGCCGACGCTCGCCATCCACTGCGCGCCCGTGTTCGTTGCATCAGGCCGCTGAAACCAATGCTGGCTATAACCCATCGTCAAATGCAATCGCGGCAACGGATCGACGCGATATTCGGTAGCGGCCGATGTGGTCGTCAACGCATGAGATTCATCCAGGGCACGCCAGCCAAAGGTGTTACCACCGGCGCCGCCGCAGCCAGCACCACCACCACCGCCGCCGCCACCGCCACCAGCACCGCCACCGCCACCAGCACCGCCGCCGCCACCAGCACCACCGCCGCCACCAGCAGCACCACCGCCGCCACCACCGCCGCAGCCGGCACCGTTTACCGGGAGAACGACATCACGAATCACGCCTGACAGATCGTCCGCTTCCCGGCGGACCGCCACGTTCGACGTGATGTTGCCGAAAGCGCCAAGACCGTAGCGAATCCCGGCCTGGCCGCCGCTGACCTTGGTGCGGATCATCTCGTCGAATGTTTTGACGGAGGGGCTACTCATGGTCGTGTAGGTGGCGTCGTCGAAGCGTCTGTCGTGGATGTCGAGTTGATTGAGATAGCCGGTAAAGCGCAGCGCGAACGGACCGCCCGGCTCGTAGGCGGCATCGAATTGCGCCGACTGTCCCTCGATCGAATCGAGCCGTTCGAAATTCTGTCCTGGGGTAAACGGATTCCCGGATCCTGAAGCGATCGTGTTTGGCGCCAGACCTTGGTAACCCTTCAGGTAGCTGACAGTTGCGCCAAGCCGCCAATCGCCGACGCGTGCGCCGAAATTGGCGAACAGATTGGACTGCTCATTGTCGCTGTTGGATCGATAACTGCCGTCGGGCAGAAGAAAAGCATCGCGGTCCGTGTGGCTGCCACTGACGAAGAAATCATAATCCTCAAAGCCGCCAGACAAGGTGCCGTAGCCGCGATGCGCGCCACCGCCGCCGATCTCGGTGCCGAGGTCGCCATGAATCCCGTTGGCGCCCTTCTTGGTGATGATGTCGATGACGCCGGCAATCGTTCCTGGCCCATAAAGAACCGAGCTTGGGCCCTGGATGATTTTGATCTGGTCGATATTCTCGGTCGGGATCAGGGAGGGATCGAATTGGCCGTCGACAGCGGAATTCAGCGGGACACCGTTGAGGAAAATCTGCGTTTGCCGCGGCGGTAGACCGCGCATCATGATGCGGGGGATGCTCTGGCCGCCACTGGTGACGACCACGCCTGGAACGGCGCGCACCGCTTCGTCGAGACTGCGCGCGCCCTTTTGCGCGATCTGCTCCTCGGTGACGGTCGATGTGTTTTCAAACGTCGCCCGGTCGGATGCCCGATCAAGCCCTGACGATGCAAGGTTGCCCGCCGTCTGGTTGGCCTCATGATCGGTCGCGGCTGGCGCCGGTTTGCGCGCGGCGCGGTTAATGCTCTGACCAGTTGGCGTTGGTTTGCTCGCGGCGCGATCAGGCGTCTGCCCGGTGACGACGATTGCACCAAGCATATAAGGCTCGGTACGTTTCTGGCTTTCTTCGTCGGCCTTGGCTGGGGCGATCGCAGCCGACAACCCCAGGATCGCGGTAACAATGTGCCGTGTCATTGTATGGGTTCACTTTCGGCGAGCGCGCATCAGCAGGATGGCAGCGAAAGCGCCGCCGGCCAGGCCGAACAGGAAATGGCTGGACAACGGGAGGAGGGATCCGACGCCACGAAAGCCGGCGCCAAAGGCCAGAATGCTGATGAACTTGGCCGCGTTGGCGGCGCCGGCGGAAAAGCCGATGCGTAATAGCGAGCTGCGCCACGCCGGGCCGAGTAAGCCGAAAGAATCGATGACCAACCCCGGCACCAGATAGATCAGAACGCCGTGAGGGCCAATGTTGCCCGCGGCGAAACCGACAACGGCGGCACTGCAGACGGCGGCGCTGGCCGCCCACGGTAGCCCGGTGACGCCGCGCGCGCCTACCAATATTGCCATCACGATCAGGCCGCGCCAACCGGGCAGATGCAGCGGCAGTCGTAGCCATGCATCGACTGCCCAGACCAACCCGCCGGCGAGCAGACAGATGCCGAAGCCCGTGAAAGCGTCGACCGCCGCATCAGTACTGCCGGAGAATATCCTTTGGGGCGAGCTGCCATTGACATTGGTCATTGGGTTTTCCTGTTGGTTCGACGAGGAGAACGGCCCGGCCATCAATCATGACGCCGCGCGGCCATGGGTTGACGCTGATACGATCGGACGCGTCCACCGGTTCGCCGCTATGGACCTGGCGAATGGCATCGATCCCGGAGTGAGTCAGAAGATGGGCGCCTGTGACAATGCCGCGGGTTTCGCGCAGGCCCGGTCGCCAGGCGATACGACCGTCGCGGCCGCTCTTGCGCAGGCCGACTGCGGCAAGCGCGCCGATCACGCCGCCATGATCGCCGGTTAGTCCTTCGAGAAACAGCCCCTCGCGTCGCGTCAGATCTCGGGCCTGGTCCCGGGTGAGGATTTCCTTTTTTGCTTTGAAGCCGAAATCCTCGACAACAGGCGGCACGTTGGACCAAGCCGCGATGCACAAGCCGGCATCGGATCCGACGGCGCTGTGCTCCAGCAGATAGGCCCGGCACATATCCGCCAAGGCGGACGTGTCATCTGACGGAACTTCAACCCGCAGACAAAGCGAACTGTTGTGCGACGTGTAGGGAATGCGTCGATCGAAAAGCAACTGATGGCGGGTAATCTCGTGGACCCGTGCTGTCCCCGAAGAGGCAATCAACGCGCCCAGCTGTCGCGAGAGATAGCCCGTCCCGTGGCTTTCGAGATTATCGGTATCGTCGATGCCAATGAGAATCATTCGCCAGCTTTGATGCGCGGACAACTCGATCAAAATGTTGCGCTCCAAATAATAAAGTATCCGATTCATTATATCTGAGTGTATATATAGCTGTGTATATATAACGTGTCCAGAGAATTTGACCGCGAACAACCGGCTCCAATTTCCGCCACGCCGAAAAGCAATATCGCAAAGACCGCTCTCCCGCAGGGGAGCCTTTGTTGACCTTCAAGCGCGGCGCGCTGGTGCATTTCGCGCTGGCCGTATCCATGACCACGCGGCTGCAAGATGGCCGCACTCGTTTCCTGCCATTCAATCGTGGTCGTGACGGCGGAGCGGGCAACCCCGACGTGGATGGCGAGTTTCGCGTCGCCTATCTCTATCGCTCCAGTGCTTGCGCACCTGGGGCGGGAGAAAATGGCCTCGCCCCATGTTGCTCGACATCATCGGGCGTGACCCCAAATTGAGCGGGCGGCGCGGCCAGCGTAAGGGAGCCCGCTATGCCAATCTTCACCCCACCGCCATCGGTCAGAAGGTCGAGATCGTCGTTGAGCATTTCCGTCGCCACGTCGCCAAACGACCCCGTCCTGAAAGCCGGAATCGCGCATCTATGGTTTGTCACCATTCACCCTTTCGATGACGGCAACGGACGCATCGCCCCGCCATTGCCGACCTTGCGCTGGCGCGCGCGGAGGGAACCGCGCAGCGTTTCTACAGCATGTCCGCGCAAATCCGCACCGAGCGCAAAGTCTATTACGACATGGTGGAGTCGACGCAGAAGGGCGACCTCGACATCGCGTCCTGGCTGCTGTGGTTCATCGGCTGCCTTGATCGTGCATTCGACGGAGCCGAAACCATATTTGACGCGTTTTCTTCACGCGAACCGGTATCCACTTCGCTCGAAAACGCTATAAGCAGGACACTCTCGGGGAATCGGTCATGGCGTCGTCGGCGGAATTCGATATCATTGTCTACGGTGCAAGCGGGTTCACCGGCCGGCTCGTCGCGGAATATCTTGCCGCCGAATATCGCGGCGGTGATCTGAAGTGGGCCATTGCCGGACGCAGTCTCGACAAGCTCGCGTCGGTGCGCGACGCCATCGGCGCGCCGCACGACTTGACGCTGATCGCCGCGGATGCCGTCGATCCCGCGTCGCTCGAAGCCATGGTTGGCCGCACGGCGTCGGTGCTGAGCACGGTCGGACCCTATCAACTCTATGGTTCCGGTCTGGTCGCGGCCTGCGCGGCCAGCGGGACCGACTATCTCGACCTCTGCGGCGAGCCGATATGGATGCGGCAGATGATTGACGCGCACGAGGCGGAGGCGCGCAAGAGCGGCGCGCGGATCGTGTTCTCGTGTGGCTACGATTCGCTGCCGTTCGAACTCGGCGTGTTCTTTCTTCAGCAGGCCGCGAAACAGCAACTCGGATCGCGCGTCGCGCGGGTCAAGGGCCGCGTGCGCAAGATGAAGGGCACGTTTTCCGGCGGCACCGCCGCGAGCATGAAGGCAATCTTCGCCGCGGCCGCCAACGATCCGACTCTGTTGCCGAAACTGCGCGATCCCTTCGTGCTGACGCCGGGTTTCGAAGGGCCGAAGCAGCCGCCGGGCAACAAGCCGCTGTTCGACGAGGACATCGGGATGTGGCTGGCGCCGTTCGTGATGGCGAACATCAACACCCGCAACGTACACCGGTCCAACTTTTTGCTCGAGTTTCCCTACAGCCGGGATTTCGTCTACGACGAGATGATGGTCGCAGGGCCGAAGGAGACCGGCGAGGCGACCGCGAAAGCCATCATTGCCGCCAACAACAAGCTCGGCGCGCAGGGCGGTCCGAAACCGGGCGAGGGACCGTCGAAGGAGGAGCGCGAGAGCGGACATTACGATCTTCTCTTCGTCGGCATCGGACCCGACGGGCGGCAGGTGAAGGCCGTGGTAACCGGCGACCGCGATCCGGGCTACGGATCGACCTCCAAAATGATCGCAGAATGTGCGATCTGCCTGCGGCGCGACACACCGGACGTTGCGGGCGGTTTCTGGACGCCGGGCGCTGCGATGAAGGACGCGCTGATTAAACGTCTCGTCGATCGCGCGGGGCTGACGTTCACGATCGAGCCATAGAATTTTTGCCAGCTCTATTGCGGCGCATGTTGGACGGTAGCCTGCCGGGCGTCGGCCATGTACTGGTGGGATGCCGCGAACATGCCCCACATCGTGCCGAGCATCAGCCAGAAATGACGCCAGTGATCGGTGTCGATGATGAAACTCTCGCCGACGGTTCCCAGAAACGCCGCGAAGATCGCCAGGTAAGTCCGTTGCCAGGGAACCCGGACGAAAATGTAACGAAAACCCAGAATCACGGTGGTGAAGATCAGCGCGGGATAGCAGATGCCCGAAATCCATCCGCCGGACATGAAGGCATTCAGATATGAGTTGTGGGTGTCTTCCGGGAAGAACCGCGTGAACTGTAGCGGACCGATGCCCAGCGGCACGTCCAGTGCCATCTGGAACCCCAGAATATACCGGCCGAAGCGGCCGAAGCGGCCTTCGTCGTAGCTCTGGTCGAAACTCGCGCGCTGCTTGAACAGGCTGTCGATCGAATTGAACGACAGCAGGATCGCCAGCAGCAGCGCAATCGCCGCAGTCGCGATCACCGCCGTCGTGACCAGGCGCGACCGTTGTTTCGTTGACGGACTGGTCAGGAACATCAGGGCCAGCATGAAAGCCGATGTCAGCACGAACTGGCCCCAGGCCGCGCGCGAGAAGGCCAGCAGCAATGCAAGGCTGATGATACCGAGCACGATGGCGCTGCGAACAGTCTTTCCAAAACCATCCGTGACGACGCTTTGCAGCACGAACAGCGCCGGCAGGATCAGGAACGCGGAGAGCACGTTCGGATCCTTGAAGGTGCCGCGCGCGCGGCCATAGAGCGTCAGCAGGTCGTGTTCGCCCGGCACCAGATGGAAATAGCCCGCGATGCCGGCCACCGACGCGATCACCGCACCGAAGATCAGGCCGCGCCGCAGCAGTTCGAGCCGTGCCGCCGTATCCTCCGAAAACACCAGCGCGAAGAAGATGACCGTCACTGCCATGTACCAGGAGGTCATGATCCAGTTCACGATCGGCGTCTTGTCCATCAGGTATACAGCGCAGATCGTGTAGCCGATGTTGACGAGAAACAGCAGCATGAGCAGCGGAACGAATGCCAGCCGCATCCGCAGGCCCGTCGCGAAGAACACGATTATCGCCGCCAGGGTCACAAATTCGTATGGGCTGGGTTCGATGTAGACGATCGCGCCGCCGGCCCCGACCAGCCACAACAGCGAGCGCTGGAGCGCGGCAACGCCCGGCATCGGCGTCAATTGCGGAAGCGAACTGTCAACCGCTGCGGGGTACGCCATTACACTCTCGCAAACTCGATGCACGAGGATCGGATCAATAAGCGTTGTCTGATTTCAGGAGGGCCAGCGGAGTTTTGAGCAGAATGTAGAGATCGAACAGCACCGACCAGTTCTCGATGTAATAGAGATCGAACTCGACGCGCTTCTGGATCTTTTCCTCGTTGTCGATCTCGCCGCGCCAGCCGTTGACCTGCGCCCAGCCGGTGATGCCGGGCTTGACGCGGTGGCGCGCGAAATAGCCGTCCACGGCATCGTCGAACAGGCGGCTTTGCAGTTTACCCTGAATAGCGTGAGGGCGCGGTCCGACGAGGGACAGGTTGCCCTTGAAGACGACGTTGAAGAGTTGCGGCAGCTCGTCGAGGCTTGCCTTGCGGATGATGCGTCCGACACGGGTGACGCGACAGTCGTTCCTGGTCACGACCTTCGTGGCCAGCGGATCGGCCTGATCGTGAAACAGCGAGCGGAACTTGAAGACGTCGATACGTTCGTTGTTGAAGCCGAAGCGTTTCTGCCGGAATAGCACCGGACCAGGGCTGTCGAGCTTGACCGCGAGTGCGACCAGCGCCATCACGGGTGAGACCAGCAGCAGGATGAAAGCGCCGACTGTTCTGTCGAACAGCCATTTCAGCACCAGATCCCAGTCGGTGATCGGAGCCTCGAAGACATCGAGCATCGGGACTTCGCCGAGATAGGAATAGGCGCGGGGGCGGAAGCGAAGCTTGTTGGTGTGCGCGGACAACCGGATATCAACCGGCAGCACCCACAGCTTCTTCAGCATCTGAAGGATGCGGGTTTCCGCCGAGATCGGCAGCGCGAACAGCACGAGATCGAGCCGGGTGCGCCGCGCGAATTCGAGCACGTCGTCGACCTTGCCGAGTTTCGGGCTTCCGGCGCAGGTGTCGAGCGCGCGCGAGTCGTTGCGGTCGTCGAACACGCCGAGAATCTCGATGTCGGAGTCATCCTGCGCTCTCAACGCGTTGATGAGATTTTCTCCGTTCTCGTCCGAACCGACGATGACGGTGCGGCGATCGAGCCGGCCGTCGCGCGCCCAGCGGCGGATGACGGCGCGCAGCAAGAGCCGCCCGGCAATCAGGCCGGCCAGACCGACAAAGAAGAACGAGGCGAGCCAGAGCCGCGAGACGGCATCGCCAAGCTTGACGAAGAACGAGATGCCGATGAACAGCAGGAAAACGAACGCCCAGGACGAGATCATCCGCCCCATCTGCCGCAACTGGCCGCGGAATACCTGGATGTCGTAGATATCGGCGGCCTGGAAACAGACGACCGCGGCGGCGGCCACGGCAAGGATCGCCTCGATATAGCGCCAGTTGAAGCCATCGATGCGGGCGGCGTATCCGAGGTAGAGCGCGACGCCGATCAGGCTCAGCAGCACGAAATCGGCGGCACGGACGACGCCGGTGATGACGACGGGCGAATAGGCCGGCCGCACCCTCTGATTGGTGACCGCAAGCGCCGCGGGTGACAGCCGCCGGCGGCGCTCCACGGGTACCGCAGGGCCACCGTTCGCCGCCGCATCGGTCCTCGAGCGCGCGCTGATAGGGTCCATGTCCTCAAGTCCACATCTGCGCCGCAACGACAGGATGCGGCGCCGGGCAACCGCCCTCCGGTGCGGTTTAGGGACTCAATCGGGAAGATTTGGTTGCTCAGAACGTGAAGCAGTTCAAGATAGTTAACGTTTTGCAAACGTCTCGCGATAGGCTGCCATGACGCCATCGACCATCGCCTTCTGCGAGAAATGCTGGAAGATGCGCCCGCGCAGCGATTTTGCGCGCGCGCCCGCGGCCGCGGGGTCGTCCAGTGCGGCCTCGATGGCATCCGCCATGACGCCAACGGTTCCGGGAGCGAACAGCGCGCCGGTGTGGGCGTCGAAAATCTCCGGGATGCCGCCGACGTTCGCCGCGACCATGGGAATACCCGCCGCCGCCGCTTCGATTACCACATACGGCATGGAATCGCCGCGCGATGGCACGACCAGCAACCGCCCCTTCGAGAATCCGTAGCGCGCCTTGACGTGTCCGATGAAGCGGACGGCATCGCCGAGATCGAGCCGCTGGACCTGGGCTTTCAGCGCTGCGGTTTCCTCGCCGTCGCCAGCGAGGGTGAGGGTGACGGGCCTGCCGTCGGCCCGCAATCGCGCCACCGCATCGATCAGGAGATCGGCGCCCTTGATATGTCTGAACTCGCCGACATAGACCAGGTCGGTCGCATCGTCGGCACGCGTAACGGGATCGAATTCGCTGGCGGTTACGCCGTTGAAGACGCATTTCACGAGGCCGGCCGGGGTCCCGACGATCCGCTGATAGGTGTTCCGCGCGAAGGCGCTCTCGAACAGGAACAAGTCGGTGCGGTTCATCAGTGCGCGTTCGAGGCGGCTGTAGAAGGCGCCTTTCACCGTCGCCGGTGGATAGTGCAGGGACCCGCCGTGTGGCGTGTAGATCCGGACCGTGCGTTTCGACGATCCCTTGAGCCGCACGAAGGCGCCGGCCTTGGCGCCGTGCCCATGAAGGATATCCGGCTTCAACTCCCGTATCAGCGCGGCGAACCGCATCCACGCAAACAGATCGGTGGGGTGAGGTTCCCGGCGGATCGGGATGCGGTGGACACCCAGTTTCAGTCGCGGCGCGATCTCTGCGAAAGCCGCATCCGCGCGCTCGCCGCCGGTGAGGCTGTCGGCGACGATGCCGACGAGATGGCCGCGATCGGCTTGCCCGTTTGCGACATCGAGGATGTGCCGGATGATTCCGCCAACCGGCGCGCGGACGGCATGCAGGATGCGAAGCGGTCGATCAGGCGAGGGCGTCATGCCTCAGAACCAACGTTCGCCGACGAGGATGGTATCGCCGGGGCTGAGCAGAGTTGCGGTGGACACGACGAGACGGACGGTGCCGCGGGCATCGGTGTGGGTGACGGTGACGCGGTCGCGCTTGGCGCGGGGCGAGAAGCCGCCGGCGATGGCGACTGCGCTCTCGACCGTCATGTTGGGCACGAACGGATACTGGCCGGGGGCCGCCACCTCGCCGAGAATGAAGAACGGCCGGTAAGCCTCCACTTCGGCGGCAACATAGGGCTGGCGGATGTAGCCGTTGCGCAGCCGCGCGGCGATCGCCGCGGACAGTTCGGCGGGCGTGCGGCCGCGCGCGGTGACGGCGCCGATCAAGGGCATGGTGATGCTGCCGCCGGCATCGACCAGATAGCTGTTGGTGAGGCCTTCCTGGCCATAGACCACGATGCGCAGCCGGTCGCCGGCATCGAGGCGGTAGGCGGGATCGCGCGCGACGGGCGGCGGAGCCGCGGCGTAGACAACGTGCGGCGCGACCGCGGCAGCGCGGGCCGCTCGAAACCGCATGTCGCGGCGAGAGGTCGGCGGCGGCGCAACGGCCAGCCGCCCGCCATAGGCCAGCGCATCGAGATCGTTATGCGGGCGCACCATCGCCACCGGCGCCGGGTGCCGCATGCACCCCGACAGCGCCAGCGCGGTCAGCAGGCACAGGGTGGCGGCGCGCGCGCTTCGCATCAGGCATTCCATGAAATATCAAATCCATTTAAGGGCTTTTGTGGTTAACAAAGCGTAATCGAGCATCGCGACGCGCCGACCTGCGCCTTCGGCGGCGCGCGGAGTTAACCCGACAGCAACCATAATGGGCTGTAATCGTCGCATTCGGCCTCGTGGTCCGATTCTAATACTCGCATCCCGTCCAGCGAGCTTTCTTGCGGATGTTAGAATGGGACCACCAGCAAAATTAAGCTGCTAGGAGTCGTAAGCGTCCAGCGGGAGTATGCGATGCGGTTTGCTTTATGGCGTGCCGGCAAGGATAAGACGCCGGTTTCGAAGACGGTATCCGCACCAATGACTGCGGCGCCGAGCGCCGTCCCGCTGCAGCCGGGCGACCTCGATCTGCGCGTCATCTGGCAGGCGCTGCTGCGCAGGAAGCGCGCGATCATCGTCCCGACGCTTCTCGCCTTCGTGCTTTCGCTTATCGTCGTCAATCTGATTACGCCCAGATACAAGTCCGAAGCCCGCATTCTGATCGATGGCCGTGAGAACGTTTTCCTGCGTCCGAACGGCGAGCGCAACGACGAGCGCACCGCGCTCGATCCCGAAGCCGTCGCAAGCCAGGTGCAACTGGTGCTGTCCCGCGATCTTGCCCGTGAGGTGATCAAGAAGAACAAGCTCGCGGAGAATCCGGAGTTCGATCCGGTGCTGCGCGGCGTGTCGCCGATCAAGTCGCTGCTGGCGCTGTTCGGAATCGGCCGCGACCCGCTCCGGATGACGCCGGAGGAGCGCGTGCTGGATGCCTACTACAGCCGGCTGACCGCCTACGCCGTCGATAAATCCCGCGTGATCGTCATTGAATTCCAGTCGCGCGATCCGGAGCTTGCGGCGCGCATCGCGAATTCGATCGCCAACGGCTATCTCGTCCTGCAACTGAGCGCGCGTCAGGGGCAGGCGAAGGCCGCCGGTCAGTGGTTATCGGGAGAAATCGACAGCTTGCGCAAGAAGGTCGCGGATGCCGAATCGCGGGTCGCGGATTTCCGGTCGAAGTCCAGCCTGTTCATCGGCACCAACAACACCCCGCTGTCGAACCAGCAACTGGGTGAAATCAACACCCAACTGAACAACGCGCGTGCGCTCAAGTCCGATGCGGAATCGAAGGCGCGGCTGATCCGCGGGATGCTTCAGAGCGGCAAACCGATCGAGGCTTCGGAGGTTCTCAATTCGGAATTGATCCGCCGCCTCTCCGAACAGCGGGTGACGCTGCGCGCGCAACTGGCGGAGCAGTCCTCGACCTTGCTCGGTCAACACCCGCGGATCAAGGAACTGAAAGCCCAGCTTGCGGATCTTGATCGGCAGTTGCGCGAAGAGGCCGGCAAGATCTCGCGGTCGCTGGAAAACGATGCCCGCATCGCCAGCGGTCGGGTCGAGGGTCTCAGCAACAGCCTCGATCAGTTGAAGAAGCAGGCGACATCGTCCAATGGCGACGATGTGAAGCTGCGCTCGCTGGAGCGCGAAGCCAAGGCGCAACGCGACCTGCTGGAATCCTATCTCGCAAAATATCGTGAAGCCACCACGCGCGAGACCATCGATGCCACACCGTCCGATGGCCGCGTCATCTCGCGCGGCATCGTCTCGAACACGCCGGCGTACCCGAAGAAGCTGCCCATCGTCCTGATCGCGACGCTGGCGACCCTGATGCTGACGGCCGGCACTGTCGCGACCGGCGAGCTGCTGCGCATCACCGCGCCGCGGGCCCCGGCCGGGTTCGGCGCTGTCTCGCCGCAAGCCGCCGCCGCGCCGGAGCCGCGCAAAACCCTTACCGAGCCGGTGGACCCGATCGGGATCGACCGCCTCGCCGACGACCTGCGGACCGCGGGCGAGGCGGCGCGCAAGATCACCATCATGGGCAGCGGCCAGAACGAGAGCATCATGCTGAGCGCGCTCGCGCTCGCGCGGCTACTGGCGCGCAGCGCCAAGGTTGTTCTGGTCGATCTGTCGCCCTCCTCGCCGGTCCTGACCGCCGCCTCGGTCGATCCGGCGGCGCCGGGACTGGCGGACCTGATGCTGGGCGAGACGTCATTCGGACAGGTAATCACCAGCGACCGGCTGTCGGCGGTTCATCTGGTCGCTGCCGGACGTTCCGATGCCGATCGCGCGCTGCTGCAATCGCCGCGCCTGACGATCGCCCTCGATGCTTTGCTGCGCGTCTACGATCACGTCCTGCTTGTCGCCGGCACCGCCACCGATCTGCCGGCGAGGCTGCTGACCGATCAGGCGCGCGCGATCGTCGTTCCCGACCCGTCGATGAGCGCCGATGCGCGTGCACGATTGAGCGGTCAGCTCACGGCCATAGGATTCGCGTCGGTGACGATGCTCGATCCGGCGCCGCAGTTGCCGGACATCCAGACAGGTCCCCGCGAGGCGGCCTGATGGTCCGGCGGACCTGATGCGTCGTCAGCGGTGCAGCGCGCCGCGCAGCGCCTGCGCCATCCGTTTCAGCGCCGGCGTCTGTTTCACGAGGCGCTTGGCGCGGGCCATCGAGGACATGCCGATGGCCGCCATCCTGCCGCGCGTGGTGAGCGGCAGATAACTGTCGAAGATCGGTTCGTCGCCCTTGCAGAACAGGCGCTTGTAGTCGTCCGATCCGATCCCGAGATCGAGTGATGTGTAGTCGCGCTCGGCATAATGGTCGACGATATCGCGCATCAGGATCAGGCCGGGACTGTAGCGGGCATTTTCCGACATGGTGTAGGTGTTGAACATCATCGAGAACCGGTGTCCGTCGGCGACGCCGGCGAAGATCGCGATCACCTCGGCGTCGCATTCGAGGGCGTGGATTTCGATGGCGTGACCGCCGTCCGGCAGCGGCGTCAGGCAGGCCGCGCGCAGGAAATCCTCGATGCCGGGATCGGCGAACACGTTCGGCAGCTTCTGCGCGGCCATCCGCAGCGGCTTGATCGTGAAGAACGCATCACACATCCGCTTGATCTCGGGCTCGGTCGTCGCCACGCGGTAGCTGAAGCCGGGCAGCGCCTGAAGCTTGCGCTCCTTGCCCTTGAGCCGGCGGCGAAACGAGTTGCTGATGAGTTCGGACGGCGGTGCGCCCGGCACCATCGTCATCAGCGGGCAGCTATTGGTGGAGATCTGGTTCGGCAGCAGCGCCATCGGATTTTGCAGTTCGCGCCAGCGCTGCGGCTGCCGCGTGAACGCCAGCACGTCGATCTTCGCGGGAAGCTCGCGGATCCCTCGAACCAGCGTGTCGAGATCGGCCTGCGTGGCCGTGGCCGCGAAATCCCGCTGCCAGAGCGCCATGTTGAAGGTCGTGTGCTTGCCGCCCATGAAGCGTGCGACGCGGACGCCATTCTCTGCGCCGGCTGCAAGCGGCAACAACAGCAGCGGCCGCCGCTCGGCGTCGTAGGCGACGATAATGCAGGGCTGAAGATCGCTTCGGGTTCCGACGTGCCGCTGCCAGGCAGACAGAAAATCGAACCGCTGATAGGGCGTCGAGAACTGCGACGCCTCAAGGCTGCGCCAGACCGGCTCTGCCTCCCGCAGATCATGAAGGATGTCGAGATGCGCGATACGTTTCTCGCCTGACCGCGCCCGTATCCTGGCCGTCGGGCTTTCGATCACAGCCGCCATGGTCATCGCTAAAGCCTGTTATCGTATTTTGTTTACTTTTTCCGTTTGGCGGACCTTTGCATGGGAAATGTCAACAAAGGGTAATGGCGATAGGCGAGCGGGGAGCCGGATCGAGGGGCGGGCTCCTGAAAGCCTGTTGGCCATGATTGCTCCGCTAGAGACCCGCGGCCGCGGCCTGCGGAATTGGCCGCGATAAATGCTTTAAGCGTCGGGTTTCGTCATCCAGCTGACGATCGGCATGGCCGGCAAGACCCAGCCGAGCCCGGCGACGACATAGAAGATCGCCTGGTAGAGACCCGACGCCGCGAGCCACGGCGTCTGCGCAACCGTCATGCCCAGCAACGACCAGACAACGACCAGAACGAGCAGGGCGATCGTGCCGAGGAATTTTCGGGTGCGGATCCGCATACCTTAAAAATACAACTCAAAAATGCACTTCGTGGCTGGGACGAGGCTTGCACCGAGGCTGCGGTGGACTATAAAGGGCGCGAAAAATGCATTCAACCCACGGCTTTTGATGACCCGTCCGATCGTACAAAAGGGGTTCCACCTGCGCGCCGTGCGATGGTGGCTTGTGTTGATGGCGCTGCTGATCGCCGCCATGGTGCTGGTCGGGGGAGCAACCCGGCTCACCGAATCCGGTCTTTCGATCGTCGAATGGAAGCCGGTGACCGGGACGCTGCCGCCGCTCTCCCAAGAGGAGTGGTCCCAGGCCTTCGATGGCTATAAGCAGATACCGCAGTATAGCGAGATGAACGCGGGCATGACGCTCGACCAGTTCAAGACCATCTTCTGGTGGGAGTGGAGCCATCGGCTGCTGGGACGCTTTATCGGCGTGGCTTTCCTGTTGCCGTTTCTCTGGTTTATGTGGCGCGGCATGTTGCCGTCGGATCTGAAGCGGCGGCTGTGGATCATCTTTGGTCTCGGCGGACTTCAGGGCGCGGTCGGCTGGTGGATGGTCGCGTCCGGCCTCACCAAGCGCGTCGAGGTTTCGCAATATCGTCTTGCGACGCACCTGGTGCTGGCGTTGCTGATTTTCTCGGCGATCGTCTGGACCGTACGGCGATTGTCGGATCATCCGTCATTGCTGTCGCCAATGCGATTGCGAGTGACCAGCGGCGTTCTGCTGGTGCTAGTGTTTGTGCAACTCTATTTCGGAGCGCTGGTTGCCGGGTTGCGCGCAGGCTACGTTTTCAACACCTGGCCATCCATCGACGGCTCGTTTATTCCGTCGGCGGCGCGGCTGTTTTTCCAACAGCCATGGTGGCGTAATCTGTTCGAGAACACGCTCACGGTTCAGTTCGAGCATCGCATGATGGCTTATACGCTGTTTGCGATTGCTATTTTACATGCAATCGATGCGGTTGTGTCGCGGGCGAGCCCCGCCGTTGTTCGCGGGGCGCTCTGGCTGGCCGCCGCAGTGACGCTGCAGGCGACACTCGGAATCCTGACCCTCCTGCACCAGGTGCCGATCCAGCTTGGGCTGGTGCATCAGGGGGTTGCGGTCCTCGTCCTGACGCTCGCTGTCGTTCAGGCGGAACGGCTGATGGTCGGTAACACGGCGCTGGAACGGCAACGCCTGCGCGTGGCGGCGGGATAGGCCAGCCGGGTTGAACGTTCCGCGTGACCGGAGCCTTTGTTTCCGGTTTTTGTTTTTTAGCTCCGCACAAGATCGCAAGCCGGCCGCGCAGGAGCTTGACGCCGCATGACTTCGGGTCATGCCAAGCGGGGTGCGATTTGATTAAATCGTCACGTCCGGATTCATATCGGCATAACCTCAGTCGGATAAAGCGCGAATTTCTGGCGCTATACAGATTTGCGAACGTGCGTCATGATGTCGAAGTCATGAGTCAGGATCGATAAGCCGGAAACCGCAAAATCCCCTCCCGTTCGATGGCTAGCCTGAATCGGGGTAAAGCATGGCGAAATCTGGCAGCTTGTCGGTCCTGCTTATCGCCACCTGGGCCTTCACGGTCTGCTTCGCTGTCTGGATGATGTTCGGCGTGATCGGCATTCCGATCCGCGCAGAGCTTGGGCTTGGCTCGACCGAGTTCGGTCTCCTCACGGCGACGCCCGTCCTCACCGGCGCGTTGTTTCGTTT
This sequence comes from Nitrobacter sp. NHB1, assembly GCF_036964665.1. Lineage (NCBI taxonomy): Bacteria > Pseudomonadati > Pseudomonadota > Alphaproteobacteria > Hyphomicrobiales > Nitrobacteraceae > Nitrobacter > Candidatus Nitrobacter laanbroekii. The sequence goes on from NZ_JBAMDA010000001.1 coordinate 592,409, forward strand.
GCCGCTGGGCATCTGGACCGACCGCTTCGGCGGACGGATCATCATGCTGCTGTTGCTGATCGGCTGCGCGATCCCGCTTTGGCTGTCCTCTTATGCGACCGCGCTTTGGCAGTTTCTGCTGCTCGGATTGGCGCTCGGTCTCGTCGGCGCCTCGTTTTCGGTCGGTACCCCCTATGTCGCGCGCTTCTTTCCTAAGGAGCGCCGGGGCTTTGCAATGGGCTTCTTCGGCGCAGGGACGATCGGCGCCGCGCTCAACATGTTCGTCGCTCCGTGGTTGATCGAGGCCTATGGCTGGCAGATGGTGCCCAAGGTCTATGCCGTCGCGCTGCTGGTCACGGCCTTTTTCTTTTGGGCGTTGTCCAAGCCAGATCCCGGCGCCGGCGGTCCAGTAGCATCGATGTGGCAACAACTGTCCGTGCTGCGCAATCCGCGCGTCTGGAAATATTGCCAATACTACTCGATCGTGTTCGGCGGCTTCACCGCGCTGTCGATCTGGATGCCGCAATACTTCAAGACGGAATACGGCTTCACCATCGCACAGGCTTCGCTTCTGGCTGCCTGCTTCTCGCTTCCCGGCGGCGCTTTCCGCGCCTTCGGCGGCTGGTTGTCGGACCGCTTCGGGGGCCACAATGTTACGTGGTGGGTGCTGTGGGCGGCCTGGGTCTGCCTGTTTCTACTATCCTATCCCAAGACCGACCTGATCGTGCATACGATCCGCGATCCGCTGAGTTTCCGTATCGCTCTGCCGTCGTGGTTCTTCACGATGCTCCTCTTCGCGCTCGGCATCGCCTTTGCCTGCGGCATGGCTTCGACGTTCAAATATATCGGCGATGACTTCCCCGACAGCATGGGAGCGGTATCCGGCATCGTCGGCATGGCGGGTGGCCTGGGTGGCTTTTTGCTGCCGATCACGTTCGGTGCGATCCTGGACTGGCTCGGCTTCAACTCAAGCTGCTTCATGCTGCTCTACGGCATCATCTGGGTGTCGCTGACCCTCAATTATCTGACTGAAGTCCGGCGGGCACCGGTCATGGGCGAAGAAACCTGATCGCCAGCGGCGCGGCCGCCGCATTAAGTACGCAAAAGGCGACGGCTATATAAGCCACTTTTTCTACGTCATGGCCTGATCGAGGTCGGCCATCAGATCCTCCTTGTCCTCGATGCCGATCGACAGGCGGACAATGTCGGGTCCGGCGCCGGCCTTGGTCTTGGCGTCGTCGTCGAGCTGGCTATGCGTGGTCGATGCAGGGTGAATCACGAGCGAGCGGGTATCGCCGACATTGGCGAGATGCGAGAACAATTTGAGTTTCGACACCAGATTGACGCCGGCGTCATATCCGCCCTTCAGGCTGAATGTGAACACGGCGCCGGCGCCCTTCGGCGTGTATTTGCGGGCGAGCTTGTTGTACTTGTCGCCGGGCAATCCGGCATAGTTGACGGCCGCGACCTTGGGGTGGCTGGCCAACCACTCGGCAATCGCCTGGGAATTCTCGCAATGCTTCTGCATCCGCAACGGCAGCGTTTCGATGCCGGTCAGGATCATGAAAGCGTTGAACGGCGACAGCGCCGGGCCGAGATCGCGCAGGCCCAGCACGCGGCAGGCAATCGCGAAGGCGAAGTTGCCGAACGTCTCCTGCAGCTTGATGCCGTGATATTCCGGACGCGGCTCGCTCAGCATTGGATACTTGTTGTCTCTCGACCAGTCGAACGTGCCTGCATCGACGATGATGCCGCCGAGCGAGTTGCCGTGGCCGGCGAGGAACTTTGTCAGCGACTGAACCACGATATCGGCGCCATGTTCGATCGGCCGGATCAGGTAAGGGCTCGCCATGGTATTATCGACAATCAAGGGAACGCCGGCCTTGCGCGCGATGGCGGCGACGGCTTCGATATCGGTGATCGATCCTCTGGGATTGGCGATGGATTCGATAAAGATCGCCCGTGTTCGCGGCGTGACCGCGCGCTCGAACGTTTCGACCTCATCTGGATCGGCCCACGCCACGTTCCAGCCAAAGCTCTTGAATGCATGGGTGAACTGGTTGATCGACCCGCCATAGAGTTTGCGGGCGGCGATGACTTCGTCGCCGGGTTTCAACAATTGCTGGAGCGCGACGACCTGTGCGGCGTGCCCGGAGGCCACCGCGAGCGCGGCGGTGCCGCCTTCGAGGGCGGCAACACGCTCCTCCAGCACGGCATTGGTCGGGTTTCCGATGCGGGTGTAGATATTGCCGAACGACTGCAATCCGAACAGCGACGCCGCGTGGTCGGCATCGTTGAACACGAACGACGTGGTTTGATAGATCGGTGTCGCGCGTGCGCCTGTGGTCGGATCGGGCTGCGCGCCGGCGTGGACAGCAAGCGTTGCAAAGCCGGGGATGCGATCGGTCATCTCATCTCCTGTGTATCGGTCGGAGGTTGTTCCGCTAGAGCATTTTCGATGCTGATGGGATCATGCGCCGCCGTCAAGGCGCCGCCGGAAACTTTGCCTGTTTCAGCAAGGAGTGCGCGGTCTCGCCGCGCAGGCCTAGTGGTCCGACTCTAACATTTGCATCAGGTTTCTAGTGGAGTTTTGAATTTGACATTCGCGTCCCGGACGCGCGGCCAGGTGGGTCGCGAATGTCAAATTCACTTCACTAGCTGTTATCGAATTATCCACTTGGGCGAAGCCATCTTCTTAATGTAACAGGCGGCACGAGGCGAAAGCAGGGACGGGAAGACATGGCGACCGCGAGAATGAGCGTGGCCGAACTCGAGGCGTTTCTGCACGCCGAGTTCCCCCAGGCCTTCAGGGACGGCGATATCACAATTGAAAGCGCCGACGGCGAAACCAGCCTGCTGCGCCAGCGCTACAGCGAGCGGATGTTGCGCCCGGGCGGGACGGTCTCCGGGCCGACGTTGATGGCGCTGGCTGATTTCGCCATGTATGTGGTGCTGCTGTCGCGGATCGGCCCGGTCGGCCTCGCGGTCACCGCCAACCTCAACATCAATTTTCTGCGCAGGGGACGCCCGGGTCAGGACGTGCTTGCCGCGGCGCGGCTTCTCAAGCTCGGCAAGCGGCTGGCGGTCGGGGAAGTGACGCTGCTGTCCGGCACGTCGCCCGACCCGATCGCCCACGTAGTGTCCACCTATTCCATTCCGAATACTTGAAAATTTTACAGGTACTATAGAACCATTTTTGTAAGCTATTGATTTGACGATAAAAACATTACGCCATTGACGTTGACTGGAGTTGGTCGGTTCTCTAGAACCCCATCGGTTCGGTGCGTGGGCGCCGAGGTCTCTTTTCACGGATTTCTCACATGAAAACGTTCTCGGCAAAGCCAGCCGAAGTGACGAAGAAGTGGGTGCTGATCGACGCCAGCGGTCTGGTGGTTGGACGGCTCGCCACCCTCGTTGCGATGAGGCTGCGCGGCAAGCATCTGCCGATCTACACGCCGCACGTCGATTGCGGCGACAATGTCATCATCATCAATGCCGCCAAGGTAGTTCTCACCGGCCGCAAGCGCGACAATAAGGTCTATTACAATCACACCGGCTATATCGGCGGCATCAAGGAGCGCACGGCGAAGTCGATCCTGGAGGGTCGTTTCCCGGAGCGCGTCATCGAGAAGGCCATTGAGCGCATGATTCCACGTGGGCCGCTCGGGCGTGTGCAGTTTGGCAACCTCCGCGTTTACGCTGGAGCCGAGCATCCGCATGAAGCCCAGCAGCCGGAAGTCATCAATGTCGGCATATTGAACCGTAAGAACATGAGGGCCGCATAACGATGTCCGATACCATGCAGTCTCTCGACCAGTTGTCCGCGCTGAAGCCGGCCACTCCGGAAGCGCCGCAGTACACCAAGAAGGTCGACAAGTACGGCCGCGCCTACGCCACTGGCAAGCGTAAGGACGCGGTTGCCCGCGTCTGGATCAAGCCGGGAGCCGGCAAGATCCTGGTCAACGCTCGCGAGGTCGAAGTTTACTTTGCGCGCCCGGTGCTGCGAATGATGATCCAGCAACCGCTCGTTGCCGCGGCGCGCGCCGGTCAGTACGACGTGGTGTGCACTGTTGCCGGCGGCGGCCTGTCCGGTCAGGCGGGTGCCGTTCGTCACGGCCTTTCCAAGGCGTTGACGAACTTCGAACCCGAATTGCGCGGCGTTCTCAAGAAGGGTGGCTTCCTGACCCGCGATTCCCGCGTGGTCGAGCGCAAGAAGTACGGCAAGGCGAAAGCCCGCCGCTCGTTCCAGTTCTCGAAGCGCTAGTTTGCTTCACATTTGGACGGGAACATCTCTATTATCGTCATTGCCGGGCTCGACCCGACAATCCATCAATCTTCGAAAGGTGGATGCGCGGGGCATAGGCGCGCGTAAGCGCCGCCGTTCTTCGAACGGCTATGCCCGCGCATGACACCGGAGTACGGATTGATTCCGTGTAATCGAGAACCGCTATAAATGGCACGAATTTGCATTCGCCACAGCCTGGCCGCGAATGTCGCAATTCGGAGCTTCATTCAATTTTCGTTTGGAGGGGAAGGGACTGTAGCAGGCTTTTGAAGAAGTCTGTTACGCTCGCGGGATGAAGCCGGCTTTGTCGCCGTCGTGGAAGAGAAACGATATGGCATCGTGCCTTGCCGTTCTCATGCGCTACGCGTTGGCTATGATGCTGGTGATGCCGCAAGTCGCCTTTGCACAGGTCGGCGCGGAGACGGCGGCCGATCCCGGACATCCCGCCAAAACAGACCCCGCCAAGACAGATCCCGTCAAGACAGATCAGGACACGCGCGAATCGATCTGCCTGATGGTCGAGTCGGCGGCGAAGGCCGAGAACTTGCCGCTGGAATTCTTTGCGCGCGTGATTTGGCAGGAGAGTCGGTTTCAGTCCGATGCCGTTGGGCCGTTGACCCGCAGCGGCCAGCACGCGCAGGGCATCGCGCAGTTCATGCCGGGAACGGCGAGCGAGCGGCGGCTGCTCGACCCGTTCGATCCGGTGCAGGCCCTGCCGAAATCGGCCGAGTACCTGAACGAGTTGCGCGGGCAATTCGGCAATCTCGGACTGGCGGCCGCAGCCTATAATGCCGGGCCGCGCCGCGTGCAGGAATGGCTTGACGGCAAGGGGTCGATGCCGGCCGAGACCCGCAACTACGTTGCCGCGATCACAGGATCGCCGATCGAGGACTGGGCTGCGGCCGGCAAAAACGGCAAGCCGCCAGCGAAACCACCGGCGACGAACTGCCACGAGTTGATGGCGCTATTGAAGCGCGCGCCCAATCCGTTTGTCACGGGACTCGAACAGCATGTGAAGCTCGGTGCCGACAAGCCATGGGGCGTGCAGCTCGCAGCCGGCTTCAGCCGCGTCCGCGCCATGGCCATGTACGCACGCGCTATCAGGCGGCTCGGCGCCGTGATCGGCGACCGCGATCCAAGTCTGCTAGGCTCGGTACTGCGCAGCCGCGGCACCCGGACATTCTATCAGGTGCGGATCGGGGCCGATACGCGCGCGGGAGCCGATGGTCTCTGCAACCGGATCAAGCGGGCCGGCGGCGCCTGCCTCGTACTGCGAAATATGCGCGTGAGAGGTTGAGTGCGGCATTCCGCAGCGGGGTGAACTGCTTGGCAGACGCCGGCCTGCGCCACCTGGCGAGATTGGGTTATGCTTTGCGATGAATAACGGTCCGGATCGTGATATCAGGATGCGAGGAGCTAACGATGGTGCGAGAAAGCGAAGTGCGGGCAGGAGAGGTCGTCGTCGAGCCGCCGCCGCCCACTGACGCCGGGCTGGTGTTCATCGGCCGTATTCGCACACCCTGGACGTCCCGTCTGAAGACCCCGCGTCAGGGGTGTCACGACGGCCCGATTTGCCGCCTCGAGATTTTCGATCCCTGGACGCCTGCGTTGCAGGGGCTCGATCGGTATGAGAGCATCGAAGTCATCTACTGGCTGCACCTGTCGCGTCGCGACATCGTGCTGCAGACCCCGAAGAGCAGCGGCGCGACGCACGGCACTTTTTCGCTGCGTTCCCCGGTGCGTCCCAATCCACTGGGAACGTCGCTGGTGAAGCTGGTCGGTATCGAGGGATCGACGGTACTGGTGCGCGGAATGGATTGTCTCGACGAGACGCCGCTGCTCGACATCAAGCCGATCCGTTGCCAGTTCACGCCGCTGGCGCTGCCGCAGGACGGCGATTTCGAAACCGGCTGACGGTTCGGTTGTCCGCCAGCGCGAAGATCAGCAGCCGTTCTTGCGAAACGGCCCGGCGTCGGTCAGTTCGCGGGCCGCTTCGGCGACATAATGTCGTTCGTGCTTGAGATAGTCACCGACCGCGCGGCGCAGCGCGGAGTCGGCGATATAATGCGCCGAGTAGGTGGTTTGCGGCAGATAGCCGCGCGCGATCTTGTGCTCGCCCTGTGCACCGGCCTCCACCGTTTTCAGGCGATGACGGATCGCAAAATCGATCGCCTGATAATAGCAGACCTCGAAATGCAGGAAGGGATGATGCTCGATGGCGCCCCAGTGCCGTCCGAACAGCGTGTTCGAACCGATGAAATTGATGGCGCCGGCGATCCAGCGATTGTCGCGCCGGGCCATGATCAGCGCGATATCCCGGTTCATGCTGTCGCCGATCAGGGAGTAGAAGGACCGAGTCAGGTAGGGCCGGCCCCACTTGCGCGATCCGGTTTCCATGTAGAATTGGAAGAAGGCGTCCCAGGCTTCTTCCGTGAGTTCGCTGCCGGTGAGGACATGGATGGTGATGCCGTTGGCCAGCGCATCGCGGCGTTCGCGGCGGATGGCCTTGCGGTGGCGCGAGGCGAGACTGGCGAGAAAGTCCTCGAAGCTCGAATAGCCTTCGTTCCGCCAGTGAAACTGCTGGTCGGTGCGCTGGAGGAATCCGTTCCCGGCGAGAAACGTCCATTCCTCCTGGCGGGCAAAGGTGACGTGGACCGATGAGGCCTGTGTCGCATCGCAGAGGCCGACGAGACCACCGGCCAGTGCGGCGCGGACACTCGCTTCGTTGCTGCCGGCGCGGATCAAAAGCCGCGGGCCGGTGGCCGGTGTAAACGGAACCGAGGCCAGGAGCTTGGGGTAATAGCGCCCGCCGGCGCCTTCATAAGCCTGGGCCCAGCCATGATCGAATACATATTCGCCCTGTGAGTGCGACTTCAGATAGCACGGCACGATGCCCACGACCGCTCCGTCGAGGCGCGCAATCAAGTGGCGCGGTCTCCATCCGGTGCGTGGGCAAGCCGAATTCGATGCTTCAAGTGCAGTAAAAAAAGCGTGTGATACAAACGGGTTGTATTGCTCTCTTGAGCTTGAACAAGAATCTTGAGCCGATGAAGAAGCCGGGGCTTCACCGGGCGCCGGTGGCCGGTGTTGCTCGGTCGCCGGGTTGGCGCAGGCGTCCCAGTCCGCGGCCGAAATCTGGCTGACGGCTTCGACGGCTTCGAGCGATATGTCGGGTGACGTCATCAAGGAGCTGAACCGGTCCGGCCTTTGATCAGCCATTCTACGCGGTGACCTCCGCTGGTGATGGTCGGGGTGTCAGCCAACAGATTGGACACCATTCTAGTCGCGTCAAGTGTCGCAAGATCATAAGTCCGGGTGGAAACCCTCGAAGATCATTTGATCGGCATATTTGGCGGCGCGCGCGCGCTGTTCCGGCGTGCGTACCGTCCATGTCAGCAGCGGGCATTGGAAAATGTTTCGCGCAATCCATGAGGTTATGTCCGGAAGATCATCCACCGAGTAAGCGACAAAATGAGGCCGGGTGCGGAAGGCATGACGCAGATGGGTCATTGCCGCGCGCTGCTCCGGCGTTGTGTCGGGCCAATCGGCTTTGGTGTAGCGGCGCTCGGCCACGATGCCGCGCGGGCGCGACGGAATCAATTCCCGCAGCGCCATGACCTGATCCGGATCGAACGACATGCCGGCCGCAGGCCCGTTATAGGAGGCCAGCACGTCGGCCATGCGCCGCACCAGTTTGCGGTCGCCGTCGAAACGGCTTTTGACCTCGATCACCAGCGGCACGCGGCCGGCGACCAGCGCGCAGAGATCCGCAAGCGACATCATCCTTTCGGACGTGTTCTTGAAAACGACCTGCCTGAGTTCGGCCGCGGTTTTGGTTCGCAGGGCGCCCGAACCTTCGGTCAGCCGGCCGAGTTCATCGTCATGATGAACCATGGCCTCGCCGTCGGCGGTGAGCTGGATATCGGTCTCGATGCTGAAGTTTCCCGCGATGGCGGCTCGGAACGCCCCCGGCATGCTCTCGACGATGCCGCGGGCGTCGTCATGCAGGCCGCGATGGGCGACCGGGCGTGCCGTCAGCCAGTCGGGCGCGCGCATCGGCGTCAGACGACCTCGAACAGGCCTTCGATTTCGACCGCCGCATCGGCGGGAAGGGAGGCGACGCCGACCGTAACGCGCGCATGGCGGCCCTTGTCGCCGAACGCCGCAACCATCAGATCCGATGCGCCGTTCAACACCTTGGGTCCATCGACGAAATCGGGAGCGGAGTTGACGAAGCCGCCCAGCCTGACGACGCGGACCACTTTGTCGAGATCGCCGAGCGCGGCCTTGATCTGCGCTAGCAGATTGAGGGCGCAGCCACGCGCCGCGGCGCTGCCCTGTTCAACTGTGACGCCCGCGCCCAGCTTGCCCTTGGCGATCAGCTTGCCTTCGGGATTGAAGCAGAGCTGTCCGGATACGAACAACAGGTTGCCGGTGCGGACGAAGCCGACGTAATTCGCCACAGGCGATGCCGGTTCCTGCAAGGTGATGCCCTGCGCCGCCAGTTTCTGCTCGATCGTTCCTGCCATGTCAGTCCCCGGTATGGATGTTCCGCCTGAATAACTCCGCTCAGGCTCTCTCTATCTCGCCCATCGTTATGTCACATGCAAGCGATGGCGGGCCGGGGCGGATTTTGCGGGATACCCGGCACCCGGCGACAGCGCGATCAAACTATCGGGATCGACCGTCAAATCGCAGTCTGTCGTGGCGCCGCCCTAGTTGTGGCGCAATAGAGCAGTGACTATGCTCGGATTCGGTCAACATCGAGAGACGACATGCGCGACTATTTCCATTTTTCAGCCTTGCGATTTTGGCCCGGGTTTCTGACGCTGGCTGTAGCAGCGGCGTGTCCGCCACTCGGCAGCGCCGCGCACGCCGCGGCCGGTGTACCATTTCTCGCTCATCAGGCGTTGTACGATCTGAACCTCCTGAAGTCGCGCGGCAGCACCTCGCTCGACAGTGCCCGCGGGCGGATCCTTTACAAGTTTTCCGGAAATGCCTGCGAGGGTTACACGTCGGACTTCAGGCAAGTCTCGGAAATGAAGAGCGGGGAAGGCAAGACCACGCTGAGCGATCTGCAATCGACGAGTTGGGAAGATGCGAAGGGCAGGAGCTACCGTTTCAAGATCGCGACACGCACGGACGACAGCGATCAGAGCGAGGTTGACGGCATCGCTGAACGGACCGGCGACAAGATCACGGTGAAGTTGAAACAACCGGTCGCCAAGACGTTCACCCTCGACGGCAAGGTGGTGTTTCCGACCGAACAGATCCAGCGCATCATCGCGGCCGCGAAAGAGGGCAAATCGCTGCTCCAACTCACCGTTTATGACGGCTCGGACAACGGCGAGAAGGTCTACAACACGCTTGCGGTTATCGGCAAACCCATTCCCGGCGATAAACCAGGAGCGTCGCCGGATCCGTCGACCACCAACGGTCAGATGAAGAGGCTGACGCGATGGCCCGTCACCGTCAGCTACTACGATCGCGACGTCCCGGCCAACAGCGGCGAACAAACACCGGTCTACGTCATGTCGTTCGAACTGTTCGAGGATGGCGTGTCGCGGGCGCTGGTGCTCGACTACAATGACTTCGTGATTTCCGGGACACTGGGCAAATTCGACGTCAGCGACGTCAAGAACGCCAAACCCTGCAAGCGATGACGCCGGGATAAGGTAAGCTTACGAATGGCTTGGCCGTTTTTACTGACGTGGTTTCTCGGGCCCGTCATAGGCTATGCCCCTGATGACGGCCGCGCTCCCGAACTTGTTGCGCAGATGGTCCATCGCTCGCTCGGCATCGGCCGAGCGGCGATCGAGCATATCGGTGTCGTCAGCCTGTGACCCCGGCCGCAAGGCACTGACGCCCGCTCCCATCAGGCGGAAGGCGGTGCCGTCGATTTCCTTCGCCAGCATTTCGCGGCAGGTTGCGAAAATCTTCGACGCGAGTTGGGTCGGGACGGAGACCGATTGCGAACGGGTCCGTTGCCGGAAATCGGCGGTCTTCAGTTTCAGCGTGATTGTCGATCCCGCCAGTCCGCTTGTCTTCAGCCGTGACGACACCCTCTCCGACAGACGCCAGAGGATTCGTTCGAGCGTGGCGAAGTCGCGGACATCGGTCTCGAACGTCGTCTCGCTGGAGATGGTCCTGGCGCCGCGGTCGGCGATCACTCGCCGGTCGTCGATGCCGCGCGCCAGCCGCCATAGTCGGCGGCCCTCGGTCGAAAATTGCTTCATCATGTCGATCTCGTCGGCGCGCTGCAGATCGCCGATGGTCCGGAAGCCGCGCTGCGCCAGCCGCTCCTGGGTGGCGGGGCCGACGCCGAAAATGAAGCCGACCGGCTTGTCCGCGAGCATGATGCGCGCCTCGCCCTGATCGAGCGCTGCGAATCCGCGTGGCTTGTCGAGGTCCGAGGCGATCTTCGCGAGGAATTTGTTGCACGACAGTCCGACCGACACCGTGATGCCGATGGTGCGCTCGACGTCGGCTGCGAATTTTGCCAGCACCTTGGCCGGAATCGTGCCGTGGACACGCTGGGTGCCGCCGAGGTCGAGGAAGGCCTCGTCGATCGACAGCGGTTCCACCAGCGGCGTCAGCGCCTGCATGGCGTGCCGCACCTCGCGGCCGACCCGGACATATTTCGCCATGTCCGGCGCAATGACGGCGGCGGAGGGGCAGAGCGCCAGCGCCTTGAACATCGGCATGGCGGAATGCACGCCGTAGGTCCGGGCGATATAGCAGGCGGCCGACACCACGCCACGCCTGCCGCCGCCGATGATGACGGGTTTGTCCGCAAGCGCAGGATTGTCGCGTTTCTCGACGGTGGCGTAGAATGCGTCGCAATCGATATGGGCGAGGCTCAACGCCGGCAGTGCGCAGTGGCGCACGAGCCGGGGAGAGCCGCATGTGCTGCAACGAACCGCCGGAAAGCCGGGATCGCCGAAACAGTCCCGGCAAATGCACAATGGACCGTCAGACGAACCTACAGTCACGGAACCTCGCGCTCCCAAAGGGGATCGCCGAGCGCCTCCCGCGCGGCGGCGATCGTGGTGGGATGATGTCCCGAGGAGTCCGAAAAAGCCGTCACGGTTGCGTCGTCGCGCAGCACGAAATCGAGCACGCCGGCAAGGAAGTGAGGATCGGAGGCTGAGGCGCGCAGGGTCTCCGGACCAATTCCGGTTTCGGCCAGAAACCGGCCCAGCCGTTCGCCGTCGCCAGCGACGAACGAAAGCGCCTGAATCGCCACGATCTCAGCTACTTCGCGCGGGTTATGCACACGCTTTGTCATTGTGGCTGTTTGCCTTTCCGTAACCTATCGTCTCTACTTTGGAAGCATCATGCCCGAGTCCCTGAAACGTGTTCAAGCAAGTGCTAATCCGCTCGCATAAAGATCGTACTGCGCCTTAACGGCTTTGGAGCGAGTTCTGGTGCAAATCTAAATCCAGTTTGCGGATAAGTTTGTGATGCTTGTGCATGCTTCGCTCACCAAGGCGGGTGAGCGCAGCGTCGACTGGAGGCCAGGGTGGCCAAGACGGTCCTGATCGTAGAAGACAACGAACTCAACATGAAGCTCTTCCGCGATCTGTTGGAGGCTCATGGGTATCAGACGTCGGGGACCAGCAACGGTTTCGAGGCGCTCGACCTGGTCCGCAAGCTTCGCCCTGATCTCGTTCTCATGGATATTCAGTTGCCGCAGGTGTCCGGTCTCGATGTCACGCGCTGGATCAAGGACGATCCAGAGCTGCGCGCGATTCCCGTGGTCGCGGTGACGGCATTTGCGATGAAGGGCGACGAAGAGCGTATCCGCGAGGGCGGTTGCGAGGCTTATCTGTCGAAGCCGATTTCCGTCGGCAAGTTCATCGAGACCGTCCGTCGGTTCGTGGGTTAAGGAGACAGCGGTGTCTGCGCGTGTTCTGGTCGTCGACGATATCCCCGCCAACGTCAAGCTGCTGGAAGCACGATTGTCGGCGGAGTATTTCGACGTCATGACCGCGTCCAACGGCGCGCAGGCGCTGGAGGTCTGCGCGCGTGCCAAGTGCGACATCGTCCTGCTCGATATCATGATGCCGGACATGGACGGTTTCGAGGTCTGCCGCCGGCTGAAGGCCGACCCGGCAACTCATTTCATCCCCGTGGTGATGGTGACGGCGCTGGACAGCCCGTCCGACCGTGTGCGCGGGCTCGAGGCCGGCGCCGACGACTTCCTGACCAAGCCGGTCTCGGATGTGGTGCTGATCGCGCGGGTCCGCTCGCTGACACGTCTGAAGATGATGACCGACGAGCTGCGCCTGCGCGCCGTCACCTCGCTCGAAATCGGCGTGCAGGCGCCGGAGCGCGACGCGGTTGCCGACACCGGGAAGGGTGGGCGCATCCTGCTGGTCGATGATCGCGCCTCGTCGTATGAGCGGCTGGCCTCGGTGCTGAGCGCTGAGCACACCGTCGATGTCGAAACCGATCCGTCCGAGGCGCTGTTTCATGCCGCCGAAAGCAATTACGATCTTCTCATCGTGTCGCTCGGACTGGAAAATTTCGACGGCCTGCGGTTGTGCAGCCAGGCGCGCTCGCTGGAGCGTACACGGCACGTTCCGATCCTTGCCATAGCCGATGCCAACAGCAATACGCGATTGCTGCGTGGTCTCGAAATCGGCGTCAACGATTATCTGCTGCGGCCGGTCGACAAGAACGAGTTGCTCGCCCGCGCCCGCACGCAGATCCGCCGCCGCCGTTACACCGACCACCTGCGCGACAACGTGCAGAACTCGATCGAAATGGCGGTCACCGACGGGCTGACCGGGTTGCACAACCGCCGCTATATGGAAAGCCATCTGGTTACGCTGGCCGAGCAGGCCTCGCTGCGCGGCAAGCCGCTGGCCCTGATGATGCTCGATATCGACTTCTTCAAGTCGATCAATGACAGCTACGGCCACGATGCCGGCGACGACGTGCTGCGCGAATTCGCGGTGCGAATCCGCAAATCCATCCGCGGTATCGATCTCGCCTGCCGGTATGGCGGGGAAGAGTTCGTGATCGTGATGCCGGAGACCGATCTGCACGTCGCCGGCATGGTGGCCGAGCGGCTGCGCCGCTCGATCGCAGGCGAACCGTTCGCTGTCCACAAGGGTGCGAAGCGGATTGACGTGACCATCTCGATCGGACTGTCGATCCTGGAGCGGAAGGGAGAACCGGTCGCCGACGTTCTCAAGCGCGCCGACATCGCGCTCTATCGCGCCAAGCACGACGGCCGAAACCGCGTCGTGGCAGAGGCGGCATGACCCTTCGTCGGTATGATTTTCGCACCGTAGCAGCATCCTTGCCGCCGCAGGTCCACGCAAAATAAAACGGGGCATGAAAGCCCCGCTCCAATTCACCGCCGATGAAGTGATCTTACTTGATCTTGGCTTCGCGGAATTCGACGTGCTTGCGCGCCACCGGATCGTACTTTTTCTTGACCAGCTTGTCGGTCATTGTTCGCGAATTCTTCTTGGCGACGTAATAGAAGCCGGTGTCGGCGCTGGAAACCAGCTTGACCTTGATGGTGACCGCCTTGGCCATGTGAAAACCCTTTGATGTCGGGGATCGGAAAAGCCGGCCCAGCATCAGGCCCGCGTCTGGCCGGCAAACTAGCCGCGAAATGCCCAAAGTCAAGGATTTCGAGGCTGTTGAGGGCTTGAGATAGGCCCATTCTCCGCAAAGAGCCGGTTTCCATCCCGGAAATGACGTTTCAAGCTACGCCCGGCAAAACATCCCTGTGCATCCTGCCGCCGTAGAAACGGAAGAACGGCACGTCGGCATCGTGACGCAGCGGACCGGCGGCGAGACGCTTTTCGAGTTCGCCGAGCACGCTCCTGGTTATGGGATGAAGGTCGGCGAGAGACTTTGCGTCCATCTCGACCCAGACCAGCTCGACCAGTTCGGCGTCGGCGTGGATCACGCCATCGATACGATGGGCGATCGCGGATGCATCCGCGCTGAAGAAGCGGGTGTCGAAACGCCGGACGTAGCCCGGCGGGGTGATGGCGCGTGCGATCAGGTGAAGGCTGGAGGGGTCGGGCAGCAATCCGGCATCGCCGAACGGTTGCCAGGCCCCGGTCAACCTTGCGACGGCGCCTCTGTTCTTGCGTCCGAGGCAAAGTCCGGTTTCCTCGCAGGCCTCGCGGATCGCAGCAACCGCAAGCGAGCGCGCGCGAGACGATTGGATCTTCGGGCCGCCCTTGAGCAGGTTGGCCTCGAGTTCTTTCGGGATCGGTGCAGCGAGCGGTACTTTATTATCGGTCGTTTCGACGCTGCCGCCGGGAAAGACGAACTTGCCCGGCATGAAGATCACCTTGTCATGGCGTTTGCCGAGCAGCACTCTTGGCGCGGCCGCGCTGCGGTCGATCAGGATCAGCGCGGCGGCATCTTTCGGGCGACGATAGGGGTGGCGGCTGGCCTCTTGCAGGGAGTGTTGCGCCGCCTCGCTCATCTCGCTAACCGCGCAGTTCCGATGACCGGGCCGAACTGCCAGATCAGAATTGATCTTCGACAAAATTCTCGTCGAAACCGTGCATACGCAAGGCCCACTGGAGGCCGACCACCCCGCCCTTGATCGGCTGAATCAGCCATAGCGCCAGGAACAGCGTCATCGGCAGATAGATCGCCCACTGAGCGATGAGCGGCGGCGAAAACTCTTTCTCTATCAGCAGCGCCAGCGGTATCACGATGTGGCCGACGACGATGATAACGAGATAGGCGGGCAGGTCGTCGGCGCGGTGCGGGGAAAAATCGAGTCCGCATTCCGAACAGTTGTCGGCGGTCTTCAGAAAGGCGCGAAAGAGCTTGCCTTTGCCGCATTTCGGGCAGCGGCCGGAAAAGCCGCGCTTCATCGCGGCCCAGAGATGGCGCTTCTCGCCTTCCGAGGTCCAGATTGTGGCGGCTGTGCTCGCGGTATCGGGAGTAGGCGCCGTCATGATTTGCCCTTCTTCGGTTTGCCGGCCTTACTCTTACCCGGCTTGCGCGATGCCTTGCGCGGTTTGCGGCCCGGATGGACCTTCGAATGGACTTCGGGATGCCGCGTGCCCTGTGGACTACGCGGCCCCTTCGTGTTCCGACCGCCGCGCGCGCGGTGATCGCGTGGCCCGGCATGGCCTCCAGATAGGAGTTCGAAACGCAGGGCGCCAGCCAAGGGTATAGCTTCTACCAGACGAACCTCGACCACGTCACCCAGCTTGTGCATGGCACCGCTGCGCGAGCCCACCAGCGCGTGGCGGGCCTCGTCATAGTTGAAATATTCCGTGCCCAGGGACCGGATCGGGATTAGTCCATCGGCACCGGTATCGGTCAGTTTCACGAACAGCCCCGCGCGGGTCACTCCCGAAATCCGGCCCTCGAAGATATTGCCGATGCGGTCGGCGAGGAAATGCGCGATCAGGCGGTCGGCGGTCTCGCGTTCCGCCTTCATGGCGCGGCGTTCGGTGACGGAAATCTGCGCGGCGATTTCGGCCAGCGTCTCGGTGGTCTCGGCGTCCGGCAGCGCGCCGTCGCCAAGGCCGAGCGCTCGGATCAGGGCGCGGTGCACCATCAGGTCCGCGTATCGCCTGATCGGGGACGTGAAATGCGCGTAGCGCCGCAGGTTGAGGCCGAAGTGGCCGTAGTTCTCCGCGGAATATTCAGCCTGCGCCTGCGACCGAAGCACCACCTCGTTCACCAGCGACTCGGAGTCGTGGCCCTTGACCTGATCGAGGACGCGATTGAACAACTCGGGCCTCAGCGCGCCGCTCTTGGCGAAGGACATGTCGAGCGTCTTCAGGAACTCCCGAAGGTTGTGGACTTTCTCCACCGTCGGCTCGTCATGGACCCGATAGATCAGCGGCTGGCCCTTCTTCTCCAGCATCTCCGCGGCGGCGACGTTGGCGAGGATCATGAACTCCTCGATCAGGCGGTGAGCGTCGAGCCGCTCCGGCACGATGACGCGGTCAACCGTGCCGTCGGTCTTCAGGAGAATCTTGCGCTCGGGCAGTTCGAGATCGAGCGGATCGCGCTCGTCGCGCGCCCGCTTCACCAACGCATAGGCCGCATAAAGCGGTTTCAGGATCGGGTCGAGCAGGGGGCCGGTGGCATCGTCGGGGTTGCCGTCGATCGCGGCCTGCGCCTGCGCGTAGTTCAGCTTTGCCGCCGAGCGCATCAGGATGCGATGAAATGTATGCGAGCGCTTGCGGCCGTCGGGACCGATCACCATGCGCACGGCCAGGGCGCCGCGCGCTTTTCCGGGTACCAGCGAACAGAGATCGTTGGAGATGCGCTCAGGCAGCATCGGCACCACGCGGTCGGGGAAATAAACCGAATTGCCCCGCGTCAGCGCATCATGGTCCAGCGCCGATTCAGGCCGCACGTAATAGGCAACGTCGGCGATGGCGACGGTGACGATGACGCCGCCCTTGTTGTTCGGATCGTCGTCGGGCGTGGCGTGAACCGCGTCGTCGTGATCCTTGGCATCGGGCGGATCGATGGTCACGAGCGGCAGCGCGCGCCAGTCTTCGCGGTTACGAAGGGTCGCGGGCTTCGCAGCCTCGGCTTCGCGCAAGGCAGCCGGCGCAAACGCCTGCGGAATGTCGTGGGCGTGGATCGCGATCAGGCTGACGGCCTTTTCGGTCGCGAGCGAGCCTAGCCGCTCCTTCACCTTGCCCGACGCAAGACCGAAACCGCGCGTACGCACGAGTTCGACGCTCACGAGATCGCCGTCCTCCGCGCCGGCGCTGTCGGCTTTCGCGATGTTCAACTCGCGGCCGGCCTGTTTCTTGTCGACCGGCACCAAGCGGCCGCCGCCCTGAGGCAAGGTGCGGTAGATGCCGAGGATACGCGCGCGGGTGTGATCGATCACCTTGATGACGCGAGCACGATAGCGTGCGGAGTCGTCCGGCTCCGTCGCTTCGATGCGCAGCAGCGCGCGGTCGCCGACGCCGGCCGCGGTGCCGGGCTTGGTGCGGCGCGGCACATGGATGCGGATTTTCGGTGGGGCGCCTGCCTCCTCGTCCCATTCGGTGGGCGTCGCGAGAAGTTCGCCGTCGCTATCGCGTCCGGTGATATCGGCTATCAGCGTCGGCGGCAGCGTTTCCGCCTGCTGCAGCTTGCGGCCTTGTTTGACGATCGTACCGTCGTCCGCGAGATCGCGCAGGATTTGCTTGAGTTCGACGCGATCCGCGTTCTTCAGGCCGAACTCGCGGGCGATCTCGCGTGTTCCCGCTCGCCCCGGATGGGCGCGAATGAAGGCGACGATGGTCTCGCGGTCCGGGAAACGCTTGTCGCGCGGTTTGCTCACGTCAGCCGTTCTTGCCAGCACTCTTCTTTGCGGGCGCTTTTTCAGCCTTGGCCGGCGGTTTGACTGCTGCGATCGAACCGCGCGCCTTGCTCACCGCGGCGGACTTCGGCTTGACGGAGGCCTGTTTCGCAGCCGCCTTTTTGGTCGGCTTTGCTGCCACGGCGTTGGCCTTGCCGGTCTTTTCAGTTCCGGCGGGCTTGGCTTTCTTTGCCGCGCGCTTCGGCTTGCCGCCGCCTTTGGCGGCGCGTTCGTCGATCAGCGCGATGGCCTCGGGCAGGGTGATAGTGTCCTGGGTCTTGTCGCTCGGAATTGTGGCGTTGATGCCGCCAGCGGAAACGTAGACGCCGTATCGCCCGCTCTTGACCACCACACCGCCAAGAGTGGGGTGATCGCCAAGCGGCTTGCCCGGATCGGCGCCAAAGCGGCGGCTCGGCCCCTTTGCGATTTTCTCCGCGATCAGCGTCACCGCGCGGTTGAGGCCGATGTCGAACACCTCGTCGCCGGCTTCCAGACTCGCATAGGTTTTTTCATGCCGTACGAACGGACCGAAGCGGCCGATGCCGGCTGTGATCGGCTCGCCGGTCTCCGGATGCTTGCCGATTTCGCGCGGCAGCGAAAGGAGCTTCACGGCGAGGTCCAGCTCCATGTCAGCGGGCGACGTGTTCTTCGGAATGCCCGCGCGTTTCGGCTTTTCGCCCTCGCCATAATCGCTGGGTTCGCCGAGCTGGATGTAGGGTCCGAAGCGGCCGGACTTCACCGTGACATCGAGACCGCTCTGTGGATCCTTGCCGAGAACGCGGTCGCCGCCAGCGTCGCCATCGGCGGCGAGGGGACGGGTGTAGCGGCATTCCGGGTAGTTGGAGCAGCCGACGAAGGCGCCGAACTTTCCGGCCTTGAGGTTCAGTTTTCCGGTCCCGCAGGTGGGACACTGGCGCGGATCGCCGCCATCCTCGCGCGGCGCATAGATGTGCGGCCCGAGCATGTTGTCGAGCACGTCGAGCACTTCGGAAACGCGAACGTCCTTGATCTCATTGACCACGCCGATGAAGTCATTCCAGAAATCCTTCAGGACTTGCTGCCACGACACCTCGTTGTTCGAGATGCGGTCTAGCTGCTCCTCGAGGTTGGCGGTGAAGTTGTATTCGACATAGCGCGCGAAGAAATTCTCGAGGAACGCCACGACGACGCGGCCCTTGTCTTCGCCGTAGAGCCGTTTCTTCTCGAGTTTGACGTATCCGCGATCCTTGAGCACCTGCAGGATCGAGGCGTAGGTCGAGGGACGGCCGATGCCGAGTTCCTCCATGCGCTTGACCAGCGAGGCTTCCGAGAAGCGCGGCGGCGGCTCGGTGAAATGCTGGGTGACGCTGAGGTTCTCGCGCCTCAACGCTTCGCCGTCGCTCATGGCGGGAAGACGACGGCTGTCCTCGTCTTCCTCATCGTCGCGGCCTTCCTGATACAGCGCCAGGAAGCCGTCGAACTTGACGACCTGGCCGCTGGCGCGCAGTTCCAGCACGCGCGATCCGGCCCTGGCCGCGATGTCGACGGTGGTGCGTTCCAGTTCCGCCGACTCCATCTGACTGGCGATGGTCCGGATCCAGATTAGCTCATAGAGCCTGGCCTGATCGGAATCGAGACGCCGCTTCATGTCCGCGGGACGGCGCGACAGGTCGGTCGGGCGAATCGCCTCATGGGCTTCCTGCGCGTTCTTGGCCTTGGTCTGATACTGGCGCGGCGCATCCGGCACGTAGGCGTTGCCATAATCCTCGCCGATCACCTTGCGCGCCTGCGTGATCGCCGAGCCGTCGATCTGGACGCCGTCGGTTCGCATGTAAGTGATGAGGCCGGTGGTCTCGCCGCCGATATCGATGCCTTCGTAGAGCCGTTGCGCGATCCGCATCGTATGCGCCGGCGCGAAGCCGAGCTTGCGGCTCGCCTCCTGCTGCAGGGTCGAGGTGGTGAAGGGCGCCTGCGGGTTGCGGCGCGCCGGTTTCGCCTCGACGGTCGAGACGGTGAAATTGGCGGCCTCGATCGCCTTCCTGAAATCCTCGGCCTCGGCGCCGCTGCCGATGTCGAGCCGCTGAATTTTCTTGCCGTCGGCGCCGACCAGGCGAGCTTCGAAGGTTTCGCCGCGCGGGGTCGCCAGGGTCGCGATCAGCGACCAGTATTCGCGCGGGACGAATTTCTCGATCTCAAGCTCGCGGCTGCAGACCAGCCGCAAGGCGACCGACTGCACGCGACCGGCCGAGCGTGCGCCGGGCAGCTTGCGCCACAGCACCGGGGAGAGGGTGAAGCCGACCAGATAGTCGAGCGCACGGCGCGCCATGTAGGCGTCGACCAGCGCGCCGTCGATCTGGCGAGGATTCTTCATCGCGTCGGTGACGGCCTGCTTGGTGATGGCGTTGAAGACAACGCGCTCGATCTTCTGGTCCTTCAGCGCGCGCTTCTGCTTCAACACCTCAAGCACATGCCAGGAGATCGCCTCGCCCTCGCGATCGGGGTCGGTGGCGAGAATAAGCTTGTCGGCGCCCTTGAGCGACTTGGCGATGTCGTTGAGTCGGCCGACGGCCTTGGGATCGACCTCCCAGATCATCTGGAAATTGGCATCCGGATCGACCGATCCGTTCTTGGCGGGGAGGTCGCGGACGTGGCCGAACGACGCCAGCACCTCGTAGGAAGCGCCCAGATACTTGTTGATCGTCTTGGCCTTTGCAGGCGACTCAACAATGACGATATTCATGTTATTCCAATGGCTTAATGAGAAAACTCAAGGCCGGTTCCGCGAGGGATGCGCGGACGGTTTCGGGGCGAACATGGGTGCAGCACGCCCTTAAGTCAAATAGACTTGTGTGAAAACCTTTGGTCTCACCTCTCTTAAAGATTGTATTGTTTTAACAACTCTACCTATAGATGTTCAATCATAAAGGGTAACGGAAGCGAACAGCTTCCTCCCTGACTGTGATCAGCCTGACTGTGATGAGAAGGAGTCTCCGGGATGAGGGGACGACCAGACCGGAAAGCGGATTCCCGCGACGACAGGGCCTGCGCGGGCGAATCCGCCGGTGACGGCGGTCCGGACGAGGCCGCACGCTATCTGGCGGCGGCGGTCGCCGATCTTGGGCTGATTGCCCGGCGCCACGGTCTTGAAACCCTCGGCTATCTGCTCGACATGGCGCAGATGGAAGCCGAGGACATCGTCCTCCGCGCTACGCGCGATCGGAGCTGAGGGGCTTCGGGTGCCGGGCTAAGTCCCGGTATTTGTGTAAGCCTCCGCTTGCTCTTGCGGACTGCGCGCTAGTGCAATCCGGGTGGGGTCACCGGCGCGCTTCCCGGAATCGTGCGCTTCGCGGCGCTCGCATCGATCGCAATCAGATGTGCAATTTCATCGACGCCATCGCTTGGCTCGCCGGTTTGCTCGGCGTGGTGCGACACCGGAACGACGGCGTTAAGCGGCACAGCGGATTTTTCCTGGATTGCGAACACATTTTGCGCGGGCACCGGAAACGTGTCGGTGGCGTTGCCGGCAGCCACCGCCAATTGGCGCGGCCATAGCGGCTCTTCCGGCAGCGGCACGGCGCCGCGCACGAAACGCCGTGAGCGCTCGAAAGCCTCGGGCAAAAGCATCAACTTGCCGTCGTGCAGATCGGAATCCGAGATCGCAGGAGCGGGGAGCGTGCCGGTGTTTGCAAAACTGAAGCTCGGCACTTTGGGCCAATGCGAGATCGCGACCGTTTCCGGGGTCGGATGCAACCGCCAGTCCTGCGGCTCGGTCGGTGTCTTCGGCAGACTAGGTGTGGCCGGAACCACGTGAACGATGTGGTAGCCGCGCTCCTTCAGTGTGCGGAGAATCCTGGGCAGCGCCGCCACCGTCCGCGCCTGGATGTCGTGCAACAGCAAAATGCCTTTGCCCTTGGCCTCGATCCGGCTGATTGCGAGCTGATAGACGCGGTCGGCCGAGATGTGCCGCCAGTCGTCCGCCGGAAAGTCTGCGCTCCAGACCTGAATGCCTTTCGACGCCAGATAGTCCTCGACGCCCTTCGCCCGCAACAGACCGGGAATGCGCATGAATGGCGCCACAGCCGCAGGATCGCCCAATGCCGCCGCCGCGGAAGCGATACCGTCGTCGATTTCCTTTCGCGCCCGTTCGATCGGCATCCGGTTCATACTAAGGGGATGGTTCTGCGAATGGGTGCCGATGGAATGACCGGCTGCCAGCACCCGGCGGAGGTCTTGCGGATAGTCGTGCGCCATCCGGCCGATCGTAAAGAAGGTTGCCTTTACGCATTCCCGAGCGAGGATATCGAGAATCTGGAGGCTATGCGGCGGCAGCGGGCCGTCGTCGAAGGTCAGCACCACCTCATGATCCCGGAGCGGCAACGTTTCCGGGTATTGCATGGTGCCGATGCGTGGATGTTCGCGCGGGTCCACGACCAGCGTCCGGAAGGTTCCGAGGGCATCGGGATTGCCGGGACAGTCGCCGGCCCGGGCGGGAAATGCGGTGAATTCCAGTGTGGCGGCGAGCAGGCCGAGGCAAAGAATCCACTGTGGCCGCAGCCAGGCTCCGTTCAACGTCTTTGCCATTCGAGATACCTTCAGACCGTCCATTTCGGCCCGAAACTACAGGCCAGGCGATGAACGCAGCCTTAACCCTACGGTAATGGGCCGCTAGCGGATATTCGGGTTGTGGTCGGGGTTTACATGCTTGTCCGCGCCTTTCGGCTTCGGGACGACATGCACCACGCGATAGCCGTTGACGCGCAGGTATTTCAGGAAATCGGGCAGCATGGCAGCAGTTTGCACGCGGGTGTCGTGAAACAGGATGATGCCCTTCCACGCAGTCCGCCACGGCGATTGTCCTACTGTTCACCGTGTCTTAACGCACATCGCAGACCATCCACTTGAGTCGGGGATGGTCATGCAGCGCTTGCGTTTGAAAGCGGACGGACGAATCGTGGAAATCCGCGATGGGCGAGAGTTTCCGCTTGCGCCGTCCATGCCCGCCCCGAGTCCCGCTTCGGGCCATGTTGCAGGGTTTGCGCCGGCTACGGTATCTCCGCTCACAGTATCTCCGCTCACAGTGCCTCCGGTCACAGTACCTGAGGTCAGAAGCCTGCGTCGGCGGGCGCGTCTGACCCAGATTGAGTTCGCGGCGCGACTGGGCGTTCCCGTTGAAACCATCCGCAACTGGGAGCAGGGCAAGCGGGCGCCGCGAGGACCCGCGCGCGCGCTTCTAGCCGTCATTGCGCACGCGCCCGAAACCGTGTTCGCTGCTCTCGACGGACATATCGCCGGCTGAGCGCGTCGGCGTACTGCTTGGCGCGTTGTCGCAAACGGCATAATGTTCGCACAAAGGCTCAGTTTACTCTCGGCGCGATAGCCGGAGGTTGCGATGCGGTTCATTGAGGCCAGTGGCGCGCGCATTCCGGCCATCGGGCTGGGCACATGGGAGCTTCGCGGCCGGGCCTGCGCGCGTCTCGTCGAGCAGGCGCTCAGGTTCGGCTACCGCCATATCGACACCGCGCAGATGTATGAGAACGAACGCGAAGTCGGCGAAGGCCTGCGCGCGTCCGGCATCGGTCGTGACAATGTTTTCGTCACGACCAAGGTCTGGACCACGCATTTCGCGCCCAACGATCTCGAACGTTCCGTCAAGGAAAGTCTCAAGCAACTGCGCGTCGCGCAGATCGACCTGGTGTTGCTGCACTGGCCCAATCCGCGAATTCCGCTGGCTGAGACCTTGAGCGCGCTTGCCAACGTCAGGCGGCTCGGCATGGCGCGTCATATCGGCGTGTCGAATTTCACCGTCGCATTGATCGAGCAGGCGGTCGCTCTCTGTCCGGAGCCTCTGGTTTGCGATCAGGTCGAGTATCATCCGTATCTCGATCAGGCCAAGGTTCTGGATGCGTGCCGGCGCCACGACATGGCTTTGGTCGCCTATAGCCCCGTCGCCAAGGGGCGCATCAAGAACGATGAGACGCTGGCCCGGATCGGGGCCGCTCACGGCAAGACTGCGGCACAGGTTTGCCTGCGCTGGCTGGTTCAGCAAAACGTGGCGGCTATACCGCGGACGTCGCGAATAGAACGGCTGTCGGAAAATATCGATATTTTCGACTTCACGCTGACCGATGACGAGATGGCAATGATATCGGCGATGGGCAGCGCTAACGGACGCCTGACCGATTTCGGATTCGCTCCGAAATGGGATTAGCTCGCAGGCCGCGCGCGATGAGCCGCCTTTGTGCTCTGCCATTGATCTTGGTCTGGAGATCACGCATGCAGGGCGCATCTCTGCTTGCCGGTTGATTGCATGTTCTTCCTGCTCTCCAAAATAATCGGATTTATCGCACTGCCGTCGAACGCGATCGCGCTTGCCTGCGGTCTGGGCCTGTGTCTGCTGGTCATGAAGCGGCGGCGTGCCGGAACGGGTTTGCTGGCGGTAGGAGTGATGGCGCTGCTGATTTTCGGCTATTCGCCGCTCAGCAACGTGCTGCTCCTGACATTGTCGGAACGCTTTCCTGCATGGCATTTCGATGGCCGCGAGCCGGACGGAATCATCATCCTCGGCGGAGCCATCGAGACCGAACCCTCCGCCGCGCGGAAGGCCGTGGAAGTCAACGGAGCCGCTGAGCGGATCATCGGCGGGCTCGAATTGGCGCGGCGATTTCCAAAGGCGCGTATCGTTTACAGTAGCGGAACCGGGAATCTGTTCGCGAACTCCGTTGCCGAGGCGCCGATCGCTGGCCGTCTTTTCGAACGTTTGGGCATTGCGCCCGGGCGCATCGTGCTCGAAAGCGAGTCGCGGACCACCGATGAAAACGCACGCTTCACCCGCCGGTTGATCGCTCCGAAGCCCGGCGAGCGCTGGCTGCTGGTGACGTCCGCCTATCATATGCCGCGAGCGATCGGCGTGTTTCGCAAGGCTGGCTTCGATGTCGAAGCCTATCCGGTCGACTGGCGCACGAGGGGTTGGATCGATGCGTGGACGCCGTTCGACAGGCTGAGCGCGGGCCTTGCTCGCGCCGATACCGCCGTCCACGAATGGTGCGGCCTGCTGGCCTACCGGCTGACGGGACGGAGCGATGTGTTGTTTCCGGGACCGCGGTAGCGATAAAAAAAAGCCGTTCAGTCCAGCCGCGGCAGCCCCAGCCGGTATACGCCGCGGAAGTCCAGGGGATCGGCTGGTTTGCCTTTGCGATAGATCACAAGGCGCCCCGACTGTGCCAGTGCCACGGCCGCGCGCCGGATCGGCATCAGCAGGCGATGCCAGTCGGATTCAGCGGCAATCGCCTGTGCGAGTTCGGGAGCGCTCAGCGTCCTGGTGGTGTCGCGCGTCAGGACCTTGAGAATGTTTTCTTCGAGGGAGATCGTTGGCTGCGAATCTTGTGTGGTCATGGGCTGATGCCATGACGCAATGATAGTTGCCCTGCAAGAGCAATGGTTCAATACCGTGCGTCGATTCAAAATAGCTGCATACGAAACCGAGGCCGGCCGTTATGATGGCGGCACGGCTAACGTGGTGGTTCAGAAGTTCGCTTCATTCCCTCTGCAAGCGCTTCAAGCGAACTTCTGAACCTAAACCACACTAGAATCATAAGTTTGCTAGTGTTCTTTCGAATCCGAAGTTCGCTACGGAGGGCACAGCGCAGTTTGGCGAACTTCGGATTCGGGACACTAGCGCGGCTGACGAAAGAGATGGAATCGCAGGTGTTCATACGCTCGGCCGCTGCGTCGCTTGCCGGTCACATGGCGTTGGCGGTCGGTCTTGTTATGACCGAAGCGCATCCATTCGACTATGTCTCGCCCGAGCCGATTGCGGTCGATATCGTATCGTCGAAGGAGATTCCTTCCCCCGCGAAGGAGGCTCTCCCGGAACCGCAGCAAACATCCTCCACCGATGCGTTCGATAGTCCGGACGACAAGCCGCAGGCAGATACGGCAAATACGAAAGCGGCCATAGCGCCGGCGCAATCTACGCCGTCCGAGGCTTCGCCAGCTTCGGCGCCGTCGTCGTCGAGCGCTCCCATGCCGCCCGCCTCGAAGCAAGCGTCGCTCCAGCCTTCGACACAGCCGCATTCCGCACCGCCGCCATCGTACAACGCGCCGGAGCCCGATATCAGCGTCAAGTATGGCGTTTTGCTCGGTCTGCCGGCGAGTGGCATGGGCGACGGCAACGGTGCCGCGGAAGCCATCAAGGCGGATATTCCGGCGATGGATACCGCGCAGTTCCGGCGTCATCTCAAGACCTGTTCGAAGATGCCCGCATCCGTCTCGCCCGGCGACAACATTCGCATCGTGCTGCGCGTGCCGTTCACCACCGATGGCAAAATCGCCGCGCCGCCTGCCTTGATCGAAGCCAGTGCGTCGGCGAAGGGGCCGGCCTTGATGAAGGGCGCGATCGCGGCGCTGGTGGCGTGTCAGCCCTACGCGATGCTGCCGCCGGATAAATACGACGAGTGGAAGGTCCTCGATCTCAGCTTCACGCCGCGCGATTTCGTGGGCGGATAACTCAGGACGGCAGGCCGCTCGTGGCGGGTTTGCCATCGTGCGCCTGGCCGGCGCATTTTTAGCCAGTGTGCGGGCACAGGAGTGAATCGAAATGACGCTGACGCTCGTGATCGGGAACAAGAATTATTCGTCGTGGTCGATGCGGCCCTGGCTAGCGCTCAAGGCCAGCGGCATTGCATTCGAGGAGAGATTTATTCCCCTCTATACCGGCGCCGCCGACAAACAGCGCATCCTCGATGTAACTCCTGCCGGCAAAGTCCCGGCGCTGATCGATGGTGACGTGACGGTGTGGGATTCGCTGGCGATCATCGAATATCTCGCCGAGCGGTTTCCGGAGGCGGGTCTGTGGCCGGCGAATGCTGCCTGCCGCGCGCACGCGCGGTCGATCTCGGCGGAAATGCATTCCGGCTTTGCAGCGCTGCGGAGCGAGTGCGGGATGAACCTGCACCGGCCGGTCGGCGCGAAGGCGCTTTCCGATAATGCGGGCGCTGACATTGCCCGTATCCAGGAGCTTTGGACGGATTGCCGTCAGCAGTACGCGAAGGCCGGGCCGTTCCTGTTTGGATCCTTCAGTGCAGCCGATGCCATGTATGGGCCGGTGGTCCATCGCTTCCGGACCTATGCGATCGTCGTGACGCCGCCGGTGTGGGCCTACATGGATGCCATGATGTCGCTGCCGGCATTTCAGCAGTGGACCGAGCAGGGACTCGCGGAAACCCGCGTGATCGAGAAATTAGAAGCCGATTGAACACGATGACGTAATTGCGGTCGGCGCTCGCGGCACAAAAGCTCCGTTATCGTTGAACTCTCGCAATCAAATGATTCGGAGGAGCTGTCATGAAGCAATACGTCGGGCTGGACGTCTCGCAGAGAGAAACCGCAGTATGCGTGGTCAGCGAGACTGGGCAATTAATCTTCGAGGGAAAGGCCAAGTCTGATCCCGGCGATCTGACTAGGCTGCTTCGTAAACATGCGCCACTGGCGGAGCGCATTGGCTTTGAGACCGGTGCGATGGCGAGCTGGCTTTGGCACGAACTTCGGAGGGTCGAGCTTCCGGTCGTTTGCATTGATGCGCGGCATGCACACGCCGCCCTGTCGGTGCGTATGAACAAGAGCGATCAGAACGATGCGCGAGGTCTCGCTGAATTGGTGCGGGTCGGTTGGTATCGAGAAGTCAAAGTTAAAAGCGAGGAAAGCCAGAGGATCCGCTCGATACTCGTCGCGCGAGCCCGGCTCGTGTCCATGCGCCGGGATATCGAGAACCAGGTCCGCAGTCTGATCAAGGAATGCGGGTTGCTATTCCCCCGCGCCATCGGCCGACAGTTCCGCAATCAGGTCAGCGAGCTATTGGGTGAAGATCATCACCTCCTCAGCGTGATTGCGCCGCTCCTGTCGATTCATGAGCATATCTGTCAGCAGCAAAGCAAGTTCGACGACGATGTCCGCCGCTTGGCGAAGTCGGACGAGACGACGCGCCGCTTGATGACGGTGCCTGGTGTCGGCGTGGTGACCGCCCTAACATTCCGCCATACTATCGATGAACCGTCCCGCTTCCGATCGGCTTCCTCGGTCGGCGCCTATCTCGGCCTTACACCTCGGCGCAATCAATCTGGTGAGATTGACACTAGTGGCAAGATATCGCGATGGGGCGACCGGTTACTCCGAACTTACCTGTTCGAAGCAGCAACCGTTTTGCTTTATCGGACCAAAAAATGGTCCTCCCTCAAAGCCTGGGGAATGAAGCTTGCAAAACGGATCGGAATGAAAAAGGCGAAGGTCGCCATCGCCCGGAAGATCGCGGTGGTTCTCCACTGTATCTGGGTCGACGGCACGTCGTTCGATTGGGGCGCGAAGCCGGCCTGACGTATTTTGCAAGTTCCTGGCCCGGTCCGCCGGGTCGGCGATGTCCCGCTGGGACGGTCGTCGTGGTGACCTCGGTCAATCGGCTGGTGGCGGTTAGTCTGCACTCCGCTGAACACGTTGAGGCACCCGACCCGGACATCATCATGAGGCGCCTAGCGACCTCGGAAAGGACCATGACCCCAGTGCCGGCGTCGCAAGGAGGCTTGACAACATAAGGCAATTAAAGGGCCGCGTCCGGATGCCGGTTGGCAGGCAACACAGCCGGCCGGTCGCCGGTTCCGGTGCCGTGGTTGCATCCACAACCACCACTCTCGGAGTTCCATATTCAGCAACCGGAAATGCATTTACATGACTGGAAAACCTGCAAAATTGGTAATTCCGCCATGTCGTTTATGACTGGCCAAAAGCCTCGGCCGCGTGCTATACCCATCGAAAATCATGGCTAGCAGCACCGCGGGGGACCGCGGAGGCTGGCATTGCCATTGCGTGATGGAGAAGGCGTTGAAGCATAAATATCTCGTTGGAGAAACGGTCTATTTCACCGCGAGCAACGTGGCACGGCCGGCTGCGAGCGGCACTTACGAGGTGATCCGATTGCTTCCCACCGACGGCGACGACTGTCAGTACCGGATCAAGAATTCGGCGGAGGCTTTCGAGCGCGTCGCAAAGGAAAGTCAACTCGCCGCCGGCTAGGACAAGTCCGGCACAATCGAGCTAAAGCTTGCCCTGAAACCCTCCGAAACGGACCGGTCCAGACTGATTTTGCCGCATTCCCTGGTCATTGAATAACCGGGGAATCTGCATTCGCATTTGCCGATTGCGTTTTATGCTGGTCCCACTGTTCGGCATGAGGGACAACGCGCATGAACTGGGCGTGGGTGACATCACCCGATCAACTCTGGCATTCGCCGACATTCCCGATGTGGCTGACGCTGCTCGTAGCGGTATTCTTCGCGACCATTGTGCTCCTGACGCTGGCTCGCGCCGAAAAGTCGGTCGCGAACGGCGCCTTGACCGTTATCACATTGCTCGCGATCGCAGTCGCGGGGGTCGTCACCATTCGCGGATTCGGTCCGGATGGCGGTGAGGCGTTCGGGTCGAAAAACCTGCCCGCTCCGGTCAACGTCGCGATGCCGGCGTTGTCCTGCATCGACGGCCTTGCCGGCGACGTGGTCGAGGTCGCCTGCGAGAAGGCGTTGTTCGGTACGCCGGATGCGGCGGCCGCCGCCGTCTCCTATGCGGCTTCGGAAATCAGCCGATTGAGGTCGTTCGGCGATGTCGCCGCCGCCGACAGCGTCATGTCGCCGGAGTTGCAGGCGCTGCGGCGGGCGATCGAGCGTGATCGCTATGGTCTGGTCGCCCATGTGCTGCTCGCCCGCGATCACTGCCGGCCGTCGGACTGTGCCGCCTTCCAGTCGCTGACCGATCACAGCCAGGTTGCTGCCAACATGGAGGAGCGAAGCTACGAGAAGCTGGTGATGCGTTATGCGTCGTCGTGGAGCGCACCTGTGGCAACGACGGGCGCTGCGATGCCCGGTACGACGCCGATGCTGCCCCCGGAGCCGACGGGCAAACCGACAACCATGGACTTTCCGACGGCCGCATCCATCCCGCCGGTCAATATCATGACGCCCGAGCCGCCGACGGGCGCGGCAGCGCCGCCGCCGCCGCCGCGACCGCCGACCTCGCACACGGTTCCGAAGCCGCGTCCGGCGGCGGCCAGGAGGCCGCCGGCACCCAAACCGCACGCGGCGGCGCCCGTCCGCCTTACGCCGGAGCCATCGTCAGCGAGCGTGCAGAATTAGAGCGTTTTCGAGCGAATGCTGAAGCCGATCCATTCGAGAGCCGCCGCTGACATGCACCTCCATCTCGTCAAACTCGCCGTCGGCTGCGAATCCTTGAAGGAGTTCAGGAGCTGGATCGCCGAGCGCATGAAGCAGGCAAAAGGGAAAGGTCTGCCGCGCCACCATATCCACATCACCCGGATGACGCCGAAGCGCGCCGAAGAATTGCTCGCGGGCGGCTCGCTCTATTGGGTCATCAAAGGTGAAATCGCCGCCCGGGAGAAGCTGATCGGCATCGAGCCGTTCCGCGACGGCGACGGCATCGGCCGATGCCGTCTGGTCATGCAGCCGAAGGTGGTTGCTGTCAGGCCGCGTCCGATGCGTCCGTTTCAGGGCTGGCGCTATCTGTCTGCCGCCGATGCGCCGCCCGACCTCGGCAGCAATGCGGCGAGCGTTGCCGCGATGCCCGAGCCGATGCGGCGCGAGTTGCGCGATCTGGGGCTGCTGTAAAGGTAACAAACGAGGCGGGTTTAAACGCCGATATTGTCGATCAGACGCGTCGTTCCGATTTTTGCCGCCACCAGGAGCCGGACTGGTTCGTCCTTGATCGAGCGGACCGGAGCCAGCGTTTCAGCGTGACGCGCCTCGAAGTAATCCAGCGTGAAGCCCGCGTTCCCGATCGTTCTCGTCCCATCGGCCATGACGGCTTCGAGATCGCTGCCGTTGCGCAGCCGTTTGACGGCATCCTTCATGACGCGATGGAGCGTCGGCGCGACGGCGCGCTGCTCGGCCGACAGGTAGACGTTGCGCGACGACATCGCGAGTCCGTCGCGTTCGCGCACGATCGGAATCCCGATGACCTTGACGCCGAGATCGAGATCGGCGGCCATTCGCGTCACGACCTTGAGTTGCTGATAGTCCTTCTGGCCGAACAGGGCGACATCCGGCCGGCATTGCGCAAACAGCTTGCCGACGACGGTCGCGACTCCGCCGAAAAAATGCGGACGGAAACGATCTTCGAGACCTGCCGTCGCTGGCCCCTCAGTTAATATCCGGGTTGCGAAGTCCGGCGGATACATCGTGCCGACGTCCGGATTCCACACCAGATCGACGCGCGCCTCCGCGAGTTTGGCCATATCGGCCTTCCAGGTCCGCGGGTACGATCCGAAATCCTCATGCGGCGCGAACTGGGTCGGGTTGACGAAAATCGAGACAACAACCTTTGACGCGCGCCGCTTTGCCTGACGCATCAGCGCCAGATGCCCGTCGTGAAGCGCACCCATGGTGGGCACCAAAGCGATGGTTGCCCGGCGCGCCCGCAAACCCTCCAGGGCGCGGCGCAGCGAGGGAAGGGTGCGGGCAATAGCGGGGGCGCGTGGCATTGTTGTTCGGTGGATGGGTTTCGGGACGGGCCACTTTCGAGCCGCGGCGGAAAGCGGACCTTATCAAGCTCGATCCGGCATCGCCAACTGCCGCGGCCGGATTTTCCGGGCGACCGCGTTGTCGCCAGGGTTGAATAGTTCATGTATTGAATCATCGGTGGTTTGCGCCACATTGTGTCTTTCAATCGCTTGCGAGCATCGATGTCCCGCGATCCGGCGCCGCCGAAATTTCCCGCTAACCCGTCCGCCCGTCGGAGTACACCGTCCGGCGAAAATGTTCCGTTGCCTGACATAACGCCGTCGGCTTCGTCCGATATCGCCGCGTTCGTCGCCAAGGCGCGGGCGATGTCGCCCTCAGCTACGGGCAGTCATGGCAGGCTGGTGTTTGCACTCGACGCCACCATGAGCCGGCAGCCGACATGGGATATGGCCTGCTCACTCCAGGCCGACATGTTTCGCGAAGCCGCCGGCATCGGCAGCCTCGATATTCGCCTGGTCTACTATCGCGGACTCGGCGAATGCCGTTCCAGCGGCTGGATATCCGACAGCGCAAAGCTGGCAAGGTTGATGGGTGCCATCGATTGCCGTGGGGGCAATACTCAAATAGGCAAAGTTCTTTCACACGCGCGCAGCGAAGCGGTCGCATCGGGTATCAAGGCCGTCGTGTTCGTCGGTGACGCGATGGAAGAATCTGTCGACGAAATCTGCGCGACAGCCGGCGAGCTGGGGTTGCTGAAGGTTCCTGTGTTCATGTTCCAGGAAGGACATGATGCGGTTGCCGAGCGGGCGTTTCGTGAAATCGCGCGACTGACCGGCGGCGCCTGGTGCCGGTTCGATCCCGGCGCTGCGGCCCAGTTGCGTGAATTGCTTCGCGCCGCCGCGGCTTATGCGGCGGGCGGCCGGGGAGCCTTGCAACGGCTGTCGAGGACCGCTGCCGGTGCGACCCGGCTTTTGGGACAAATGAAACTAGCGCCATAATGCGCTTGTGCGAACATGGGTTCGCTCCGCGCTGCCGTGACCGCTGTCAACAATCGCTTTCGCCGGTTGCGCTGACATACTATCTATCCGCCATGCCGATCCTGATTGCTGGCCTCCTTGCATTCGTTTTTCTGTATTTGCTGCTTCAACTATTGCGGGCGGCAAACCCGGCCGTGCTGGCGCGAGCCGTCAGGCTCGCGGGCGGCATCGTAGCGCTCGCGGTGGCCGCATTTGTCGGCATCAAGGGAGAACTGGTGGTTGCGCTGCCGCTCGGGATTTTCGGCGCCGGCCTTTTGGGCTGGTCGCCGTCCGGCGGGTCGTTCTTGGGCAGACTTTTCGGCGCGCGGACACAGCCCTCGGCAGGAAAAACGTCCCAGGTGCGCTCGCAGTTTCTCGACATGATCCTGGATCACGACAGCGGCCGTCTCGGCGGACGGATTATTGCCGGGCCCTACGCGGGTCGCTCGCTTGACGATTTCGACCTGCCGCAGCTTGTCGCAATGATGACGAGCTTCGATGCCGAGAGCTGTGCGTTACTTGAAAGCTATCTGGACCGCAGGTTTCCCGCCTGGCGTCAGAACGCGCAAGGCGATCCGGCAGGGGGGCGAAGCCGCGCGGCGTCGGGCGGTAAAATGACGGACGAGGAGGCCTATCAGATCCTTGGCTTGCAGCCGGGGGCGGGCGGGGACGAGATCCGGCGCGCGCATCGAGGGCTCATGAAGAAACTGCATCCCGACCAGGGGGGGACGACGTACCTGGCGGCCCGTGTAAACGAGGCCAAGGACACTTTGCTTCGCACTCATCGCAGCTAACTCCAACGCAACCAAACGCTACACTGCGAGTCGCTTCTGCCTGTTTCTGTTCAACGCCCCGTTTTCGCCCGCCGTTATCCGGCGTGGCCGATCATTGTTTTCAACTGTATCCGCCAATTCTTGACGAGTGGTTTGCGTGGCGTGGGTTTTCGGCTGCGGAGATCACGCAGGCTCAGGCTCTGGCGTCGTCAAAACGAAATGGCCGGGTAAGGCCCGGCCATTTGAAAGTGCGACGCGAGCAGCGCGGTCAGTTTTTGATCGTGATGCAGGACATGTCCGAACGCTTCAGGGTGCGGCACACGGCTTCGGCCTCACTGCGGTCGAGGCCGGCGAAGCGGGCGCGGTACAGCTTCTTGTTGCCCTTGGCGACAGGTTCGGTGAAAGGATCGGCCTTGCGCAGCATGCCGCGGGCGCGGCCTCTCGCCGCATCGAGACGCTCGCGTGCCTCGCGCTCGGTTTCCAGCGCGCCGACCTGGATGATCCAGCCCGAATGCGATGCCACTGGCTTCACCGCGCCGTTTTGCTGAACAGCCTGCGGTAGAACCCTGGATGCGGAATCGGCATTTGCCATCCTCTGCGATGCCGGGGAGGGGACGCTGGAGGCCGGCAGCACGCCAAGGATGCCATGGCCGGTGCCGAAGTTGGCAGGCTGCGGCGGCATGTTGGCCCGCGCCACGACAGACCCCGAGGTTTCCGGTGCCCCGTCGCGAAGGGCTGCGGTGTTGCCGCCGATCGGCGGCAATGATGGCGCCGACCCGGCCGAGGCCAACCTGATCGATCCCGCCCTGACCTGTACCGTCTTCACCCGCACCGGCTTCATCGGTTCGGTAGAGCCGGGAACGATGTCGATCGGCGGGGTTTCGATGACGCCGCTCGTCAGGGGGGCGGGCTCGGGCCTGGGCCGTTTCGGCGGCAGCGCGGCGGTCGAGGCCGTTATCAGCGAGCGGGTCAGGTGAGCGGGACGTTCGGACGGCAGCGCGACCGGCTCGGCGGATGCTGCGACCTGAACGGCGCCGTCGACCTGCGTCATGCCTTTTGGCCGTGAGCGCGCCTGATCTTCGGCCACCTGCGCATTGGCGTCGGCCGTGCTGTTCTCGGTGATGGCGGCGACTGTGCGCCGCGTCGCGGCCTTGTCGAGATTGTCGGCCAGCAGCTTGCGCATGGTCGCATCGCGCGAACCGCTGCTGCGGCCTCCCATGACGACGCCGACCAGGTGGCGATTGCCGCGCCTCAGATTGGTGACGAGGTTGAAGCCGGAGGACCGGATATACCCGGTCTTGATGCCGTCGACGCCCTCGACGCTGCCTAGCAGATGGTTGTGGCCACGAATGGTGCGGCCGCGGAACTTGAACGAGGTCGTCGCGAAGTAGCGATAATAACGCGGGAACCGGTCCTGCAGCGCGCGGCCGAGCGTTGCCTGGTCCCGCGCGGTGGTGACCTGATCGTCGTCGGGAAGGCCCGATGCGTTGCGATAGACCGTCCGGGTCATGCCGAGTGCACGCGCCTTCCGCGTCATCGTTCTGGCGAAGTCATTTTCATCCCCGCCGAGCGCCTCGGCGATCACGACCGCCGCATCGTTCGCGGATTTCGTCACCAGGCCCTTGATGGCGTCTTCGACGCGGATGGTCTGACCGCTCCGCAGACCGAGCTTCGTCGGATCCTGCGCCGCCGCGTGCGCTGAGACCCGCATCTCGGTATCGAGACCGATCTTGCCCGCATCCAGACGCTCGAACAGCAGATAGAGCGTCATCATCTTGGTCAGCGATGCCGGATGACGAAGGCTGTCGGGATTGGTGGACGAAAGCGTCGCGCCGGAATTGGCATCCACTATGATCGAGGCGAACGGTGGATTGTAGCTGTACCGCACCTGTTGGTGTTGGCGATGGTGGTGGTGATGGTGACGGGCGCGGCGTGCGTCGGCGTGGTCGGTCGTGAAAACGACGGCGGCTATCGCCGCCAGTCCGATTGCGCCAGCTCGCATCACGCGCGAGGAAGCCAAGGTTGTGCGAAGCATGAACTCCCCCGTCCCCATTTCGACTTTAGTCACCGGTTCGTGAGGCAAAATTGTGCCCGACCGTCTGATCCGAACGTTCAGCGCGAACCGGTCTCCAGGCGAGGTGGCAGGTCAGGTTGCCGTTCTGGCTAAGAGGCTGGTTTCACCGTGTTTTTCTGATTTTCCACGGGAACGCTCACGATGCGGAAATCAGCCTAGGGGGCCGGAGTTTCCAAAAGGTTAAGCAACTCTTGATGGCACCTGCTGGATTTGCGTCGAATCGTGCGTTTGTGCGATGCAAAAATTCTTGCATTTTATTGTGCGGTGCACTATAACTTTCACGAAGGAGCCGGAAGCACCGGCTGGACCCGGGAGAGGAATCCATCATGATCAAGATCGAAGAAGTTCAGCAGCACGGAAAAGAGCAATTCGATGCCGCGGTCGCGGCGGCGGGCAGCCTCCAGAAGGGCGTCCAGGCCATCGCCATCGCCTTCGGCGACTACACGCGGAAGTCGTTTGAAGATGGCAACGCATTTACCGAGAAACTCGCCGGCGTGAAATCGCTCGACAAGGCCATCGAGGTGCAGACCGAATACGCCAAGACGGCCTACGAGACGTTCGTTGCGGAGTCGCAGAAGATCGGCGAACTCTACGCCGATCTCGCCAGACAGACCTACAAGCCGTTCGAGGACTTCGCCGCGAAGTTCGTTCCAGTCGCCCGCTGATATCGCAAGACTATCCTCAAATGAAAAAGCCCGGCCATCATCGGCCGGGCTTTTGTTGGTCGGAGCGCGCGGTCGTTACTTCGCGATGCGGAGCTGCGAGATTTGCGTGAGAATATTCTGAAATGCGCCGGCGGTCTGATTCGCAGAAGTGATCATTTGAAAATTGCCGTTGCTGGCGCAGTCCTGCAATACTTGCGACGTCGGATCCACGTTACCGATGTTGACTTGAACCGTGAAGATCGTAACGCCGGCGACTTTTGCGGCCTGACAGAGAGCTTCCTGGCGCGCGTCGATGCAGAGAACGTTGCCCGGAGAGCACGTGTATTGCGTGTTGCCGTTGCCATATGCAGGCCAGCGGTCCTGCGTATTCAGACCGTCTGACAACAGAACCAGATAGTCCTGGTAGATGTGGGTTGAGTCCTTGGCCGGCGCCTGAATCGGTCCATTGGTGGTGCTGAGGGATTGCCATCCCCACGCAAGCCCGATGGCCTGGTTGGTGCCGCCTGTCGGCTGCATGTTGCCAATCGCGGTCTTGAGGGTGCTCCAGTCATTGGTCATCGGCATGATTGGTTGAAGATACGGGTTGCTTCCTGTCTTGCAGTAGTTCGTTGACCCTTGCGTGTATTCCTGAGCGGGAAACAGCGACGAAGGCGTGTTGGTGTCGCCGGGGACTGCCGCCTCATTCTGGATATCGTAACTCTGGTCACGATCCATCACGCAGCCCGACCAGGTGTTATGGTTATTCGGCGTCCATTTTGCCGATCCCCATACGCCTGCTGTCCAGGTATAGTTTCCGCTGGTCCAAACGCCTGACTTCGACGTACACTGACTCTGGGTCGTGTATTTTGATTTCGAGCAGGTTCCGCCGGCGGTGCAGGCGCTCTGGGTCGTATAGCTTGAGTTCGAGCACGTGCCAGCGGAGGTGCAGGAACTCTTGGAAGAGTATCCACTGATGCTGCATGTACTTATTGCTACGCAAGCGGGCATCGTTTTGTAACTGCTGCCTGCGCTGCACGTACCATTGTTTTCGTCCCACGTATCGGGATTTGAGGTTCCGGTGGGACTGCTCCATTTGATGTAGCTCGACCCGACTACGCCATTGACATTCACGTCCTTCGCAAACGGAATGAGTGAAATATAGATGTCGCCGGTATTCTTGTTGTAGCCAGACAGCGTGTCGACCATGTCCTTCGCGGCGGATATCAGCGCCGACATCTTGCCGTTCTGTGCCATCGACCCGGTATTGTCCAACACCATCGCGACGCGCATCCGCGAGTTGCCCCACGTGGATGTAGAGCTTGTGCCGAAGTTGAGCTGCGGAAAGCCGACCACCTTCATGAAGTCGGTTTTGATGGCGCCGGTTCCGGAGGCGAGGATCGTCGCCGCCGCCGAAGACGTGCTCGGCGTGTAGGTCGCGTTCACGGTGACATTAAAAGCGTCGGCGTCATGATAAAGCGCCGAAAAATATCGTTGCGCGGCATCCGTGATCTGCTGCGACGTCATGGTCGGGTTAGCCGCCGCGTCCTTTGAGACCATCAGCACCGCCGAATCCATTGCCGCCTGCATCGACGAGCGCGCCGCATTCGCCCGCGTATAGTCGACGGCGGCGCCGACGAAGCCAAGCAACGGCAGGAGAGCGATCGCAAAAATCGGTGCGATATTACCCCGTAAATCTTGGCCGAAACGGACGGCCGAACTGGGAATCCGTTTGCGAATTGACGTACCAGACATGGCTGTCACCGATCCGTTGGTTTCAGCCGGCATTGCGAGCCGCAGGGCTAAACGGGTGGTAAAGTCGTCCTGAGAAAGCAGGTAAATAGCCGCATAAATTGAGGGGATACGCCTAAAGACTGCCGCCGTCGTCAACGGAGCCTAAACGGCCATATCCCACATTCTCTCAAGCCGGGAGACCCCCGTTAACCATCGGCTCGATGGCCGGACCGCGGCAGACGGTCGTTTCGGTAGCAATTTACGATCTTGCGAACAGCCGAATACGGACCCATACTTAAGCGACCAGACCAGCCGACGACCGACCTGGACAGGCGGCCGTGAAAACTTGCCTGGATTGATACGACCGTGGCTAATTGCCGCTGTCGTTCATCCTGCGGAGATATCGAACGCTTGAGCCATGTTGAAGCTGCCTGCCATTGAGACATCTGGAAGTTCCGTGCTGCTTATGGCGGATATCCGTTCATCTCCCGCACCGAGAATGAGTGACGATGAGGAGCGCACCGATAGGCGAGGCGATCCGGCCGCTTCGGTCATCACCAAAGTCAAACCGAAGACGAAGCGTCCGAATCTCTACCGCGTGCTGATATTGAATGACGATTACACTCCGATGGAGTTCGTCGTTCACGTCCTTGAGAAGTTCTTTCAGAAGGATGTGGAAGCCGCGACCGAGATCATGCTGCACGTCCACCATCACGGAATTGGCGAATGCGGTGTGTTCACCTATGAGATCGCCGAGACCAAAGTGACGCAGGTGATGGATTTTGCACGCAAGCATCAGCATCCACTGCAATGCGTGATGGAAAAAAAATAGCCGCATCGGTTCGGCCAAATCGGAAGGGAATTTTGCGGGTTACCGGATTTTGGCGGGCGCGAATCCGCGCGTGGCTGGTCCAAGCTTCTGTGCGATTCGGAACAGGGCGACGCAATTTCTGCGCTGAACCGGCCCTTCCCCTGGGATAGTGTATTACTATATTGTTGAAGAAGGTTGTTGTTGCCTGACCGGGCGATGGCGATCATGATGGGCAAGAGACTCTAGAGGACGCGGAATGCCAACTTTTTCTCAAAGCCTGGAACAATCCCTGCACCGGGCGCTCGCAATCGCGAACGAGCGGCATCATCAATATGCCACGCTTGAACACCTTTTGCTGTCGCTGGTCGACGATTCCGATGCGGCAGCGGTGATGCGGGCTTGCAGCGTCGATCTCGACAAGCTGCGCGGCAGCCTGGTGAACTATCTCGAAACCGAATTCGAGAATCTGGTGGCGGCGGACGCCACCGACGACGCCAAGCCAACGGCCGGTTTCCAGCGCGTGATCCAGCGTGCGGTGATCCACGTGCAATCGTCCGGCCGCGAAGAGGTAACGGGCGCCAACGTGCTGATCGCGATCTTCGCGGAGCGCGAAAGCCATGCTGCCTACTTCCTGCAGGAGCAGGATATGACGCGCTACGACGCGGTGAATTACATCAGCCATGGCATTGCCAAGCGTCCCGGCGTCTCCGAAGCGCGTCCGGCGCGCGGGGTCGACGAGGAGACCGAATCGAAGAGCGGCGACGACGCCAAGAAGAAGGGCGACGCGCTCGATACCTACTGCGTCAACCTGAATAAGAAGGCGCGAGACGGCAAGATCGACCCGGTGATCGGGCGAAACGCCGAGATCAACAGAGCGATTCAGGTGTTGTGCCGCCGGCAGAAGAACAATCCGCTCTTTGTCGGCGATGCCGGCGTCGGCAAGACCGCGATCGCGGAAGGGCTGGCCAAACGCATCGTCGACAGCGAAGTTCCCGAGGTGCTGTCGGCCTCAACCGTTTTCTCGCTCGATATGGGGACGCTGCTGGCCGGCACCCGCTATCGCGGCGATTTCGAGGAGCGGTTGAAGCAGGTGCTCAAGGAACTCGAAGCGCACCCGAATGCTGTCCTGTTCATTGATGAGATTCACACCGTGATCGGGGCAGGCGCGACCTCCGGCGGCGCGATGGACGCGTCCAATCTGCTCAAGCCGGCGCTGGCGTCGGGAACGATCCGCTGCATGGGTTCGACCACCTACAAGGAATACCGGCAGCACTTCGAGAAGGATCGCGCGCTGGTGCGCCGGTTCCAGAAGATCGATGTCAACGAGCCGTCGGTCGAGGATGCCATCGCCATCCTGAAGGGGCTCAAGCCGTATTTCGAGGACTACCACAAGCTGAAATACACCAACGACGCTATCGAGGCGGCGGTGCAGTTGTCGTCGCGCTATATTCACGACCGCAAGCTGCCCGACAAGGCGATCGACGTGATCGACGAGTCCGGCGCGGCGCAGATGCTGGTTGCCGAGAACAGGCGCAAAAAGACGATCGGCATCAAGGAAATCGAGACCACGATCGCGGCCATGGCTCGGATACCGCCCAAGAGCATGTCGAAGGACGATGCCGAGGTCCTCAAGCATCTCGAGCAGACGCTCAAGCGCGTCGTGTTCGGCCAGGATCTCGCGATCGAAGCCCTGACGGCGGCGATCAAGCTCGCGCGCGCCGGCTTGCGCGAGCCGGAAAAGCCGATCGGCTCCTACCTGTTCTCCGGCCCGACCGGCGTCGGCAAGACCGAGGTTGCGAAGCAACTCGCGGCGGCGATGGGCGTCGAACTGCTGCGCTTCGATATGTCCGAATACATGGAGCGGCACACCGTTTCGCGGCTGATCGGCGCGCCTCCGGGCTATGTCGGTTTCGATCAGGGCGGCCTGCTGACCGACGGCGTCGATCAGCATCCGCATTGCGTGGTGTTGCTCGACGAAATCGAGAAGGCGCACCCCGATGTCTACAATGTGCTGCTGCAGATCATGGATCACGGCCGGCTCACCGATCACCACGGCAAGCAGGTCAACTTCCGTAACGTGATCCTGATCATGACCACCAATGCGGGCGCGTCCGACATGGCCAAGGCTGCGTTCGGCTTCACGCGCAGCAAGCGGGAAGGGGATGATCACGAAGCGATCAACCGCCAGTTCTCGCCTGAATTCCGCAACCGGCTCGATGCCACCGTCTCGTTCAGCCATCTCAGCACGGACGTCATCGGCATGGTGGTCGAGAAGTTCGTGCTTCAGCTCGAAGCCCAGCTTGCGGATCGCTTTGTGACGATCGAACTCTCCGAGCCGGCCAAGACCTGGCTGGTCCAGCATGGCTATGACGAGCAGATGGGCGCCCGGCCGATGGCGCGGGTGATCCAGGAGCACATCAAGAAGCCGCTGGCAGACGAAGTGCTGTTCGGCAAACTCAAGGGCGGTGGCCATGTCCGCGTCGTTCTGGTCAAGGACGAAGCGGTCGCCGGCGTCGATCTCGAAAAGATCGGTTTCGAATTCCTCGAGGGGCCGGTCACACCCAAGCCAGAGAAGCTTCCGGGTGCCCGCAGGCGGCCCCCGCCACGCAAGCCGAAGTCCGGCGGTATCTCGAAGGAACCGCTCAAGGTCTAAGGGAACCGCAAAAAAATCAAACGGCCGGCACTTCAGGTGCCGGCCGTTTTGCTTTGTGGACATGTACGGTCGCTGGAGCGGGCCGGATGTCGGAATCGGATCAGGATAGCGTTTTCAAGCGAGGCACGTCCTCGGGCCTATCCGAGGATGAATCCAGGGTCGCGTGAAGAAAACGCGTCAAATCCCCGCTTCTGATGACATCAGAAGCAAAAAGGTTCAGAGCGTCGCTCGCGACGCCGGATTCACTTCTCCTCGGCGTTCTGCTCGCTCTCGCTCTCGGCTTCGGCGAAGTCGTCGGGCTCCGCTTCCGGATCGAAGAATTCGCCGGCGGCGGCGATCGCTTCCGCCGCGGCATCGCGATCCTCCCGACGGGTGCTGATATCCTCGCCGCGCTTGATGCGCTCGGCTTCGTCGGCGCTGCGGGCGATGGTTACCATGATATGGGCCTCCACCTCCGGATGGACCGCGACCGTCAGCTTCTGCTGACCGATCGTCTTGATCGGCGCATCAAGCCAGACCTGCGGGCGGCTGACGGTGATGCCCTCCGCAGCCAGCGAGGCCACGATGTCGCGTACCGTGACCGAGCCAAATAGCTGACCGGTTTCGGACGCCTGGCGGATGATGACGATGTCGCGGCCGTCGATCTTCTCGGCGACCGTGGCGGCTTCGCCCTTGGCCTTGATATTATTGACTTCAAGTTCGGCTTTCATGCCGTCGTATTTGGTTCGATTCTCGGCGGTCGCACGCAGGGCCTTGCCGCGTTTGAGAAGGAAGTTGCGGGCGAAACCGTCCTTGACCTTCACGACATCGCCCATCTGGCCAAGCTTGGCCACGCGTTCCAGAAGAATGATTTCCATGTTCGGTCCCCTTGTTCGGTGTTGAGCGGGTTTGTGTTGAATTCACGATTTGGGTGCGAGCGGCGGAGGCGTGTGCCGTTGCAGGTAGCGTTGGCGAATTCCAAAAATTACGTCGGCGATGCCGATGCCGATCACCGTGATGACGGGCCAGACGAACACCAGGACGACGGCGTAGACGGAGGCCAGCCACAGCCCACGGTTCCGCAGTGTGAGCGTGATCGTGTGCAGCACGGCGAAACCCACGAGCGCATACGCCATCATCAGACACGCGGTGAGGATCTGGGCCAGGATGGCCGGCAGTCCGCCGATGAAGCAAAGCGCCAGCGCCACGGTCGTCGCAACCAGCGCCATTGGCGGGAGCGTCGTTGTTTTCATGTCGGGCCAGGGGCGTCGCAGCCGGCCGGAGGTGGCGGTGACTTTGGCCGCGAGCCACATATTGAGCGTCAGCGTCGTCATCGCGATCGTTGCGGCGGCAGCGGGAGCGATGGCCACAAACGCATCGACGACTTCCGAGGTGCGATCGCGTGACGCGGCATCCTGCACATTGACGATGTGCTGCAATCCGCGGCGCAGCGTATCCGTGATCGTCGATGCGTCGGAACCGAGCGTGAGCAGCGCGGCGGTCGTGGTCAGGGCGGCGAAGCACGCGATCCAGATCAGAATGCGTCCGAGTGGATACCAGTCGACCGGCGGCGGTCCGGGCGGCGCCACACCGGTGCCGTGTGACGGCGGATCGTCCGTGACAGGGCGGCCGAGCAGGACCAGGTGCCCGAGCCACCACGCCGGTAGTGCGACTGTCAACACGAAGGCGGCGGAATAGGACGGGCCGAAGATGCCGCCGAGACCGGCGCCGGCCAGAGCGCCGCCGATTGCCGCGCAGGTCGGTCCCCATCCCATCGCCGCGACCATCAGCGGCAGCGGGGCCAGATAGAACAGCAGCAGCGAGACGAGCGCTCCCGAAATGATCGAGGCGAACATCAGCGCCGAGGCGCAGCCGGCTGCTGCTGCGATGAGGAGGTTTCTGATCATCAGCTGTCCCGCTCCTTTCGAGCGGTTAGAGGTCCTTTTAGAACCCCAACCATCGGCGACCGGGCGATCCGGAAGCCTTATGAAAAAAGATGACGGGCGGCGGGAGTGAATGCCGTCGCCAATCGCCGAATTAGAGCGTTTTCGAGCGAAACATGTCCTCGGGCTGGACCCGAGGAGGGGTACCGGTTCGCGTGAAGAAAACGCGTTAAATCAAAATCTTGGAGCCCCGCTTCTGATTCCGTCAGAAGCGGTAAAGGCTCTAAGGCTCTAGCGGATGACGTAAGGAAGCAGGCCGAGGAAGCGCGCACGCTTGACGGCGCGCGCGAGTTCGCGCTGCTTCTTGGCGGACACTGCGGTGATGCGGCTCGGCACGATCTTGCCGCGCTCCGAGATGTAACGCATCAGCAGCTTGGAGTCCTTGTAATCGATTTTCGGCGCATTCGCACCCGTGAACGGGCAGGTCTTGCGGCGGCGGAAAAACGGACGGCGTGCACCTGCATCAGCCATGATTCTTACTCCCCAACCACTGCGGTGGCTTCCTCGCGCGGCCGACGGGGAGGACCGCGGTCACCACGGAAGCCGCCTTCGCGGTCGCCACGGAAACCGCCGCCGCGGTCGTCGCGCTCACGGTCGCGATCGGCCTTGCGCATCATCGCGGACGGGCCTTCCTCGTGTTCCTCGACGCGGATGGAGAGATAGCGGATGACGTCTTCGTGGATGCGTTCCTGGCGCTCGATCTCGCTGACCACGGTGGCGGGCCCGTCGATGTTGAGCAGCACGAAATGCGCCTTGCGGTTCTTCTTCATGCGATAGGTGAGCGAGCGTACGCCCCAGTTCTCGGTCTTGGTGACCTTGCCGCCCAATCCCGTGATCACACCGGTGATCTGGTTTGTCAGCTCTTCGACCTGCTGGGAACTCGCGTCCTGACGCGCGAGAAAGACATGCTCATAGAGAGGCATGGGTGTCCTTTCCTAAAGTTGGCGCAGACCTCGGCGGCAAGCCCTTCGAGACCTTCGGAAAGGACTCGGGATAAGCTCAGAAGGCGGAAGCACGGGACGACGGACCGACGGGCCCTGCCGCATCAATATCGCCTGACAGGTGAAATTGCTGAGACCGTCCGTTCAGCTCCCGGCCGGGATCCACGGATGGCGCGGGTTATACGGATTTTCAGGCCGGTTGCAAGAGCAGGCGCCGGCCGCGCGGTTTCGGCCCGTCGAAGCTGTCAATCCGGCCGCGCCAGGCGGATCAGGGACGGCACGACCGTAGCTGACGGGGTTCCTGCGCCCTTCTTGACATCATCCGGCGCGCGG
The DNA here is from genome assembly GCF_036964665.1 of Nitrobacter sp. NHB1. NCBI lineage: Bacteria > Pseudomonadati > Pseudomonadota > Alphaproteobacteria > Hyphomicrobiales > Nitrobacteraceae > Nitrobacter > Candidatus Nitrobacter laanbroekii. Next base: position 636,376 of record NZ_JBAMDA010000001.1, read on the forward strand.
TGTCTCTCCGCCCGGGGTTTCAAGGGGCGGACGCATGACAGCGGCATTTACCTTTCCGGGGCAGGGTTCCCAGACCGTGGGTATGGGCAAGGCGCTGGCGGACGCTTTTCCGGTCGCGAAAGCCGTTTTCGACGAGGTGGATGCCGCTCTCGGCGAAAAACTGACCGCCATTATCTGGGGCGGTCCCGCTGAAACCCTGCAATTGACCGAGAACGCCCAGCCGGCATTGATGGCGGTCTCCATCGCCACGCTCCGCGTGCTCGAGGCCGAGGCCGGATTTTCCGTGGCCCGCGATGCCGCCTTCGTGGCCGGGCATTCGCTCGGGGAATACTCCGCGCTGGCGGCCGCGGGAAGCCTGAGCATCGCCGATACGGCGCGCCTGCTGCGGACACGCGGTCTCGCCATGCAAAAGGCGGTTCCGGTCGGCGTCGGCGCGATGGCCGCGCTGCTCGGCCTCGATTACGAGATCGCGGTGGCGGTTGCCGACGAAGCCGCGCAGGGTCAGGTCTGCCAGGCCGCGAACGACAATGGCGGCGGGCAGGTTGTCGTGTCCGGCGATAAGGCGGCGGTCGATCGTGCGGTCGAGATCGCAAAGACCAGGGGCGCCAGGCGCGCGATGCTGCTGCCGGTATCGGCGCCGTTTCATTGCAAGCTGATGCAACCCGCGGCGGATGTCATGGCGAAGGCGCTGGCTGACGTGACGATCAACACGCCGGCCGCGCCGGTCGTGTCCAACGTGCTGGCCGCGCCGATCACGGACCCGGACGAGATCCGCCGCCGCCTGGTCGAGCAGGTCACAGGGACCGTACGCTGGCGTGAGTCGGTGGCCTACATGGCAGGACATGGCGTGACGCGCTTTTTCGAGATCGGAGCCGGCAAGGTCCTGAGTGGGCTGGTCAAGCGCATTGCGGATGGCGCTGTTGGCGTCGCCGTCGGCGGACCGAACGACATCGCGCCGGCCAGGGAAGCGCTGGCTGCCGCGCAGCCGGCGTAAGCGAGACGGGGGAGAGTACGATGTTCGATTTGACCGGCAGGACCGCGCTCGTGACCGGCGCAACCGGCGGCATCGGAGGCGCCATTGCGAAGGCGCTGCATGCGCAGGGAGCGACGGTCGCAATTTCCGGCACCCGGCGCGAGGTGCTGGAGGCACTGGCGGGCACGCTTGGCGAGCGCGTCCATGTGCTGCCCTGCAACCTGTCCGATACGGTGGAGGTCGAGGCGTTGGTGCCCGATGCCGAGAAGGCGATGGGGCAAGTCGATATCCTCGTCGCCAATGCCGGCGTCACCCGTGACAATCTGTTCGTGCAATTGCGCGATGAGGATTGGGACGATGTCATCCGGATCAATCTGACCGCGACGTTCCGTCTGGCGCGCGCCGCGACCAAGTTGATGATGCGCAAGCGCTTCGGCCGCATCATCGCGATCACCTCGGTGGTCGGCGTGACCGGCAATCCGGGCCAGGGCAACTACACCGCGTCGAAGGCGGGGCTGATCGGCATGATCAAGACGCTGGGCGCGGAATATGCGAAGCGCGGTGTAACGGCCAACTGCATTGCACCCGGATTTATCGCGACGCCGATGACCGACGCGCTGAACGACAAGCAGCGTGAGTCGATTTTGACGAAAGTCCCGGCGGCGCGTCTTGGGACGCCGGCGGATATCGCGGCGGCGGCGGTTTATCTGAGCTCGAACGAAGCAGCTTACGTGACAGGACAAACGATTCACGTCAATGGCGGAATGGCAATGATTTGAGGGGCTTTGGGCCCGTCCGCCGGGCCTTGTGGTCAAGGCTTTCGATGTGTGATAACCGAACGAACAACGGGCGGGCGAAGAACGCCATTGCAGGAATTTGAAACCCTGTATATTGGCGGTGCGGAGGCTGCCGTCGTTTGCCGGTCCGCACCCGCTCAAAGCGGAACAGACCGATTCTACACGACTGCTATAGCGACAGGAACTTAGCGAGTTAGTGCTCCACGCTGGCTCGTTCTGCGGTCGGGTCCAATTGAACAAACGCGAGGTTTAATGATGAGCGAGATTGGCGAGCGGGTTAAGAAGATCGTGGTCGAGCACCTTGGCGTAGAGCCCGAGAAAGTCGTCGATAATGCCAGCTTCATCGACGATCTTGGCGCCGACAGTCTCGACACCGTCGAACTCGTGATGGCCTTCGAGGAAGAGTTTGGCTGCGAAATTCCCGACGACGCGGCAGAGACGATTCTGACCGTTGGCGATGCCACCAAGTTTCTCGAGAAGAACGCGAAAAGCTGACGCTCTCGTGCGGTCTTGATGAAGCCGGACGGACCGTGATCGAACGGTCCACCGGCTTTTCCTTATGGCTGGCAAGGAGGCTGGAGTTTTTCATATGAGGCGCGTCGTCGTCACGGGTATAGGCATGGTGTCGCCGCTTGGCTGCGGCGTCGAGCCAACCTGGAAACGCATCCTCGCCGGCGAGAGCGGCGCGAAGCAGATCGAGACGTTCGACGTTGCCGACTTGCCGAGCCGAATCGCCTGCGTCGTTCCGCGCGGCGACGGGACCGACGGAACCTTCAATCCCGACCAGTGGATGGAGCCGAAGGACCAGCGCAAGGTCGACGATTTCATCATCTTTGCGATGTGCGCCGCCACGCAGGCGCTCGACGATGCGAACTGGCATCCGGCGACCGAAGAGGATCGTTGCGCGACCGGAACCATGATCGGTTCCGGCATCGGCGGCTTGTCGGGAATCGCCGACACCGCGGTTCTTATGAAGGAGCGGGGAGCGCGCAAGGTGTCGCCGTTCTTCATTCCGGGACGCCTGATCAATCTCGCGTCGGGTTACGTGTCGATCAAACACGGATTGAAGGGACCGAACCATGCTGTGGTCACGGCCTGTTCGACCGGTGCGCATGCGATCGGCGATGCCAGCCGCCTGATCGGGCTCGGCGACGCCGATGTGATGGTGGCGGGCGGTGCGGAGTCGCCGGTCTGCCGCATCGGCATGGCGGGCTTCTGCGCGGCGCGCGCGCTGTCCACCGGCTTCAACGACACGCCGCAGAAAGCCTCGCGTCCCTACGACAAGAATCGCGACGGCTTCGTGATGGGAGAGGGTGCGGGTATCGTTGTGCTTGAGGAGTACGAGCATGCACGCCGGCGCGGCGCGAGAATCTATGCCGAGGTGACAGGTTATGGCCTGTCGGGGGATGCCTATCACATCACCTCGCCGTCGCCCGACGGCGACGGTGCGTTTCGCAGCATGACCGCGGCGATGAAGCGTGCAGGCGTATCACCGTCGGATATCGACTATATCAACGCCCACGGCACATCCACTCAGGTCGGCGATGAAATCGAACTGGGTGCAGTCGAGCGCCTGCTGGGCAACGCCGCATCGAGAACGTCGATGTCGTCGACCAAATCGTCGATCGGCCATCTGCTGGGCGCCGCCGGGGCTGTCGAAGCGATTTTCAGTATCCTTGCGATTCGCGACAACGTCGCGCCGCCGACGATCAACCTCGATGATCCCTCCGTGGAAACCGCGATCGATCTGGTCCCGCACAAGGCACGGAACCGGGAGATCAATGTGGTGCTGTCGAATTCGTTCGGTTTCGGCGGCACCAACGCGTCCGTTGTCATGCGGCGTGTGGCCGATTAACGCGTGACGGGAGTAAATCCACCGTTTCGCCGCATTCGATGATAAATCCTAGTAGCGGGCGTAAGCTGGTGGCCGGGGCAAAAGACATTCGCCGGCCGCGATTGAACCGACAGGATTCAGGTTGTATCGATGACTGAGAGGCCGCCCATTTCTCCGCGCAGTCCGCGCGCCGCACTTGAACCCGAACAGGTGCCGCCGCCGCCCAAGCGCTCCGCGCGCGTCCGCAGTCCGCTGGTGATTGCCGGCAACGCGATCATCACCATCGTGCTGATCGGGATGCTTGGTGTTGGCGGAATCTATATTTACGGCAAGCAGAAGATCGAGGCACCCGGACCGCTGCAGGAAGAAAAGATCGTCAACATTCCGGCTCGGGCCGGAATGGGTGATATCGCAGACATTCTCCAGCGCGAAGGTGTGATCGACAGCAATCGCCTGGCGTTTATCGGAAGCGTATTGGCGCTGAAGGCACGCGCCGGTCTCAAGCCCGGCGAATATGCGTTTCAGAAAAATGCCAGTCTTCGCGATGTCATCGGCACCATTGTCGAGGGCAAGGTGGTGCAGCATTCTGTGACTATACCGGAGGGTTTGACCTCCGAGCAGATCGTAGCACGTCTTTCGCAAAACCAGATTTTCTCGGGGACCATTCGCGAGATTCCACGCGAGGGCTCGTTGCTGCCCGAGACATACAAATTCCCCCGAGGAACCAGCCGGGAGCAGGTGATCCAGCGCATGCAACAGGCGCAGAAGCGCGTGCTCGCGGAAATCTGGGAACGTCGTACCCCCGATGTGCCCATCAAGACGCCCGAGCAGCTCGTTACACTCGCATCGATCATTGAAAAGGAAACGGGCAAGGCGGACGAACGCAGCCGGGTCGCGGCGGTGTTCGTCAACCGCCTTAAGCAGAAAATGAAGCTGCAATCCGACCCGACCATCATCTACGGCCTGGTCGGCGGTAAGGGAACGCTCGGGCGGCCGATCAAACGCAGCGAAATCACGCAGCCGTCCCCATACAACACCTACGTGATTGAGGGGTTGCCGCCCGGACCGATCGCGAACCCCGGCCGGGCCTCGCTCGAAGCCGCGGCAAATCCGGCGCGGACGCGCGATTTGTTCTTCGTCGCCGACGGGACCGGTGGGCACAGCTTCACCGAGACCTACGAGCAACACCAGAAGAACGTCGCCCGGCTGCGGACCATGGAAAAGCAGATCCGGAACGATACGGTTGAACCGGAGGACGATCCGCCGCCGCCGGCTGCGGCGCCCGCCGCAACGGATAACGATGCGACAGGAGAAACGCCTGCCGCGAAGCCTGCACCGCGAAAGCGAACCCGACCGGCCCGGCATGGCGCGGCAGAGCCTTCGCGGCCCGTTGTCCACCAATAGACGCCTATTCCACGCAACCGCCGGTGTCGTTCCGGAAGCGGATTTCACTCGTCCGCAAAACCCTCTAACCTAGCGGTCCGATTCTAGCATTTGCATCCTGTCGCGGCGGGAGTTCTTGCAAATGTTGGAATCGGGCCACTAGCATTTATCTAGTGGAGTTTCGAGTTTGACGGTCGCTTGCCGGGTCTGCTGCAACGTGGGTAGCGAATGTCAAATTCACTCCACTGGGAACGTCCGTTCCCGCGAATCTCATATCTGGACGCTTCGGAGAAAACCACGCGATGGCGTTGTCGAGCATGACCGGCTTTGCACGAAGCCACGGTGCCAGTGGGCCCTATGCGTTCGAATGGGAGCTGAAATCAGTGAACGCCAAGGGATTCGACCTTCGGACGCGGCTGCCGCCGGGCTGGGACGATATCGAAGCAACGGTGCGCAGCCGGTCGGCCCAGATGTTGTCGCGCGGCACTGTCTACGCCAATCTGACCGTGAAGCGCAGCAACGCCGCGTCTGTCGTTCGCATCAACGAGGAGGTGTTGGCGTCTATCCTGAAAGCTGCGGGAGATTTGTCCGGCAGGATCGACGCGGTCGCTCCGAGCATTGACGGCTTGCTGTCGATCAAGGGTGTTCTCGAAGTGGTTGAAGCGGACATCGATAAAGCGGAGGAACAGGCGTCGAAGGCCGCCGCCGCTGGTGCTTTCGAACAGGCATTGCGCAGCCTGATCGATATGCGCGAGCGCGAGGGCGTCGCGCTCGGTCAGATCCTGTCGCAGCGGATGGATGAGATCGAACGTCTCGCGAGCAGGGCGGAGGCCGCGCCCGGCCGTCGGCCGGACGCGGTGAAGACGCGGCTCGCCGAGCAGATCGCAGCGCTTATCGAGGTATCCGACCGCTTCGATCAGGATCGGCTTCATCAGGAAGCAATCCTGATCGTCGCGAAGGCCGATATCCGCGAGGAGCTGGACCGCATTGCCTCGCATATTTCGCAGGCGCGCGAATTGATCGGCGGGGGCGGTCCGGTCGGGCGGCGGCTCGATTTCCTTGCGCAGGAATTCAACAGGGAAGTCAACACCTGCTGTTCGAAGTCGAACGATCTCGAATTGACCAATATCGGCCTTGAAATGAAAAACGTTGTCGAGCAATTCCGCGAACAGATCCAGAATCTGGAGTGATCGATGGCTGCTCACGGCCAGGGTTTCGATGGGGTTGAACGCCGCGGACTGATGTTCGTGCTGTCGTCGCCTTCGGGTGCTGGTAAGACCACGCTGTCGCGGCTGCTGATCGAGCGGGTCGAAGGGTTGAGTCTGTCGGTCTCGGCCACCACGCGGCCGATGCGGCCCGGCGAAGTTGAGGGTCGCGACTACAAATTCGTCGACAAGGCGACGTTCGCGGTCATGGTCAAGTGCGACGAGCTGCTGGAATGGGCCACCGTGTTCGACAACCGTTATGGTACGCCGCGCGCTCCGGTGGAGGCGGCGCTGTCATCCGGCCGCGACGTGTTGTTCGATATCGACTGGCAGGGCACGCAGCAGTTGCGGGAGAAAGCCCGGGCCGACGTGGTGAGCGTCTTTATTCTGCCGCCGTCCGCTACCGACCTCGAGAGACGTTTGCACACGCGCGCCCAGGATTCCGGCGACGTCATCCGCGGACGAATGGACCGCGCTACGCATGAACTGAGCCATTGGGCCGAGTACGACTACATCGTCATCAACCAGAATATCGATGAAGCCTTTGGCGAAGTGCAGTCGATCCTGAAGGCAGAGCGGCTCAAGCGTGAACGCCGAACGGGATTGACGGCGTTCGTGCGCGAACTGCAGCGGCAACTTGAGACATAGTCCACCGCTAGCGTATTTCCCGGTGAAGTGGACACCGGGTCACCGTAACGAAATGCGACCACTCAATAACTTGGAGCACCCGTTCTGACCCGTCAGAACGGTAAGCGCTCTAAGTCGTCGCCCCACGTGACGCCCGAGACAGGATTTCCATGATGTCGCGCGATTGCGCCTCGATCTCCCGGCGAGCGCGGAGCGGGTCGCTGGCGGGCGTCGGCGCGATGTCAGTATCCCGCCGCTGCCACGGCGGAGAGTGACCGTTATCGACCACATCCCAGATCGAATCCCGACGACGACGGATGTGCACGAGGCTGCTCAGGTTTCCGAAACTGCTCAGGTTTCCGAACTTGATAGCCGCAAATCCGAGAAGGCCTGCGAATGCCAACGCGCCGGCAAGTCCGCCCAGCAGCATCGGCATCGAGTAGGACGATGGCTCGGACTCAGGAACGTCAACGACGCGGACGGCGGGACCGGGCTCGCTGCGTTCGCCAAGCAACTGTGGAGCAGGCGCGACTGCTGCCGCGGGCGGGTCATCCTGCAACTGCGGGCTGGACGTGACTGGTGCCGCAGGTGCCGGCTGTTGTGCCGCATTGATCACCGGAGCCGCATTGATCGCCGGATCGGGCCAGCGCGTGGTAACGGCTGACGGCAAGGCATCGGCAGTCTGCGCAGCTTGGTCTGGCGGAGCCGTGTCGGATGGCGGGGGGCTGGCGGTCGCCTGATCGTGCGCATTTGAGGAGGCCGTTTCGGATGGCGAGGGGGCGGCCGTCGCTTGATCACGCGCGCCCGTCGCACCGTCGAATTCGGCGAGGGCGTTGGCGACGGTCGGCTGCAAAGGCGGTGCCGCAGAAGTCTCGGCCGGCTTATCCGGTGCGGTGGTAGCAGGTGATGAGGGCTTTGCCGCAGCTTTCTGCGCGATCTTGCCGCGTTCTGCGCCGAGATACCAGCAGTGACGTTTCGTTCCCGGCTCGACGCGATAGTACCAGTGGCTTCCGCGCGGCGTTGTCGCTTTGGGCCCCGACAGGCAGGTGTCGTCTGCGCGTGCCGGACTGTGTGCGGCGATCGCGAGAATGCTGCCGGCCAATGAAGCGATCAAAAGTGTTGAGAATTTCCCCAAACGGTTTGACATGAGCATCCCCGGTGATGACGAGATGAACGCGATGACGTCTTCGCCAAATTGTCGGGAGAGACTTGGGTCGCATTGCGCCGCAAATCCGGAATGGCTGGGGCTTAATTGAGGCCGGGCGCGCGCATTAAACACACGTTTCGCGAGTAGCGTGTCGTGCCTCGGGTTTTCTTGGTGAGGTCAGGGTGCTTCGGCGAAATCTTCGTCAGTTCTTGAATATGACGCGGCCGATCACCTTGCCGGCACGCAATTGCTCCATCCATTTCCGGGCATTGCCCATCGGCTCCTCCCTCATGGGTGTCGGCTTGATCCTGCCGGACCGCGCCAGTGCCATCAGTTCCTGCGCCTCGGCGAGCGTGCCGACCATAAAGCCTTCAATGGTCATGCGCTTGTAAATCCACTGCACCATCGGCAGATTGAAATGGCCGCCCATCAGGCCCGAGACCACGATCTTGCCGCCGCGGGCGACGGTCGAGACTGCAAAGTTCATCGATTTCTCGTTGCCGGCGAAGTCAACGACGGCATCGAAGCCGCCGTCATTCTCCTTGATGACGCGCTTGACGATATCGGCTTCCGATGGATCGTAGGCCACCGCAGCGCCGTTCCTGAGTGCGCTCTCTCGCGCTGCGGGGCTCAAGTCCGCGACCGAGATTCTCTGCTGGAACATGGCTTGCGCGAACGCAAGTCCCATCATGCCGACGCCGCCGAGACCGATCAGCAGCAGGTTGCGCTGCCGCGGCCGGTCGACGAGGCGCTTCAGTGCGCCGTAGGCGGTGATGCCTGAACACATCAGCGTCGCCGCTATGTTAACGGGCAGGGGATCGTAATCGAGCAGGTATTTTGTGTCGGGCACCAGCACATGGGTGGCGAATCCGCCGTCGATCGAGACGCCGAGAAAGCGGTTTTTGGCGCAGAGATTTTCATCGCCGGCCCGGCAATCCCGGCACTGGCCACAGCCGATCCAGGGGAATACCGCCTTCTTCTGCCCGATGATATTTTTCGGAGCATCCGGGCCGACCTCGTCGACGACGCCGGCGATCTCATGGCCGAGCGTGAACGGCAGCGTCATGCCACGGGTGATGTCGAGCCGTTCGCCATTGCCGAGATCCGAATAGCCGTCCTGAATGTGCAGGTCGGAGTGGCACAGTCCGCAACGTTCGATGCGCACCAGCGCCTCGCGGCCTTGAGGCCTCGGAGTGTCGACAACGGTCTCGCACACCGGCGCATCGAATTTGACAAGCGATTGGCGGCGCATCAACGCCATAATGTTTTTTCCTCAGTTCCGGCCGGTTCTATTCCGTATGTCCGCTAATTCACGGGCCATGGCGGCAAAGCCGGATATCGGAACCGTCTCGGCTCGCTGCGTCGGGTCGATGCCGGCCGCCGCGGTCAGCCGAGCCGGATCGGCGGGCAGTGATTTCAGGCTTTGCCGCAGCATCTTGCGACGTTGCCCGAAGGCGGCGGCGGCGACCTGTTCGAGCAACCGGCGCTCGCAAGTCTCGGGTTTGTCGCGAGGCACCAGCCGAACGACAGAGGACGTGATCTTGGGTTGCGGGACGAATGCCGCGGGCGAGATGTCGAACAGGATTTTGGTTTCGGCACGCCAGTTCGACAGGACGCCGAGGCGGCCATAAGCCTCTTCGTTTTCGCGCGCGACGATGCGCTCGGCGACCTCGCGCTGGAACATCAGCACCATGGTGTCATACCAGGGCGGCCAGGGTTCGACGCTCAGCCAGTCGATCAAAAGCGCGGTCGCGATGTTATAGGGCAAATTGGCGACGATCTTGGCGCGCGTCGCGCCGAGCAGCGGACGGGGATCAAACTGCGTCGCGTCCGCGTTGACGATCGTGAGGCGGCCGGGATAGCGACACGAGATTTCTTCCAGCGCGCCGAGTGCACGCGCGTCACGTTCGATGGCGATGACCTGTCGTGCGCCCATGGCAAGCAGCGCGCGGGTCAATCCGCCGGGACCGGGGCCGACCTCGATGACGGTCGCATCTTGAAGCGGGCCGGCGGCGCGCGCGATCCGTGCAGTGAGGTTCAGATCGAGCAGAAAATTCTGTCCCAGCGATTTGCGAGCCGACAGCGCATGACGTCTGATGACGTCGCGCAGCGGGGGGAGGTCGTCGATCGTGCTCATGCCAAATGCGTTGAGTCCGCCATCCGCGCGGCCAGGCGCAGCGCGGCGATCAGACTCGACGGATTGGCGCGTCCCGTCCCCGCGATATCGAATGCAGTGCCGTGATCGGGGGAGGTGCGGACGAACGGCAGTCCCAACGTGACGTTGACCGCCCGATCGAAGGCCAGCGTCTTGACCGGAATCAGGGCCTGATCGTGATACATGCAGATCGCGCAGTCGTAGGTCCGGCGCGCGGCTTCATGAAACATGGTGTCGGCGGGAAGCGGGCCTTTGATGTCGACCCCCTCGGCGCGCAGGATTGCGATGGCCGGAGCGACGATCGTCTGATCCTCGGTTCCGAGCGAGCCGTCCTCTCCGGCATGAGGATTTAAGCCGGATACCGCTATACGGGGCCGGAGAATTCCGAAGCGCGTGCGCAGGCCGGCAACGACGATGCGAGTGGTATCAACGATCATCCGGCTCGACAGCGTGGTGATCGCCTCGCGGAGCGGCAGATGAATCGTGACCGGCACCACCGCAAGATCGGACGACCACAGCAACATTACCGGTTGCGGCGGTTGGCCGTTTGTCGCCGCCAGTTCGGCGAGAAATTCGGTGTGGCCGGGATGAGCGAAGCCGGCTCGGTACAGCACGCTCTTGGCGATCGGGTTGGTGACGATCGCGGCAGCGCGTCCGGCGATTACGTCGTTGACCGACTGGCGGATGGAGCCAATCGTTGCCGCAGCGCTGTTGTCGTCGGGATGGCCGGGACGCGCTGTTGTCGGGTGGCCGGTGGGAGCAATCGGAAGCGCTTCAGCGAATATCCCGGAGACATCGCCGGGGTCGGCCTCGGCCAGAGGAAGATCAACTCCGAGCAGTTTCGCGCGGGCTGCGATAAAGGCGCGGTCGCCAAGGAGATAGAAAGGCGGAACGGCATCGCTCTTGCGCCGCAGCCACGCCGCGATCGCGATATCCGGTCCGATGCCGGCCGGCTCGCCCAGGGTCAGTGCAACAGGCTTCACCACGCGGTCGCTCCAGCGCGGCTTTCATGGGTTCTAACGTTTGCAAGAACTCCTGCCGCAACGGGATGCAATGTTAGAATCAAGCCACCAGCCGAAGCGAGGGGCGCGAACGTCACTGTTATTCGCCTTTTTTTCCCGGGCCACCCTGGCGATATTCGATCATCGCGGATTTCCGGATATCTTCCAGATAGTCTTTGGATTTCTTCTCGTACTTTTCGGCGAACATCTTTTCGCGGATTTCCTTTTTCTTCGGGGTATCCACGCTGGTTGCCTTCTTTCCGCAGATAGCCACCATTTCCACGCCCTGCCGCGTGATCTCCGGCGGGGTCAGATGGCCCACGGGCGTCTTGTCGAGCAAATCACGAATCGGCGGCGGCAGGTCGGCCGACGTCTTGACGACCGTCTCGCGTATTGTGGCGTTGCGCATCGCTTTGAAAATGCGAGTCGCATCCGCGCACGACTGAACGCGTTCGCGCAACGCGTCCGCCTCCTTGCGCCGGGACTCCATCACAGAAGCCGCCGCGCCGCGCGGAACGATCAACACGACGGGGCGCATCTGGTATTCGAACCCCTCCGTTTTCGATTGATCCTCGCCGCTGTTCTTCAGTGCTTCGTTGACGTCGCGGTCGCTGACAAGAAGGCTATCCTTAAAGCGGCCGCGCACGAGGCTTCCCCAGACAAGATCGGCCCTCAGGCGCGCTTTGATCGTGTCTGGACGAACACCCTGAGAGGCGAGCGACTTCGTCAACTGTTCCGGTGACATCCGCATCCGCGCGCCCATGCTGGCGTACTGCTGATCGATATCCGCCGAGGTCGGGTTCACACCGAACCTCTTGGCTTCCTTGACCTTCACCTTTTCGTCGATCAATTCGTCGATCACCTGCTGCCGGGTCGGAGTTTTGTGCGTGGATATTTTAATCAGCCGGCTGCGCTGTTCGATATCGAAACTGGTGATCGGCTCGCCGTTGACCATGACCGCGACGGACTGCGCATGCAGCGGCGAGCTCAGGCAGGTGAACGGAAGAACGGCGAGTACGGCAAGGCGGCAAAACGCCCGGAGGAGCAAGGTCATTTTCATGTCAGTCGCGCTAGCAGGTCTCGTGTTAACCGGGTCTGGTTGTCATATCGGGCGGCGCAGCCTGCTGTTCAAAGTGCCGCCGCTCTGAAAATTACCGGATGCCAGCGCCGCTCGACCCTCCGCGAGTCTGGCCCAGGGTCCGCAAGCCAAGCTGAAGCATGAAAGCATGAGTAAGCGTGGGCGGCGTCGTTCCTGCAGAGTAGACGTATGACGTCACGTAATTGACACCGAGAACGAAACAGTCGTCCACGTACCCTGCGCCGATTGAATACTGATTGATCTGGTTGGCTTCCAGATCCCAGCGTGCCGCACCCTGCACGACCCAGTTCGAAGCAACCTTGATGGAACCGGTGCCCAGAATGCCCCGGCGGCGCGTGAGATATCCGAGGTCCGGCTGCGCGGCATAATCGCCGTACAGGACGCTCGCAGACCAGCGGTTGAAGCTGGCGCGGCCTTCGGCCTCGAAGCGCTGTACGTTCAAGGTCGCTTCATCGAAACGCGCGCGTGTGCTGAACGTGAAGATGCTGTTGGGTGAATAGTTGATGCTCGACACATAGTCGGATTGCGCGCGCTGCAAGCCGGAATCAACCCCGGTATTGGTAAGATCCGCGACAGCGAACGAGTTCAGGCCGAACAGATGATAGGACTGGCCGAACAGGAAATTGATCGCGCCGCCGTGGTCGAATTGGGTCGTCGCCTTTATGCCCACATTGGCGCGGCCGCCGCCTTCGACGCGGTCGTATCCGGAGAATTTGTCGACGCTGAAGAGATTGCTGGCGTCAAAGACCAGACTTTGCGCATCCTCGTTCGGCAGCTTGCCCGCATAGCTTTCGTTCGGGCGGATGATGACTTGCGCGATCGGTTCGATTGTCGTGGTGCCCCAGGGCTGAACGTTGATGAAGGGGTAGCGATACTCAAGACCCACCGTCGGCATCAGGCGGACCGTGCTCGCGTTGCCGGGCTGCAGGAAGTTGGACACGCCCGGCTGGTTAGAGATGTCGGCATTGATCGCGTCGGCGCGAAGCGAAGCGAATGGCGTCCAGATCTGGCCGAAGGAATCGGTGAACGACTTGCGCCACTGTGCTTCGGCGGTTAGCCGGGTGTAGGTGCCGGGAATGCCGCGGAGTAGGCAGTTGTTGGGCGTCCGTGCCATCGGGTCGGCTGACGTCGGAAGGCACAGGTAAGAGGTATTCGCGAGCGTCGAGATCGGATCGAACTGCGCCTGATCGCGCGTGAGGTTGGTGAAGTTGAACTTGTAGCTGAACTCGCCACCGATGACCGAATGATTGACGACGTTCGAATAGTCGATGACCGGCGCAACCACCGGAACCTGACTTTGGTTGCCTGAGAAGCTCAGGTAGTGGATCGCGCGGGCATCGAAATAGCTGCGGTTGCCGACGCCGGTCAGATAGAGCTGCGAGATCGCCTCGGTCGGCAGACTCAGGAACGATTGCAGGGGGTCCTTGTATTGCGACAACCGGTAGTCGGAGAAGAAATAGTAGTCGCTCAACAGGACGCCGTCCCAGCCCCAGACCCATTTGTCGTTCAACGCAAACTGGCCCTTGGTGTCGACACCGCCGCGGAACTGACGATCGCCAGGCAGGGGGGTACCACCGCTCGTGAAGGCACCGGGATCGAGTTGGTCGATTCCATAAGCACGGATTTGATAGGCGCCGTCGATGAGACGCTGCCGGAACTCGCCCTGCATCAGCACGCCCTGCCGCGTGGTAAAGCGCGGCGAGAGGGTCAGATCGTAGTTCGGCGCGAGCGCGAAGTAATAGGGGACCTCGATCCCGACCCCAAAGGCATCATAGGTAGTCAGACTAGGCATCAGGAAGCCGCTCTTGCGCTTCACGGTCGGATCCGGCGTGGAGAAGAAGGGCATATAGGCTATCGGCACGCCGTAGAATTCCAGCCGGGCGTCCTCGAAGTACAGCATCTTCTCGGTCTGATTGTGAATGATGCGGGCGCCCTTGACCTGCCACAGCGGAGGCCTTTTCGGATCCTCCCTGCAGGGCGCGCAGGCGGTGTAGACGCCGTTCTCGAAGACGGTGTAGTTGCCCTCGGTCCGATCGGCCCGGCTCGCTGCCATGCGCGTCGCGTCCGCGGTGTCGACCCTTAGCGAATCGACAAAGCCATCCCGGTAGTCGTCGCTCAAATCCAGGATGTTGGCGTAGGTGATCTTGCCGTCCGCATCGGTCATGCGGATGTTGCCCTCGGCGTGGAGCCGCTTGGTTTTCTGGTCGTAGATGACCTTGTCCGCCTCGACGCTGGTTCCGTTGTAGAACAACTGCACGTTGCCAACGGCTGAGACGCGCGAGTTGTTATAATCGTAGTCGACCTCGTTGGCCTGAACGAGCATCTGCCCGTTCTTCTCAGCCGGCGGCGGCTTGGGCTTTGCCGGGCGAGGGTTGTAGGTGAAACTTTGGGCCGCGGCCGGCGTGGTCGTGACGATGTCCAGCTCGGCGGCGATGATCAGACCGAGAGTTGCGGTGGCCAACGCGGTCAGAATCGCGGGCACGTCAATTCGGTGGCGGCGCAGGGGAGTGCGCCGCTCGCAAGCAGGCGAGCGTCTACGGAGGGCGGCGATTACAGCCACTATCCGTCCTCCTGGTGCAACAAGACCAAAAAGCCGGCGAGGCCGCCCACGCAGACGGGCAACCACGCCGCAGCGATTGGATTCATCAACTCGGCCTTGCTCAAATCCTCGGTTACCTTGGACAGGACGTAGAGCAGAAAGCCTGACCCCACGCCACTCAAAACCATCTTCTGTACGCCGCCGAAGCGGAAGAACCTGAGGCTCACCGAGGCCGCCAGCATCACCATTGCAGCCAGCAAAAACGGCTGTGCGATGAGTTTGTGGTATTGCAGCCGATAGCCTGCGGTGGCGAATCCTGAACTCTCGGACGACCTGATATACCCCGGCAGTTGCCAAAATGACACAGTCTCGGGGGTGGCGAAACTGTTCCGGACTTGCGCCGCCGTCAGACTGGTCGGGAGGACGAGGGTCTCCTGCTCGACCGGAGGGCTATCGAGCGTAAAGCGGCGAACACCTTTGAACAGCCAGTGGCCGTCCTCAAGGGTCGCTTCGCGTGCCTCGATACGCTCC